>NZ_DASWTF010000035.1:0-15627 GCF_036402275.1 Steroidobacter sp. | reverse complement strand
CGTCTCCTCCATCGACACCGACAGATCGAACTGCGAGGTGAAGTGCGGCAGCGGCTGCGTCTGCAGCTGCAATTCGCCCAACTGCAACGTGCTCGGCGGCGTGTTCTGAAACACGAACAGGACTTGGAAGATCGGGCTGTGGCTGAGACTGCGTGGCGGCTGCAACACCTCCACCACTTGCTCGAAAGGCACCTCCTGATGGCCATAACCCGCCAGCGTCACCGCCTTCGCCTGCTGCAGCAACGTGGCGACGCTCCAGTCCTCCTCCAGCCGCAATCGCAGCGCCAGTGTGTTCACGAAGAAGCCGATGAGCTCCTCGATCTCCACGCGCGGACGGTTCGCCACCGGACTTCCGATCACCACATCGCGCTCACCGCTCAGCCTCGATAACAACACCGACAAGCCCGCATGCAACACCATGAAGAGCGTCACTCCGTGACTGCGTGCCAGGCTCTTCAACTGCGCGCTCAGCGATGCCCCCAGTGAAAACTCGATGTTGTCGCCCGCATAGCTCTGCACCGCCGGGCGCGCCCGATCCGTCGGCAACTCCAGCAGCGCCGGCGCACCCTCGAGGTGATCTCGCCAGTAAGCCACCTGCGCCTGCAGCGCCTCGCCATCCAGCCAGCGACGTTGCCACGCTGCATAGTCCGCATACTGCAGTTGTAACGGCGGCAGCGGATCGCTCCGCCCGTCCGCAAAGGCTGTGTACAACTCGCTCAACTCACGAATCAGCACTCCCATCGACCAACCGTCCGACACGATGTGATGCATCGTCACGAACAGCACGTGCTCCTCGGCTCCCAATCGAAGCAACCGTCCGCGAATCAGCGGCCCGCTCCTGAGATCGAACGGCTCCTGGGTCTCCAGTAGCGCCTGCTGCTCGACGCCGGCCTCGCGTTCGCCTGGCGACAGTGCACTCAGATCGAATCTCTGCGACGCGAATCTCATCGACTCCGTCACTACCTGGACTGCAACTCCCTCGCGATCCAGGAACACGGTGCGCAGCACTTCATGCCGCTCGACGATCCGGTCGAGCGCCCGTTGTAGTGCCGCCTCATCCAACATTCCCTGCAACCGCAGCGCCCCGGGCATGTGATACGCCGCGCTCGCGCCTTCCAGCTGACTCAGGAACCACAAGCGCTGCTGCATGTGAGACAGCGGCAAGGGCTGATCCCGGCTCACTCGCTCCAGAGGAGGCAACGTCTCAGTCCCACCCGCCTGCAGATATTCCGCAAAACTCGTCAGCGTCGGCCGGGCGAACAACTCGGACAGCTCGACTTTGGCCCCTAAATCCCTGGCCAGCATTCGCATCGCCATCAGCGAGTGCCCGCCAAGATCGAAGAAGTTATCGTTGGCCCCGACCCGCTCGACGCCGAGTAACTCGCCCCAGATGCCCGCCAGTTTTTCTTCCATCGCGGTGCGCGGCGCGACGTACACGGCGATCTCGCTGTCACTCGCCGGCGCGGGCAGCGGCTGCATGGGCGTGTGTTCCAGACTTCCGTCCGGCAGATAACGCACCCGATCGCCCGTCACGTACAAGCGCTCGCTGCTCGCAGGATCGTTGGGGTCGTGGAACGGATTGGCGATGAAACGTTCCGCCGTCAGATCCGGACGATTCAAGTAGCCGCGCGCCAGGCCCGTTCCACCGATGTGCAGTTCGCCCGTCACACCGATTGGCACTGGATTGCGATTGGCATCCAATACATACAGCTGCGTGTTCGCGAGCGGACGGCCGATCGAGCGCTTTGGCTGTTCGGCGGTGATGTAATGCACCGTCGAGCCGAGCGTCGCTTCGGTCGACCCGTACAAAGTCCAGAGTGCTGGCACATGCCGCAGCATCCGTTGCAGCGAATCGTCAGACGGTGTCTCGCCCGCCAGAATGACGTGACGCAACCCTGACAGGGCTTTCTTATCGGCATCGACTGAAATCAACAGGTCGAAGGCTCGCGGCGTTTGAGTCAGCACCGTGACTCGTTCGTGCTCGAGCAATTCATGAAAGTCCGTCGGGGATCGCGTCACCCAGTGCGGCACCACCACCAGCCGGCCACCGTGCAGCAGGGCTCCCCAGCACTCCCACACCGATAAATCGGAGGCGAAGGAATGAAACAGCGTCCAGACGTCTCGAGAATTGAAATCGAATGGCGAAGCGCTCGACGCGAACAGTCGCGTGACATTGCGATGCTCGATCATCACGCCCTTGGGTTGCTCGCTCGAGTTGGACGTGTAAATCACATATGCCAGGTTGCATGATGATTGCTCCGCTGCCCGGCATGGATTCTCCGCTGGGCAACGCTGTAGCTTCGACCGCAACTGCGCGCCATCGAGACTCACGACCCGCAGTCGAGTCTGCCCAGCGGCCAACTGCCCGGCCTGCTCCAGCAACGAGTCCTGCGTCAGCAACCATTCCACACCCGCATCTTCGACCATGTAGGCCAGGCGTTCGCACGGCTCCTCAGGCTCGAGAGACACGTAAGCGCCGCCGGCCTTCAAGATACCCAATAGGGCTACGAGCATTTCCAGACTGCGCTCGACACACAGTCCCACCAGCGTGTCCGCTTTGACACCCTCTTCCCGCAGGTAATGCGCGAGTCGATTGGCCTTGTCGTTCAACTCGGCATACGTCAGCCGCTCATCTTCGTACACCACTGCCGTGTCGTCCGGCGTCTTCGCCACTTGCGCTTCAAACAACTCGTGCAGGCATGCGTCCTGCGGAAATGCTCCCTGCGCGGCATTCCAATCGAGCAGGAGTAATTGCCGTTCCGATGCTGGCAGCACCGACACGCTGAGAACTGATTTCTCGGGCTGCTCCTGAAGTGCGCCGATCAGCCCGGCGAGCGCCGCTTCGAGGTAGCCGATTACACGGTGCGGATCGATGCTCCGATCGACTTGCACATCGATCGAGAACTCCTGCCTGGTGTCGTCGATCGAGGCAATGAAGGGATAGTTGCTTCTGTCCACCGCATGAACGAGCGTGATCCCAGCGTCTCTTCCCACGGCAGCATTCACAAACGGGTCTGCCTCGCTCTGTGAATGCCGATAATTGAACAGCGCGCTGAACAGGGAGGCATTCGCGGCGAGCCCGCTGCATTGCTGGGCCAGCGACAGCGGGACCTGCTCGTAGGGAAGCAAATCGCGCAAGGCGCGCTCGACCTGCGCCACCATCTGCACGACACTCATTCCCTCCAACCGCAATCGCAACGGCAGCGTGTTGATGAACATGCCCAGCATGTCCTGCACGCCGCTCGTGCCCTGCAGGCGCCCCGACAAAACCGTGCCGAACACCACGTCGCTTCGGCCGCTGCAGACGGCGACCACCATCGCCCAGGCGGTATGAAACAAAACCGCTGGGCTGAACTTGTGATGCCGAGCCGTTTGCCGGATGCGCTGCGCCAGGGCTAGATCGAGGAGCTTTCGGGCTTCGACGATGTCTGTGCCGTCGCCGCGCACCGCCAGCAAGTTGAACGGTGCGGTCGGCGTCGTCACATCTCCGAGCGTCTTTCTGAAGAAGGTTTCCGCATCGCTGTGCCGGGCCTGATGGAGCGCATGCGCCACGAATTCCCTGTAGGGAACCGGCATTGCCAGTTGGTCCGCCTGGCCCGCGAGGCACGCTCGCACTTCCGCTTCCAGAATGATGGTCGAAGTGGCGTCTTCTATTAAGTGATGGATCTGGAACAGCACATACACCTGTTCCGAATGCGGATCCCTGGCCGCACGGATTCGCAGCATCGGCGCCCGCGAAATATCCATCACCTGCGGCTCATCGAACCGCGCCTTCATCTGGCTCACCGCATCCTGCGCGGGATCCAGCTCTATCGTCTCGATCGGCAGATCGGCACGCCTGTACACCACCTGCACCGGCGTGGAAACATTCTCCGACACTATCGCCGTTCTCAACACGTCATGACGATCGATCACTCGTTGCAGGGCACCGGCAAGCGCGTCGACTTGCGCCTGATTCGACACCGTCAACAGTACCGACAACAGATAAGGATCGTTCTGTCGGTGCAGGAGATGAAAGAAGAGCAGTCCTTCTTGCAGCGGCGCCAGCGGATAAATGTCCTGGACGTTCTTCGCACCACCGGGGACGGTGGCGACGATCCGCTCGATCTCTTGCTCGCTCAAACTGACCAGCGGCAGCATGCCCGGCTCGATGCGATCGCACGCCGGTGGAATCAGATTGGCCGGCGCGCTGAACGGCCTGTGCTCCGCGGACGCTGCATCATCCAACGCAGCCGCCAACGCTCCCAAGCTGGCCGCACCGTAGATCGTCTTGACGTCCGCTTTCAGCCCGACTTGCTGGAGCGACGACACCAATCGCATGACCAGCAGCGAATGTCCGCCCAATGCGAAGAAATTGGCCGTGGTGCTGATTTCTTCCGGCTTCAGCTGCAACAGCTGCCCACAGATCTCGACCAGTTGCCGTTCCGTCTGCGTTCTCGGAGCCACATATTCAATCGCAACCAGGCTTGCATCCGGTGCTGGCAAGGCCTTTTTATCGATCTTGCCGTTGCGGGTGAGAGGAAGCTTGTCCAGCTTCACGTACGCCGCCGGCGCCATGTAGTCGGGTAGCGCTTCCAGCACGTGCGCGCGCAGCGCTTCGGCTGTTAGCTCTACTTCTTCAGCGGTGTAATACGCCACCAGCCGCTTGCCCGCCGTGCCGTCCTGTCTGGCCAGCACCACCGCCTCTTTCACAGCGGGGTGCTGCGCGAGCCGCGCTTCGATCTCGCCGAGCTCGATACGGAATCCGCGAATCTTCACCTGATCGTCGATGCGACCGAGATATTCCAGGTTGCCATCCGGCAGATAACGCACCAGGTCGCCCGTCTTGTACAGGCGCGCACTGCTGTTTGGATCGTTGGGATCGTGAAACGGATTGTCGATAAACCGCTCCGCCGTCAGCTGCGGCCGGTTCAGATAGCCGCGCGCCAGCCCCGCTCCGCCCACATACAACTCGCCCGCCGTACCCAGCGGCGCAAGGCTTCGCTGCGACGTCAATACCACCGCCGACAGATCCGGCAACACGTGGCCGATGACGCTCGGATTGTCTTTATTGTAGATATCTGCTGACAACAGGCGCCGATACGTCACATGCACGGTCGTTTCGGTGATGCCGTACATGTTGATCAATTGCGGCGCGGCCTCCCCGTGCCGATCGACCCACGGCTGCAGCAGCGCGATGTTCAATGCCTCGCCACCAAAGATGACGTAGCGCAGGTTCAACGAGGCTTGCCGCTCGCCATCGACTGCAATCAACAACTCGAACGCGCGGGGTGTTTGATTGAGAACCGTGACCCGCTCCCGCTCGATCAGCTCGTAGAAATCCGAAGGGGACCGCGTGACCCAGTGCGGCACCACCACCAGCCGGCCCCCGTGCAACAGGGCGCCCCAGATTTCCCACACCGAGAAGTCAAAGGCGAAGGAATGGAACAGCGTCCAGACGTCTTGCGAATTGAAGTCGAATTTCGTCGCGCTCGATGCGAACAGGCGCGTGACATTGCCGTGGTCGATCATCACGCCCTTGGGCAGCCCGGTGGATCCCGAGGTGTAGATTACATACGCCAGGTTGCGTGATGACTGATCCGCTGACCGGCGCGGATTCTCCGCCGAACAACGCTGCAGCTTCGACTGCAGCTCGGCGCCATCGAGGCTCAGGACTCGAACACGCTCACCGACCAACTGCCATGCCTTCTCCTGCAACGCCTCCTGCGTCAGCAACCATTGCACGCCGCTGTCTTCGATCAGGTAGGCCAGGCGCTCGCGCGGATAGCCGGGGTCGAGCGGCACGTAAGCGCCGCCGGCCTTCAAAATACCCAACAGCCCCACCACCATCTCCAGGCTGCGTTCGACACACAGGCCCACCAGCGTGTCCGCGGTGACGCCCCCCTCACGCAGGTAATGCGCGAGGCGATTGGCTCGGTCGTTCAACTCGGCATACGTCAACCGCTCGCCTTCGAACACCACCGCCGTGTAGTTCGGCGTCTTCGCTACCTGCGCTTCAAACAACTCGTGCAAACAATTCTGTTGCGGATACACCGCCTGCGTGGCGTTGAGTGTATGCAGCAGATGGCGCTGCTCATCCGCACTCAAAATCGGTAACGAATGGATCGGGGTCTGCGGATCGGCCGCGATGCCCTTCAGCAGGCGCCCGAGATGGTCCGCCATCCGAACGATGGTGGCGGCCTCGAACAAATCGATGTCGTAGTCGATGGCCAGCGCGAGCCCTTGCGCCGTCTCGGTCGCCTGGAACAGCAGATCGTATTTGGCGCTCACTACACCGCTGTTCACGGGACTGAGCTGTAGCCCGTCCAATTCGATGGGGGCCGCAGTGGCGCCGCCACTGTTCTCCATACTGAATATGATCTGGAACAGCGGGCTGTACTGGGTGCTGCGCACCGGCTGCAGACTGCGCACCAGCAGCTCGAACGGCAGGTCCTGATGACTTTGCGCATCGAGGTTGACTGTTCTGACGCGTTCGAGCAGTTCGGTGAAAGGCGGGTTGCCAGTGCAGTCGGTCCTCAACACCAGCGTGTTGACGAACAGACCGATCAGGCTTTCGAGCTCTTTTTGCAGCCGGTTCGCGACCGGCGTGGCAATCACGATGTCGGTGCTGTCGCTGTGGCGAGCGAGCAATACGTTCAACGCGGCGTGCAACACCATGAACAGCGTAGCCCGCTGCCGGTGCGCCAGCGCCTTCAACTCATCGAGCACCCTTGGGTCAACCATAAAGGCATGGCGCGCTCCCTGAAAACGCTGCTGCGGCGGACGGCTGCGATCGAGAGGCAGACTATGCACCTCGGGCAAGTCACCCAATTGCCGAGTCCAGTAAGCCAGTCTGTTCTCGAGCACCGCGCCTTGCAGCCAATCCCTTTGCCATTCCGCGAAATCCGCGTACTGAATGGTCAAAGGCTGCCAGGGACTGGATCGCCCTTCACGCAGAGCCTGATATTGAAGGACGAATTCCTTGAGGAGCAGGTCCGTCGACCAGGCATCGGCAGCGATGTGGTGCATGTTGAACAGCAGGATGCCGTCGTGCTCCCCACAACGGATGAAACTGACGCGTAACATCAGATCCTGAGCCAGGTCGAACGGCGCGGAAGCGTCTTCCTGGATCAGCCGCCGTTGTGCCTCATCCATTTGCTCTTTCGTCAGACCGCGCAGATCGTGCACCCGCAGCTGCAGACGCACGTCGTCGCGGATGACCTGCCAGGGCTCGTCTCCGACCGTGACAAATATCGTCCGCAAAGGAGCGTGGCGCGCGACGATGCGATCGAAGGCCGATTCGGCAAGCTTCAGATCGAAATCGCCGGTGACGCGCAGTGCCGCAGGTATGTTGTAGTGAGCACTGCCACCGTACAGGCGATCGATCAACCACAGTTGTTGTTGGGCAAACGAAGTACGGACGCGATCGCCGATGCGCGCGCGTTCCACGATCCGCGCGCGCGCATCGGTAGTCGGCACCCGCGTGGCCATGCCATCCTGTAGATACGCAACCAGCGCCTCGCGATTGCTACGGATTTCATCCATAAAGGCGCGCTCGACGCCTGGCTGGTAGCTCCGCAGCTTGAGCTTGCCGTCATCCAGATACAGATGGACGCCCGAGCTCGCCAGCTTCCTGATGAAATCCCGCATCTGAACCTCCTGTCCCGCGTATCGCTCCATCGCATCGGCGCTTGCTACGTCGGTTGGATCACGTCAGTTCCTCCCAGGTCATATCGCTGAGTGCTTTCGGATCGTGCACGTGCACGTCGCACCCCGGAAGCAGGGTGAACCAGGTGTTTCTTGCGGTAGTGACGTTGAAGCCGAAGCCATCGGCGTAGATTCGATCGACGTAGAAGCCCAGCGACTCGGCCAGGCTCAGGTACTCGGCGTTCTGTGTCGTGGTCCCCAGACCATCGGAATCTTCTTTGACGAAGTAGTCGCCCGCTTGCATGAACTGACGCAACACCGACAGCACATTCAGGACATTCACGTGAGCATCGTCGATGACCAGCCAGGGATGCGGCAGCTCCTTCAGCAGCCCGACCTGCAGCGACTCCAGACGCTTCAGATCCACTTGATGAAAATGCAGGCTGGGATGCCGGGCTCGCGGGCTCACCGCTTTGGATAACAGATCGAACGAATGCACCTCGCAATCGAGCCCCATCGCAGTCGCCTGATCGGCCAGCCAGAGCGCGCTGCCGCCTTGCAATGAGCCGAGCTCGATCACGGTACGAGGCTTGAGCTCCCACAGGCACGCGGCATACAGCCAGAGATCGATCGGCGACTTCCCGCACAGCAGCCCTTTGTAGACGCGGGAAATGTTATAGCCCTGGGGACCGAAGCTATGCGTTATCCAGCCGGTGATGCCGTCGTTCGCCCGCTGCGTGGGCTTTTCGTAACGGCCCTCTGCACCATAGTCGAAGGGATGCGCTTCCAGCAGTCGTGTCGCGGTCTGGGTCCAGGCCAGGTCTGGATAGTGTTGCTGAAGCGCCGTCACATATTCCTCGGCGACGATATGCTTCATCTTGGTGTCAGCGGCGATGTCGTCCACAGTTACTCCTTCAATGAAATGACCACCGGACCTCGGGATGGCTCCCTTCTCGAGTGCTCGATGGAGCTCACCTTGCCTTCCTCCATCACGATGAGCGTATCGGCCACGTCGAAAAAGCGATCGTCGTGGGTGATGGCGACCACGGCTTTGCCTCTGGCTCGCAGGGATGGAAGTATTTGTCTGTAGAACACCTGTTTGAATGCCGGATCCTGATCCGCCGCCCATTCGTCGAACAGGTAGAAATCCTTGTCCTCGACGAACGCGGCCACCAGCGCCATGCGCCGCCGTTGACCGTCCGACAACGACAGGGTCGAGAACATGCCGTTCTGATAAGTCACTTTCTCTTCCAACCCGAACAGCCGCAGATAATGACGCACCGTGTCCTCCTCCCAGTTGGCGGTCAGGATCCGGTCGAACAAATAGTAGTCGGAATAGATCGCGGCGATTCTTTGCCGATAGGAGTTGATGTTGTCGCGCGAGATGCGCTCGTCGTCGAAATAGATATCGCCGCCGCAGTGATGGTAGTGCAGCGTCAGCAGCTTACCCAACGTCGACTTACCCGAGCCGTTGCCGCCGACGATCAGCGTGATGGCGCCTTTTCTGATTTCGATATCGATCGGCCCGACGGCAAACGCGGTAGCCTCCCCCTTGGGCTGATGCCGATAGCTCACCTGCTCGAGCCGCAGTCGCTCCCACGCCGGTGACGGCACGGAGTCCTTGGCGATGTTCTCCTCCGGAAGCTCCGCCAGCAACTCCATCACTCTCTTGAGTGCAATCCTCGAAATCTTCACCGACGGCAGGGTTCTGAGCAGCGAGCCGATCGGCGTGGCGATGTATAGCAGCGTCATCACGATGCCGACCAGATTTTCGTTGGTGACCGGGTGATAGCTGACGAAAATGAAAATCACCGCGCCGATGACCAGAAAGCTCAGTATCTGGCCGTAATGCGTCGCACCCGCGTCGACGGAGCAACCGGTTTTCTGCGTCTTCGAGAACGCGGTTTCATGCGCCAGCAACACGTTCTGAAAATACTTCGCGCGCTTCTCGTCGCTCAACTTGAGCTCCTTGAAGCCTTCGATGAGTCCGTGTATCGACTCTTGCAGGGAGTCGTTGATCTCGGCGGCGCGCGCGTGATATCGGTCGCTGAGTCGGTAGATCGCATCGGTCGTCAGCACGCCGAAGCCGATGCACTTCAGCACGAACCAGAACACATCGACATTCAGATAGGCCAGGAACAGCAGCATGCCGGACAAGGTCACTGCGTCCATCAACACAGAAGGCATGTACTGCGCGCCGAGCACGACTTTGGGCACGTCGAAGGCGATGGCGGTGGACAGCCTCGGCAAGCCGATTCTTTCGATGGCCGTCAGCGGCGCATGCGCGATCCGATGGTACATTTGCACGCGCAAGTCGGAAGCCATGCCGATCGAAACCCGCGTCAATGTGACTTCGGACCAGGTGCGCGACAGCCAGATGAACAGCACGGCAATGGCGAACACCAATGCCATCGTCGGATTCGACACCTCCAGATTGAAGAAGTAGCGAGGCTCGCTCGGCAGCACCTTGAAGGAGCCATCTTCGCTCGGCAGGGAATACATGACCAGCGGTATCAGCAAGGCATAGGCCACCCCCGATAGCGCGCCCGCGACTATCGCGAAGAAGACCTTGTTCGGCGCATGCTTCGCCAGTATTGAAAACAGCTTCAATTTGACACGCCGTCCTTACGCGGATTCTCGTCGGCGGTGGCGGGCTCCGCGGACAGCCGGTAGTAACGCACGTCGCGAAATGGCTCGACCATGTCCGCGTAATGTCCGCTGACGGCGTTGCCGGACTGTCCGGTGGAGTTCATGTATTCATGCCGGACGCCCTCTTCCGCCATGCTGAGGATCTGCCGGAAGCTCGGCCCGAACTCTTGCGAGAAGCCTTCTTTGTCCACAAACGGACCGGCGGCGACATTCACGGCGTTCAGCGTTCCGCCATTGGGGATCTTGCGTTCGAACAACGCGCGCAGCAGTTTCACCTCGCTGAAGGGCCGGTGCACATAGACGGTTTCTTGCAACTCATCCCAGCGCCAGGAGGACATGGACTGATTGCCGGTCAGCTTGCGAAGCTCGAGCAACGCCGCTTGCAGGGACGACTGCAACACCTCGGCGCATGTTTGCCGGTTCGATCCGACTTGACGCGCGCACCAGGGCGAATGCTCATCGGCAAGCGTTTCGCGGATGGTTTCCAGACTCACGCTTTGCTGAAGATCACCGAGCAGCGCGGCCTGTTCCGGCTCGTTCCAATAACCGCGCAATTGCCGCTCGAAAAGAGCTTTGCGCAGGTGACGCATCCAAACATTGAAAATCGCGGCCGGCTGACTATCGCCAGCCATGTCGCCGCGCCATGCCCGCAAGGATTGCAGCGCCGCCCGCTGATCGTCGTTCGCGGGAGTGAACCCGGCGACCAACTCGGCGATCAGACGCTCGGCCTCCACGTCAACCGTATCCGCCTGGACACGCTTCATATCCTCGACTGACAAAGGCTTGCCGGTCTGCAGCCGTGTTTCTAGCAGTTGCGTTATGCGCCGCGCGCGCGCCGGGGAAGCCCAGTCGTCAGAAATGAAATAGGCATAGTCGTCCCGTGTCACTTTATTGTTGGCGGTGACAATGAAACCCGACTCTGGGTTGTAGATGCGAGGCAAAGCGGTGGCCGGGATGTAGCCGGTCCACCCAGACTCGTCATCCCAGCCAGGCGACGGCAACAGACCGGAGCCTGTTTTTCTGATCGGAATCCTGCCCGCGCCAAGATAGCCGATGTTCCCTCCACGGTCGGCGTAGACCATGTTCAGGGCCGGTGCCACGTGGTAACTCAAGGCGTCGCAAAAGTCGGCCCAACTGGCGGAGAACTGAATCCGATAGAACGCCTCGTAGCTGGTGTCGCCCGGCTCCAGCGCCGTCCATCGCAACGCTACTGCGCGGTCGAACACCCGGAACTGATCCGAAACGACCGGTCCGTTCCTGGTGGACCGTATCGCTATTCTTATCGGCCCATATTTCTCATGCAGCAGTTCGGGAAAATCCGCGCGGATCCGCAAGGTTTCCACCCGAGTGCCGAAATGTTCCCAGCGCCCGGCGCTCTCGTAGCGTGCGGCATTTTTCGGATCGGTCTTTTCGAAGAACAGATCCTGAGTATCGGCCATCATATTGGTGCCGCCCCAACCGATGCGCTGGTTGCGCCCGAATATCACCAGTGGCAAGCCGACGAGACTCATGCCCGACACATCGAGGCTTCGGCCCTTGGCGTGAATCGCATACCAAGGTGAAGGAATCTGCAGGCCGAGGTGCGGATCGTTCGCTAGCAGCGCCGCGCCCTGTTCGCCATGACGTCCCGCCACGACCCATGCATTACTGCCGACGGCCGCTGCGCCAAATTTCCGCTCGTGCGCCAGAAACCGATAGAAACGAAATAGATCCGCCGATTGCCCAGCATCGCTTGCGTGGACTGTCTTCTGCTGTAGCGTCGTCGGCGCGTTGTGGGGGTACTCCGGAAAGAACGTCTGCATCTCTTTTGCGGTGAGCGCCTGCGCGGCAATGTATCGCGTCATCTCCAGACGAAGGTTCGCGCCGAGATCCAACGCAAATACCTTGATCCATGCCAGAGAGTCATATTCGGTCCAAGGTTGCGGCTCGACACCGAGGATGGTGAACTCCAGCGGCAGCGTGCGTTGCGCGGCGATCCCTGCATTCACGCCCGCCGTGTATCTTGCAAGCGATGCCTGCGCCTGACTGCTCAGCACTGGCCATGCCGTTTTCGCGGCCGAGTACACATCCAACGTTCTAAACCAGATGTCCTGCGGTACGGCGCCTTTACCGAACACCGCGCTCAGCTCACCGCGCAGCGTTCGACGCTGCAACTCGAGCTGCCATAAGCGGTCCTGGGCATGGACATACCCGATTGCAAAGAAGGCATCGTCATCGGTTTTCGCGGCGATATGCGGAACACCATGCGCGTCGCGCGTTATCGACACTGGCGCGGAGAGGCCCTCGTCGGATAACACCATTTCGGCCGACGGAAGACCGGTGTCGAGTATCGAATGGGCAAACCAGAAAATGCACGCCGCCACCGCCAGCAACAGCACGGAGAACCGCGTGAGCAGCGGAAAGCGTTTTACCAATGCCCTTGGCCTTGCCAATGTGAATGCGCCGCGCATGAGATCGACTCGAATCGATTAGTTCAGGATTTCTACTTCGGTGACGCCTTGAGTCGGCAGGGATTGGAAGTGTTGATCGATGCGCCTCAACTCCAGCACCGAGTCGATGAAGTGGCCGATCTGGACGATATCGGTCAAATCGAACAACTTCCGGGCGGTCAGTTGCACGCCGAATTGGTCGCCGATCCGGGAGCTCAAACGGATGAGCAGCAACGAGTGTCCGCCCAGATCGAAGAAATTCGCCCGGGTGCCGATCTCACGCGGCTGCAGATGCAGCAGCTCTGCCCAGATCGCCACCAACATGCGCTCCGTTTCAGTCCGCGGGCCGACATAGTCGATATCCGGCGGACTGGTCTGGAACGCTGCCAACGCCTTCTTGTCCACCTTGCCGTTCGGCATCGTCGGGATCGAGTCGATGGGCACGATCAGCGATGGCACCATGTATTCCGGCAGCGTTGCTTCGAGATCCCCGCGGACTTGCGCCACCAGATCGCGAACCTCGCGATGGCTGTCCGTTGCGGTGATGTACGCCACCAGTCTGTTCTCGCCGCCGGCATCTTCACATGCCAGCACCACCGCGGCGGCAACGTTCTCATTCTGCGCAAGCCGGCTCTCGATCTCGCCGAGCTCGACACGAAAGCCTCGGATCTTGACCTGATCGTCGACGCGGCCGATGTATTCGAGATTGCCGTCCGGCAGATAACGCACCAGGTCGCCGGTCTTATAAAGACGTTTGCTATTGGATGAGCCCTGCGGGTCGTAGAACGGATTCGGGACAAAGCGTTCGGCAGTCAAGTCCGGGCGATTCAGATATCCCCTCGCAAGTCCGGCGCCACCGATGTGCAGCTCACCCGGCACTCCCAGCGGAGCCAGAGCAGCCGCCCCGTTCAAAACATACAGGCCCGCGTTCTCGATCGGCCTGCCAATGTGACTGACGCTTGCGGAGAGCTCGGCGAACGTGGCGTCTACCGTGGTTTCCGTCGGTCCATAGACGTTCGAGAGCGTGATGCGCTGGGAAACCTTGTTGTGCCATTCGGCGACCATCGCCGGGTTGACCTTCTCTCCTCCGATATGGATTCTGCGGACACTGCGGGCCGGCACGAGTCGCGAATCCTTGGCAAGCTCGTGCCAGTAGGCTGTCGGCAGATCGAGAATCGTCACCTCGGCCGATGCGCAACGTTCCCAGAACTGCTCGGTCGATTGCAGCCAGGCTTCCGAACGCAGTACCAACCTGCAACCGCTGCCCAAAGCGCTGAAGATGTTCGCGACCGACGGGTCGGAGTTGATGGTCGAGAACAGCAACACACCGTCTTCGCTCACCAGTCCGCACCGTCGCTGGGTCGAGAGCGCGAGATTGACGACGCTGGCATGCTCGATCATCACCCCTTTGGGATTTCCGGTGGAGCCCGAGGTGTAAAGCACATAGGCCATGTGATGGGATCGCAAGCCGATCTGTCGCGGCTCGATGTTGGTGGCGAGGCGCGCATCGACGCATTCCCGAATCTCGGCATCGTCGAGACACACCGCCTGCTCGTCGGCGATGGGCGTGTTGGCCAGCACATCTTGCCTGGTCAAGACGGTGGCCAGCTTTGCGTCTTCGAGCATGTATGCCAGGCGCGCCCGTGGATACTTCGGGTCGAGTGGCGCGTAGGCGCCCCCGGCCTTCAGGATGCCCAGGATCGCGACCAGCATTTCCGTCGAATGATCGATGCAAATGCCCACCAGCTCGTCCGGTTGGACATGCCTCTCGGCGCGTAAGTAATGCGCAAGCCGATTGGCCCTTTCATTCAGCTCGCGATACGTCAGCTGCTCATGTTCGTACACGAGCGCCGTATTGTTCGGGGTCTTCTCGACCTGCGCTTCGAACAACTCGTGGATGCACTTCTCTTGTGGATACGCCGCCTGGGTCGCGTTCAGTGTGTGCAGCAGATAGTGCTGCTCTTGCTCGCTCAAAAGAGGCAGCGCGTGGATCGGCGTTTGCGGATCGGCCACGATGCCGTCGAGCAGAATGCCAAGATGTTGCGCCATCCGAACGATGCTGGCGGACTCGAACAAGTCGGTGTTGTAGTCGATGTGGAACGCGATCCCGTCCGCCATTTCTCGGGCGTCGAACACGAGCTCGTAGCGAGTGTCGGGTTGCGCGCTCGTCACCGGACTGAACTGAACGTGTGGCAGCTTGACCGTGCCGCCTTGTTCTCCGCCATGTTCTAGCGTGAAGGCTATCTGGAACAATGGACTGTATTGCGTGCTTCGCTCCGGCTTCAGACGTTCCACCAGATATTCGAATGGCACGTCCTGATTGCTCTGCGCCTCCAGATTGACGGCCTTGATGCGCTCCAGGTAGTCGGTGAAGCGTGGATTGCCCGCACAATCGGCGCGCAATACCAGCGTGTTGACGAAGAACCCGATGATGTCTTCGAGCTCCTTCTGCATACGATTCGCCAACGGCGTGCCGATGACGATGTCGGTGCTGTTGCTGTGCCGGGATAACAGAATGCTCACCGCGGCGTGCAACACCATGAACAAGGTCGCTTGCCGTTCTTGCGCCAGTCGCTTCAGCGCCTGGTGAGCGGCCGCGTCGATATGAAACGGGTGGCGCGCTCCTTTGAAGCTCGCCTGCGCCGGACGCGGGCGGGACAATGGCAGGCTATGCACCGGCGGCAGATCGAGCAGCTGGCGCTCCCAGTAACCGAGTTGTCGCTCCAGCACGGCTCCCGTCAGCCAATTTCGTTGCCACTGCGCATAGTCGGCATAACGGATTGTCAACGGCGGCAACGGATCGGCGCGACCGGTCCTGATCGCTTCGTACTGAGTGATGAACTCCTCGACCAGAATGTCTCCCGACCGGCCGTCCGAGGCAATGTGATGCACGTTGAACAACAGCATGCCGGCCGTCTCCGAG
>NZ_DASWTF010000034.1:0-374189 GCF_036402275.1 Steroidobacter sp. | reverse complement strand
CAAGCCGGTCAACTGCTCCGGCTTGACCCGCGGGCTCGACAGCAGTCGGGCAACGCGCTCGTCCTGCACCACCGACGAGGCGGTTGCCAGCACCGTGGACCAACGCTCGAACGCGTTGTGTTGACGCGCCGATTCGAACGCAGCCTTGGCGTACGGGCGGGCGATGGTGGCTTTTTCGGCCATGAGTGCTCCAGTGATAAAGATCGTGCGCGTCAGCCGCGCTCGATCTCCAGCGCCAGCTTGTCGAGCAAGTCGGCGTGCGCCTTGGGGTCGATCTCGCGATTCAGCAGCTTGCTCGCGCCGAGCACCGCCAGACCGGCGGCCTCTTTACGCAGCTGCTCGCGAGCACGGCCGGACTCGAGCGCGGCTTCCTGGCGAGCGGTGGCCACCAGGCGCTCGGCTTCCGCCGAGGCCACGCCACGCGCTTCTTCCGCCATTTCGGCCGAGCGGCGATTGGCCTGCTCGACGATCTTCGCGGCGCGCGCGTGCGCTTCCTTGATGATGTCGTTGGCCGAGTTCTTGGCTTCCGCCAGGCTCTTTTCGCCCTTCTCGGCAGCCGCGAGACCCTCGGCAATCTTCTTTTGCCGATCCTCGATCGCCGCGATGATGTTCGGCCAGCCGAACTTCATGACCAGCCAGGCCACCGCGAAGAACGCGAAGCCTTGGACGACGATAGTTATGGTGGGATCCATGCTTACTCCGATTCACTAGCGGCGGCTCTGGGACCATTCCCGTGCCGCCTGGCGACGATCGAACCTAACGGCTTGGATTAGCCGCCGAGCTGACCGATGAACGGATTCGCGAAGATCAGCAGCAGGGCGATGGCGACGCCGATGATGGGAATCGCGTCCAGCAAGCCGGCGACGATGAACATCTTGGTCTGCAGCATGCCGGTCAGCTCCGGCTGGCGGGCCGAGCCTTCCAGGAACTTGCCGCCGAGCAACGCGAAGCCGATCGCGGTGCCGAGCGCGCCGAGGCCGATGAGCAGACCCGCGGCAATCACGGTGAAGCTCATGACGTCGGCAATCTGAGTGATGTTCTCCATTTGAATCTCCGGTGCGTGCAGAAAAACAGCTAGTTAGTAATCGAACAATCGAACTGAATCAGTGGTGCTCGGCGGCCATGCTCAGGTACACGATGGTCAGCATCATGAAGATGAATGCTTGCAGCGTGATGATCAGAACGTGGAACGCGGTCCAGACGAAACCGGCCACGAACTGCAGCGGGGCCATCACGTAAGTGAGGCCGCTGGACAGGCTCGCGCCGAGCGTCATGCAGGCGATCAGGATGAAAATCAGCTCGCCGGCGTACATGTTGCCGAACAGACGCAGCGCCAGCGAAATCGGGCGCACCGCTTCTTCGATCAGGCGCAACAGCAGGTTGGCCGGAGCCAGCAGGATCTTGCCCACCACATTCGGGGCGTGGAACGGCGCGGTGAGCATCTCACCGAAGAAGGTGCCGATGCCTTTGTGCTTCACGCCGAAGTACTGAATCAGCAGGAACACGGTCAGCGACATCGCCAGGGTGGTGTTGAGGTCGGCCGTCGGCACCACGCGCAGGTAAGGAACGCCCACCGCCGCGCCAGCCGCCGGCAGCCAGTCCACCGGGATCATGTCCAGGAAGTTCATCAGGAACACGAGGCAGAAAATCGTGATCGCCAGCGGCGCGATCAGCTTGCTGCGGCCGTGGAAGGTCTCTTTCACCGAGGTGTCGACGAACTCGACGATCATCTCGATGAAGCACTGGAATTTGCCGGGCACGCCCGGGGTCGCGCGACGCGCGACGCGCAGGAACAGGTACAGGAAGACGGCCGCGCACAGCAGCTTGAAAAAGATGCTGTCGAGATGCAGCACCCAGAAGCTGCCCTCGCCGACAGGCTTCTCCAAATGATGGAGATGGTGCTTGATGTAATCGGTCATGGTCGCCGGACCACCATGCTCAGCCATCAACCCCACCTCACCTAAAAAAACTGTGACTTACTTGAAGATTCCCATCGCGACCCAGAACCCGCACTGACTGGCCACCAGACCGATCAGCAAGGGCAGCGGTTCCATGCCGCCGCGAGTCAATGCCAGCGCAAATGCGCCGACCACCCAAATCCACTTCAACAATTCGCCCGCGTAGAACCCCCGCGCCGCGCTGGCCGCTGGCCAGTCCGTGGCGAATAACCGCCAGGCGAACACGAGAGTCCCCAACGCGATGATCAACCCGCCCACGAGCGCCGAGCGAGCCGCGTTCATGCCGCTGGACACCAGAAACACGAGCGCTGCCAGACCCGTGCTTGCCATCTGTATCGAGGCGAATTTCAACGCCAGGAGCTTGCCGCGGCGCGCAGTCACGTTAATGACGTGTATGGCACGTATTGGATTACCGCCCGGCCGGAAACGGCGGCGAATTATACGCAGCGTTTTGCAGTGCTACAAGGAAGATCGGACCGGAGTGATCGTGACTTATGACTATTCGGGCTGTGGTGATGCCGCGCGGTGGGACAATTTGTCACTTGACCTTAGCTTTGGCGGTCACCCCGGCCACTCTTGATGACATGGCAGGGGCGACACGCTGGGCGACATGGCAGTTTTACAACTTATATCGAAACTTGATCAGGAACTGATCCGCGTCCCGCACATCGGTCATATGGCGGAACAGCTCGTTCACGCCGCGCTCGTCATCGTCGATGAAATGGTAGCCGCCACGCGCGTACACCAGAAACAGCTCCGACATCGGTCCCATCTCGTAGCGGTAACGGATCTGCAGACCGAGATTGTTGACCGTGAACGGCGCGACCGGATCGCTGACCGGTAACAGGTTGCCCGCCACATCGGTCCGATATGCGCGCCGCAGTTCCGCGTCGATGCCGATCCATTGCCATTTGACGCGCAGCTCGTGGCGCGGCGCGGGAATCCAGTCTAGCCGGAAGTCGTAATCGAGCCGCTCGGCGCGGAACGAGCCGAAGAGGTTTCCCTCCTGCCACAGCAGCCAGTCGGAGGAGTACTGCGGCAACAGATCCAGCCGGAAGGTCAACTTTTCGGTGGGATACCAGGCCGCCACGAACTGCAGCCAGCCGGAGTATTGCTCGACGCCCTGCTGGAAGACGTACGAGCCCAATGTGAATTGCCAGTCGCCATAACGCGGCGTGGTGACGTCCATGTACGCGGAGAGACGATCCTCGATGCGCACCGGGCCGTTGCCGCGAGAGATCAAATCGTCCACGCCGCTGGTGACGTAGCGCAACTCCTGGAACGCCGTCCACGCGCTCGCATAACTCACATCGCGCGACAGCGAGAAGCGCGATTGCAAACGCTGACCGTCGGTGTTCTCACGATAAAACGTGTAAAGGCGCCGCGTTTCGCCGTTGACGCGTCGGCCGCCGGTACTGGCGACACGATGATTCGTTTCCCACTCGACCTGCTTGAGCGCGTTGCGCTCCATGTAGCCGAGGTCGTTCAGGTCGAAGTCGTCGTCGATGTACAGCAGTTTCAACGTATGCATCAGCGGCGAGCTGCGATTGAAATCCGCCTGCAGCCAGGACTCGTAACCATGCGTATCGATCTCGTATCGCGCGGGCGACGTCCCACGGGATTCGTCGTCGCTCATCATGAGGTTCAGGCCGCTTGTGCCGATATCGGAACGAATGACCTGGCCGCTGATGCGCCAGTCGGCGCTCGGCGAGAGCTCGTAGTCGACGGCATTCACCAGGGCGTCGCGATCCAGAAACGGACGGTCGGTCCAGGTTCCCAAGTAGCCCACGCGAGCGCGCTCCATGGGCAGCGCCACGCGAGTGGCTGCGAACAAGCGTCCTGCGCCGTTCTCATAATCGTCTTCCTGCGCGACGAAACCGCCATACACGAACGAGCCCGCCGTGCCGGTGAGTTTCAATGCCGCGTCGATATCGGAAGACGCCGCGCTGCCATCGTCCACCGCCGAGCCGATGCGCCGCGTGTAAACGAGCTGCCCGTTGGTCGGCGTGCGCAGATCGAAAATGCCCTGGTTCTCGGTGAAGAACGGCCGCTTGTCGGTGAACACGACCTCGATGGCCGAGAAATCCACCACCAGCTCGTCGCTCTCCACCTGGCCGAAGTCGGGATTCAAGGTGGCCGACAGCCACAGATTCGGCGACGCCTTCCAGTTGATGTCGGCGCCGGCTTTGAAGCGCGTGTGCTCGTCCACGAAATCGGAAATCGCCGTGCCGTACGGAACGAAGTCGAAACTGGCGGCAGCGGCGTGCCGTGAGATCTGCATGCGACGGAAGTCGGAAAGAAACACTGCCGCGTCGCTGGTGATGCCCGGGCAAGCGTAACGCTCGCCGCGCTCGAACAGATAACGCGTGCCGTACACGGCGATCGTTCGCTTCTCCTCGCCAGACTCGCGCATGCTGATGCTCGACCAGGGAATGAACAGCTCGACGAACCATTGCTGCTCGGTCTCGTGGACGGCGTGTTGCCAGGCGGCGTCCCAGTCGCGGTCGAATTTGTTCTGGTTGGTGATGAGCCCGTCGCGAATGCCGCCGCCCAGGCCGACGGTGAATTCGTAACCGATCTGCGCGTTGGCGTCGAAGTCGACCATCAGCGAGACGGTGTCGCCGATCAAACGTTCCGAATCGCGCGGCGTGCGGGGTTTGATACGACGTTCGCTGGGCGGCTGATCGATGATGAACGCCGCCGCCAGCCCGCCCTCCGTGGACAGGATGTGCAGCTCGTTGCCATAGCGGGGCTGATCGCGCGCGAATGGCAACGTGCGCCGCCAGTCATCGCAGCTGATGGCGTCCTGCCACTCCGCTTCGTCGATGTGTCCGTCGATGACTAGCGCGGCGTGCGCGGAGCAATGAAATAGTGCGAGCAGAGTCAGCAGCAACGCACACGGAGTCGAATCAATCGCAGTGCGCAGCGCTCGGCCAATCAGCACTGGAGCCGTTCGCATTTTGAACGGACCTCCCGTGTGAAAACTTCCCTGGAGCGCCGAATCATGAACCTTACCTGGTATTGCTGATGGGCGTGGCGTGACGGTTGTCGACGCCGGTTTAACGGATGTGCTCGAGGATGCCGTCGAGCTCTTCCAGCGTATGATAACTGATCACCAGCTTGCCCTTGCCGGACGAAGCGTGCTGGAACTGCACCTTGGCTCCGAGTTTTTCGCTCAACTCCGCTTCCAGCTTGCGGATGTTGGGGTCGACACGAGGCGCGGCCTGCTGCGAGCCCGCCGATGGTTGTGACGCGAGCCGCTTCACCAGCGCCTCGGTGTCACGCACCGACAATTTCTGTTGCGCGACCTGCGCCGCGACTTCCGCCTGCTGACGTTTGTTCTCGATGCCGAGCAAGGCGCGCGCGTGGCCCATGTCGAGCTCGCGATGCTCGACCAGCCGGCTCGCGTCTTCGCCCAGATCGAGCAAGCGCAACAAGTTGGAGACGGCAGCACGCGAACGGCCCACTGCTTCCGCGGCCGTGGCATGCGTCATCTCGAATTCTGTTATCAAGCGCTGCAGGGCGCGCGCTTCTTCCAGCGGATTGAGATTCTCGCGCTGAATGTTTTCGATGAGCGCCATCGCGATGGCGGCTTCATCGGGCACCCGGCGAATGACTGCGGGAATCTCATGCAGCCCGGCGATTTGGGCCGCGCGCCAGCGACGCTCGCCGGCGATGATCTCGTAACGCTGCTCGGCTTGACCGTTCTCGCCGGGCTCGCCGCCGATCGGACGCACGACGATGGGCTGCACCACGCCCTGCGCTTTGATCGAGTCCGCCAGCTCCTGCAATGTTTCCTGACGCAGATCGATGCGGGGCTGATATTTGCCCCGCTGTAACAAGTCCACGGGCAGCTTGCGCAACTCTTCGTCGGCCGGGCGCAAAGCCGTCACCACGGCAGCGGCGGCGGGAGAAGCGGCCGCGGCAGGCTGGCCGAGCAGCGCGCCCAGCCCCCGGCTAAGAGAGGGTCGTTTATTCGCCATGGTTGTCATGGGTTCATTGTGGGGTCATGTCCCGGCTCAGCCCTGATCGATCAACTTATGACGCGACCGCATCGGCGGCGGGAGGCGCCATGTTGAATGTTTCTTCCTCCCGGCGAATCATTTCCCCGGCCAGCGCCAGGTAAGCGAGCGCGCCGCGCGATTCTTTATCGTAATGCAACGCCGGCTTGCCGAAGCTCGGGGCCTCCGCCAGCCGCACGTTGCGCGGAATGATGGAGCGGAACACCTTGTCGCCGAAGTGCTCGATCAACTGCGCCGAGACTTCGTTGGCGAGATTGTTGCGCGGGTCGAACATGGTGCGCAGGATGCCGCCGATCTCCAGCTTCGGGTTGGGCCCGGCCTTGATCTGTTCGATCGTGTTGATCAACGCCGTTAACCCCTCGAGCGCGTAATACTCACATTGCATCGGGATCAGCACGCCTTCGGCGGCCACCAGCGCGTTCACTGTCAGCATATTCAACGCCGGCGGGCAATCGATCAGCACTATGTCGAATTGTTCGAGCACCGGCTGCAGCGCATCCCGCAGGCGCGACTCGCATCCCGGCTTGCCCATCATCTCGACGTCCGCGGCCACGAGGTCCTGGTTCGCGGGCATCACTTTGAAATCCGCGTAATCAACGCCGCGAAGCGCCGTGGCCGCGTCACTGTCACCGAGCAGCACGTCCGTGGTTGATCGCTCCACGGTGCGCTTGTCGATGCCGCAACCCATGGTCGCGTTGCCCTGCGGATCGATGTCGATCAGCAGCACGCGCCGCTTGGTCGCCGCCAGCGAGGCAGCCAGATTGACGCTCGTCGTGGTCTTGCCGACGCCGCCTTTCTGGTTGGTGATGGCGAGAATGCGATGCATGGAATTAATGAATGGGACCAGTCCGTTAGTGAGTCGGGCAATCGGCGCAACGCTGAATCTGCAAACTCAATTAAGCATTATCGAGCGGGCGAGGGCCACTTCAGACGGCGTCAAGCCGGTCGTGGCTGCGGCAGATTTCCACAAGATGCCGCTCTTCGTCCAGAGCGGGCACGTTAAGTCGATGGACCGCCGCGAGTTTCCAGCCACTGGGCAGCTTTTCGAGCTCGCCCGCGGGGTCGCGCCCCTTCATCGCCAGCAGTCGCCCGCCACCGACACATAAATGACCGGCCCATTTGACGAATTGCTCTACCGGACCGACCGCTCGCGACAGCACGATATCGAATCGCTGCGCCGGGCGGAAATTTTCCGCGCGAGTATGCACCGTTTGCACGTTGGGCAACTCCAGCAACCCGGCGACATGATCTATGAACTTGAGTTTCTTGGCGGTCGAGTCCAGCAGCGTGAAATGCCGCGTCGGATTGACGATCGCCAGCGGCAAGCCGGGAAAACCCGCGCCGGTGCCCACGTCGAGCACTCGATCTCCGTGCAGAAAGGGCTGCACCGACAGGCTATCCAGCAGATGCTTGGTGATCTGAGCGCTACGCTCGCGGATCGCCGTGAGATTCATGCGCTGATTCCAGTCGTCCAGCTCGTCCAGCAGGCGAATCAGCTGCGCGGCCTGCGGCTCGCTTAGCTCGATACCCAGTTGAGCCGCACCGGCAATGAGAGTCTGATCGGACATGAGTAGGGCTCAACCCGCGATGCGCACGACGGTGCGGCCAGTGACACCCGCCTTCAAATAATCGTCGAACGCCGACGGCAGCTGCTCGAACGCGAGCGTGCGCGTGACGATGCTGTCCAGATGTCGCGGTTTCAGATCGTTGGCGAGCCGTTGCCACACTGCGAGGCGCAACGCGCGCGGTGTGTATACAGAGTTCACGCCTAAGAGACTCACGCCGCGCAAAATGAACGGCATCACCGTGGTCTTCAGCTCCGGGCTCGCGGCCAGCCCGATGCTGGCGATGTTGCCGAAGAAGCCAACCGTTCGCGTCAGCCAGGTGAGCAGCTCGCCGCCGACGTTGTCGATGGCGCCGGCGAATTGCGCTTCTTCCATCGGACGCGAGCCAGTGTTGATCTCATCTCGCAGCAGCACGCGCGTAGCGCCGAGGCGCTGCAGATATTCGGCGGAGGATTTCTTGCCAGTCACGGCGACGACGCGGTAACCGCGCGAGGCCAGTATGTCGATGGCGATGCTGCCGACGCCGCCAGTCGCGCCCGTGACGACGATCTCGCCTGCGTCCGGCTGTTGCCCGTTCTGTTCCATGCGATGCACGGCGAGCGCAGCGGTGTAACCGGCGGTGCCGATGGCCATGGCTTGGAATTCATCGAGCCCCGCGGGAATCGGCACGACTGCATCGCTCTTCAAGCGCGCGTATTCGGCGTAACCGCCGTCGTGCGTCTCGGACAGGCCGCTGCCGGTGACCAAAACTTTCTGGCCGGGCTGAAATTGCGGATCGGCGCTCGACACCACCTCGCCTGACAGATCGATGCCGCCGACCAGTGGATAACGCCGCAGGATCTTGCCGGCGCCGGTCGCGGCGAGCGCATCCTTGTAGTTGATGGTGGAGTAGCGGACTTTGACCACCACCTCGCCGGCATTGAGCGCGTCGAGTGGAATCGTCTCGAAACGCGAGACGATCTTGCCGCCTTCCTGATGAATGCGAAACGCGCGAAAGCTCTCCACTGCAGACTGCTCCCGCGCGCTTGCGCTAACGATTCGAGACGGGTGCGCCGATTACTCGGTCGCGCACTTGCCGTGCTTCTGGACCTGGTCGGTGGTGCACAGCGCCTGCTGACGCGAGAAGAATTCCGCGAGGGCTTCGAAGTCCTTCTCGTCCACGCCGCTGATGATGCCGGCCATGATCGGGTTCTTGCGCTTGCCGCTCTTGTAATCCTTGAGCGCGTGCACGATGTAATCGGCGGGCTGGCCGGCGAGCTTCGGATAATCCGGCGCGACGGTCTTGGCGCCGTCGGCGCCATGGCAGGCCACGCAGGTCTGAGTGGCCGGCGGCGGCGTACCGACGACTTCCTTGGCCTGCATGCCGCCGTCGGCATGCAGGAAGGCGGCGATGTCAGCGCGCTCTTCCGGAGTCAGGGTCGCGGCCTGCGCGTGCATGGTCGGGTGCGGACGCTCGCCATTGGCGTAGGCGTTCAGCGCACTGACGATATAGCCCTCGTTCTGGCCGCCCAGCTTGGGCACGCGGTAGTTGGGGTAGGCGTTCTTGTAGTCCGGCACGCCGTGGCAGCCATGGCAGGTGTAAGCCAGAATCTTGCCCTTGGCGGCATCCGCAGCGCTCGCGGTCGACATGAACGTAGCGGCCAGCAAGCCCAGACCGAAGACCGTCACCGGGCCCAATCGAAACGTCATAACCCACTCTCTCCGCTTATTACCGGCGCAGTATTGCCAGAAAACCTGAGGTACCCCGGCCGGCGGGGCGCGGTATGGTACCTGAAGTGACTGGCTGCGGCACTTCCTCAGGTATACTGCCCAGCCAATCCCCCGATTTCGCTTTGTTCGAGGTATTCATGGCCCGTATCACGGTTGAAGACTCCCTCCACAACATCCCCAACCTGTTCCAGCTGGTGCTGGTGGCCGCCAAGCGCGCCCGCAAGCTGGCCAACGGCGCCGAGGCGACGGTGGAGTGGGAAAACGACAAGCCGACGGTGGTCGCTCTGCGCGAAATCGCCGCCGGGCACATCGGCCCCGAGATCCTCGAGGAAGCCGAGCGTCCGCAACCCGAGCTGATGCAGGAGCCCGAGATCCCCGGTATGTCCGGCGAGCTGCGTGCTCCTCACCTCGGCCTCGGAGATTGAGTCGCGCTTTAAAGTCCCCAGCTTCAGCTTATGGACTACGCGTCTTCCATTCTCAACCTGTTACCTACCGGAAGACGCTCGATAGGGGTCAACCAGCTGCTCAATAAGCTGGAGACCTACCTGCCACCCGCCCAGGTCGACCGGATCCGCGATGCTTACGAATTCGGCGCCGAGGCCCACGAGGGCCAGAAGCGCCTGAGCGGTGAGCCTTACATCGCGCATCCGGTCGCTGTTGCTCACATCCTCGCCGATCTGCACATGGACGCGCCGACCATCGTCGCCGCGATCCTGCACGACGTAATCGAGGACACGCCGACGGCCAAGGACGACATCGCGGAGCGCTTCGGCGCCGATGTCGCGGAGCTCGTCGACGGTGTCTCGAAGCTCGATCACATCCAGTTCCGCTCGCGGGCAGAAGCGCAGGCCGAGAGCTTCCGCAAGATGCTGCTCGCCATGGTCCGCGACATTCGCGTGATCATGGTCAAGCTCGCGGACCGCACGCACAACATGCGAACGCTCGGCTCGGTGCCACCGGCGAAACGGCGCACCGTCGCGCGCGAGACGCTAGAGATTTACGCGCCTATCGCGAATCGCCTCGGCATTCACACGGTGAAGTCCGAGCTCGAGGAGCTGGGCTTCAAGGCGCTGTATCCGGGCCGTTATCGCATCATCGAAAAGGCGCTGAAAAAAGCGCGCGGCAACCAGAAGCAGTTCGTCGGCAAGATCGCGGACAACCTGCGCAACGCGCTCGAAAAAGCGCAGGTGAAAGGCCGCGTCGAGGGCCGCGAAAAACATCTCTACAGCATCTATCAAAAGATGCGTCGTAAGCGCGCGCCGCTCACGTCCATCGTCGACATGTTCGGATTCCGCATCGTCGTGGACACGATCGACACGTGCTATCGCGTGCTCGGCCTCGTGCACGGGCTATATCGCCCGATGCCGGGACGCTTCAAGGACTACATCGCGATTCCGCGCATCAACGGCTACCAGTCGCTGCACACGACGCTGTTCGGTCCGAACGGCATGCCCATCGAAGTGCAAATCCGCACCGAGGACATGCATCGCATCGCCGAGTCGGGAATCGCCGCGCATTGGCAATACAAGACCGGCGAAGACTCCAACGACGCAGGTCGCGCGTATCGCGATCGCGCAAGCGAGTGGCTGCAGCACTTGATGGAGATGCCCCACAGCGGCAACTCCGCCGAGGAATTCATGGAGAGCGTCAAGCTCGACCTGTTCCCGGACAAGGTTTACGTGTTCACGCCGCGCGGTGAAATCCGTCGCTTGCCGCGCAACGCAACTGCCGTGGACTTTGCATATTCGGTGCACACGGATATCGGTAATCACTGCGTGGCCGCGAAGGTCGATCGCAGGCTCGTACCATTGCGTACGCCGCTGCGTAACGGTCAGACGGTGGAGATCATCACGGCGAAGGGCGCGACGCCGAATCCGGCATGGGTGAACTTCGTTGTCACGGCGAAGGCGCGCGCCGCCATTCGTCACTACCTGAAGGGACTGAAACAGGGCGAGGCGATCGAACTGGGCAAGCGCATGCTGAGTCAGGCGCTGCAGGATCTGTCGCTGGTGCTGAAGAAGATTCCGGAAGAGCGTCTGCAGGCCGTGGCCGCGGAGCTCAATCTGAAAACACCGGACGAACTGTTCGAGAAGATCGGCCTCGGCGAACGCCTCGCCGCGCTTGTCGCGCGCCGCCTGCTGCCCGCGGACGGCAGCCAGCCCCCGGAGCCCACCACGCAAGCCGAACCGCTCGCGATCGCGGGCACCGAAGGCATGGTCGTGAGCTATGCGCGCTGCTGCTTCCCGATTCCGAACGATCCGATCATGGCGTATCTGTCGAGCGGCCGCGGGGTCGTCATCCATCGCGAGGCGTGCGGCAACCTGCGCAACTATCGCAAGCAGCCGGACAAGTGGCTCACGGTCACGTGGCAGCCGAATGTGGATCGTCTTTTCAACGTCGAAGTGCGCATCGACGTGGCGAATCGCATGGGCGTGCTCGCGGCCATCGCGTCGAATATCGCCACCACGGAGACCAACATCGAGCACGTCGCGGTCGACGAGCGTGACGGCGATGCTTCGACCCTGATCTTCGATCTGCAGGTCCGCGACCGGAAGCACCTGGCGCACGCGATCAAGAATCTGCGCAAGATGCCGGAAGTGTTGCGCGTCACGCGCGTGATCGCCTGACCCAAAGGCTGCGCGACTCAAGGAGCGCGGCCGGGCGAATCCCGCGGGAGACCCGGGTGGTCATTGCGCACGAACGCGCGCAAAATCCGCGCTCCTCGTCACCAACGGTTGGATCATCATGGCGCGCGAAGTCATTTCCACTCCGAATGCTCCCAAGGCCATCGGCACTTATTCCCAGGCCGTGAAGGTCGGCAAGACCGTCTACGTGTCCGGCCAGATCGCCCTCGATCCCGCCACCGGCGAGATGCAGCAGAGCTCGATCGAAGTCGAGATCCGCCGCGTGTTCGACAATCTCAAGGCCATCGTCACTGCGGCCGGCGGTAACTTCTCTCAGGTCACTCGCGCCACTGTGTTCATTCTCGACTTCGGCATCTTCCCGACGTTGAACAAGATCATGGCCGAATACTTCAGCGAGCCTTACCCCTCGCGCGTGACGGTGCAGGTGTCGGCGTTGCCGAAGAACGCGAACGTCGAGATCGATTGCATCGTCGAGCTGGATTGATCGCGGCCGCCGTGCCGTACACTTGTCATGGATGAACCCTTCGCCCCCAATTAGCCGACCGCGGCCCGGAGCTGCCAAGCCCGCGGCCGCCGAATCGCCGGAGATCCGTCCGGTCACGTCGCTGCGTGGTGTCGGCGATGCGCTGGCTGGCAAGTTGGCGAAGCTGGGCATCACCACCATTCAGGATCTGCTGTTCCTGTTGCCGTTGCGGTACGAAGACCGTACGCAGGTCATTCCTATCGGTTCATTGCGCCACGGCGATCGGGCCGTCGTCGAAGGTGAAGTGCAGCTCGCGGAGATTGCCTTCCGCGGGCGTCGGCAGCTGTTGTGTCGGATAGGCGATGGCTCGGGCTGGCTGACGTTGCGCTTCTTCCATTTCAGCAACTCTCAGCACGAGCAAATGAGTCGCGGCACGCGACTGCGATGCTATGGCGAGATTCGTCGCGGCCCGAGCGGGCTGGAGATCGTGCATCCGGAATATAAGCGTGTCGCGAGCGACATGCCGGCGGCGAATGAGGAAGTGCTCACGCCAATTTACCCGCTGACCGAAGGCGTGCAGCAGGGACGTTTGCGACAGCTCACGGCGATGGCCTTGCGCGAGTTCGCCAATCGAGTCGTGCAGGATTGGATTCCGCCGGCGGTGCTAGCTCAGCTGCAACTGCCACCCCTGCGTGATGCGCTTCAGTATGTTCATCGTCCGCCACCGGATGCGGATTTGGAATTGCTCGCAGCCGGTCAGCATCCGATGCAGCGCCGGCTCGCGTTCGAAGAGCTGCTCGCTCATCAGTTGAGTCTGCGTCTGTTGCGACGTGAGATTCAGCGCGATCCGGGCTGGCAGTTCACGGTGAACGAGCCGCTGATCGATCGTTTCCTGCAAACACTGCCATTCAAACCCACCGGCGCGCAGACGCGGGCGTGGCGTGACATCGAGCGGGATCTCTCGCAGTCGAGCCCGATGCTTCGTCTCGTTCAGGGCGACGTGGGCTGCGGGAAAACGCTGGTCGCGGCGCTGGCGGCGTTGCGGGCGGTGGAATCGGGCTTTCAAGTCGCGGTGATGGCGCCGACCGAATTGCTCGCCGAGCAACATGCGCGGAATTTCACCAACTGGCTGGCTCCTCTCGAGTTGTATCCAGCGCTGATTACGGGCAAGCGGACGGCGGCGGCGCGCACTCGTTCGCTCGCGGATCTCGCATCGGGCGAGGCCAAGATTGCGATCGGTACGCATGCCTTGTTTCAACAGGAAGTGGAATTTCGGCGGCTGGGCCTGGTGATCGTCGACGAGCAGCATCGGTTTGGCGTCCACCAACGATTATTACTTCGTGAAAAAGGTCTGGCTGCGGGGCGCTATCCGCATCAGCTGATCATGACGGCGACGCCGATTCCGCGAACCTTGGCGATGACCGCTTATGCCGACCTCGATGTATCGGTGATCGACGAGCTGCCGCCCGGTCGCACGCCGGTGAAGACGGTGGCGCTGCCGGAAAATCGCCGTGACGAAGTCGTGCTTCGGATTCGGGACGCGTGCAAACAGAAAAGGCAGGCGTATTGGGTGTGCCCGCTGGTCGAAGAGTCCGATCAACTCGAAGCGCAGGCGGCGGAAGAAACGGCGTCGGCACTGGCTGAAGCCTTGCAGGAGTTGAAGGTCGGGCTGGTCCATGGGCGGATGTCGCCCAAAGAGAAAGATGCGGTGATGACGCGGTTCAAGGAGGGCGCGATCGATTTGCTGGTCGCGACCACGGTCATCGAAGTGGGCGTGGACGTGCCGAACGCGAGTTTGATGGTGATCGAAAATGCCGAGCGCATGGGCCTCGCCCAGCTCCACCAGCTTCGCGGCCGCGTCGGCCGCGGCGCGGCCGAGAGCACTTGCGTGTTGCTGTATAGAACGCCGCTCAGCGAGGTGGCGCGTGAGCGATTGTCTGTCATGCGGGCCACCAACGATGGGTTCGAGATCTCGCGCCGGGACCTGGAGCTTCGCGGGCCCGGCGAGCTGCTCGGCACCAAGCAGACCGGCCTGATGCAGATGCGAGTCGCGGATCTGGTGCGGGACGCCGAACTGCTGCCGAAAATTCAGGAAGTGGCGGAATTGATGCTCGAGGAAAATGAGGCCAACATTGCGCCGCTGCTGCGGCGGTGGATCGGCCAGGGTGAGCGGTTCGGCAAGGTGTAGACGGTTACATTCGTGACAGACCCAGAAAAAGCGCACAACCCCGACAAAACGCAGCCCGTGGCTGCGATGCCGGCTGCGCCGTCGGCGCCCGGGCCTGCTCCTGCGTCGGACAAGGCTGCTCCGGGCTCGAAGTCGTCTGCGGCGCAGATGGATTTGCTGAACGCGCCGGCTGTCGCCCCTGCGCCCACACCGAACAGTCACAACCCAGATAAGACGCAACCGCTACACGTGATGCCGCCCGCGGCGCCGCCGCCAGCACATCAGGAGACGGAGAAAACATCAGCGCCCGTGACGACACGGCGCCCGGACGTTTCCGCAGAAACGCCGAATGTAAAATCGTCGCAGCCGCAGCACAGCGAACCGGCGAAAGCGTCAGCGACGCCAGTCGCGCCAACTCAAAGCGAGAAGGCCGAGTCGGCAGCGGCTACGACCACGCCGGCGCATCACCAGACCGAAAAAACTTCATCTCCTCCTATCGCGCCTCCGCGGGTCGAGGTGGCGAAAGCACCGACTGCGTCTACGGCGTCGGTCCATCACGAGACGCCGAAGACGGCGACTACACCGGCGCATTACGAGAGCACGAAGACATCGGCTCCTGTCACGAGGCCACCGAGAATTGAGCCGACGGTATGGGGTGCCGCGGCAATGCCGGCGCATCACGACACTAGCAAGCATTCGGCGGCGACGCCGGTTGCGGCGTCGGCCGTGAGAAGCGACGCGGAGAAGCCGGCGACAGCGCATTCATCTCCGAGTGTGAATTCTCCGCCGCGCGCCGAACCGCCGAAGGCGGCGATGCCGGCGCAAGGCGAGTACGTGAAGACGGTGACCATGGCGGCGGCGAAGCCAGTGGGCGCGCCGGATATCGAGATCAGTCAACCGAGCAAGCCGCTGAAGTCCATCAAGGAACGCCTGCGATGGTTGGGTCACAAGATCACGGCGACGGCCTTCGTTACGGAAATCCTGCCGGGCGCAGGGGCGAAGCTGAGCGCGTATGCCGCGCTGACGCGCCTGAATAAGCCGATTGGTATTTGGTTGTTGTTGTGGCCGGTACTATGGGCCCTCTGGATATCGTCATCGGGTCGCCCCGACCCGCACGTGTTCATCGTCTTCGTGCTCGGCACGGTGCTGACGCGATCGGCCGGCTGCGCGATCAACGATTTCGCGGATCGAAATTTCGACGGCCATGTGAAGCGCACGAAGGACCGGCCGTTGGTCACTGGCGCGGTTGATCCACTGGAAGCCGTAGCGATCTGCGCCGGCCTGGGATTGATCGCGCTCGGTCTCGCGCTGACGCTGAATGAGCTGGCGCAGATGCTGACGCTGGTTGGCGGCGCCCTGGTCGTCACTTATCCGTTTTTCAAACGTTTCTTCCCGATGCCACAAGCCTATCTGGGCATCGCGTTCACCTGGTCGGTGCCGATGGCGTTCGCCGCTCAGACCGGCGCCGTGTCGCGCATCGCGATCGTGATGTTTCTCGCGGGCGTCGCGTGGACTGTGGCTTACGACACGATGTACGCAATGGTCGACCGCGAGGACGACAAGAAACTCGGCATCCGCTCCAGCGCCATTCTGTTCGGCGACGCCGACCGGTTCATCATCGGCATCATGCAACTGTTGACGGTGCTGGCGTTGTGGCTGATCGGACACGAGAAGGAGCTGGGCCTGTGGTACGGACTCGGCCTCGCCTTCGCATCGATGTTTGCTTTGTATCAGCAGCTGCTGATTCGCGAGCGCAAGCCCGATAAATGTTTCCGCGCCTTCCTGAATAACAACTATTTCGGCATGTCGGTGTTCATCGGCATCCTGCTTGAATACACGTTTAGATAGAACGTGAGCCAATAACACGGCTATTTCCGTTCGGCCCGAGCCACCGCCCACACTTCGATCCATTCCGCGCCCGCCGCCCGAAGCACTTTGGCCATTTCATTCGCGGTGCTGCCGGTCGTCACAACGTCATCGACGATAGCAACATGGCGCGCCAGCAGCGGCGCGACCAACGAGAAGGCGCGCTGAGTATTCGTCAGGCGCTCGTTTCGATCCAAGGCCGCTTGCTCGCGCGTCTCGCGATGACGAATCACAAGATCGCTGCGCAAAGTGAGATCGAGCAATTTGCAAACGGGTCGCGCCAACTCGCGAGCTTGATTGAAACCTCGCTCTCGATACCGCATCGACGCCAGCGGCACCGGAATGACCACGTCGGGTCGTGTGTGGCGAGTCGCAAGATGGCGCGCCAACAACTGCCCAAGAATGCGGCCGTACGCGAGATCGCCCCGGTACTTCAATCCCTGAATCATGCGGTCCACTGGAAAGCCATAACGAAACGGCGCGACGCAGGCGTCGAATACAGGCGGGTGCGTGAGACATCGTCCGCAAAGGGCCGGTTTGGACAGCTCGCGCGGTAGCGGCTCGGCACAGTGCTCACAGACGCTATCGTTAACAGGGAGATCGCCCTCGCAGCCCGCGCATAAATCCACATCTTCCTGGCCAGATTGACCGCAAAGCGCGCAGCGAGCCGGCCAGATCCACCGACCTGCCGCACCGGCCAGTCTTGCAAGAATGTCGACTCCACTTCCGAACATCGGTTGACAGGCTTCCCGACCGCCGCGAATACTTCCGCCCCATCGTCCCCGCGGGGCGGCGGACCGCGAGCATGGAGCTCGGCGAGCCGGCCGCAGCACCGATTAATTCGAGGTTTGTCGTGGATATGACCCGTTCCGAAGCCGTTCGCAGCGCTACCCTGGTGGATCGCCTGGGCGCCGTGCGCACCGATTGGTCATTGGAGGAAGTGCGCGAGCTGTTCGCGCTGCCGTTCTCGGACCTCATTTATCACGCGCAGCGGGTGCATCGGCTGTACTTCGAGCCGAACCAGGTGCAGGTCAGCACGCTGCTGTCGATCAAGACGGGCGCCTGCCCGGAAGATTGTTCTTATTGCTCGCAGAGCATTCGCTTCGAGACGGGGCTGAAGTCCGAGCCGTTGATGGACCTGGACGACGTCATGGAGAAGGCGCGCGCGGCCAAGGCCAATGGCGCGACCCGGTTCTGCATGGGCGCGGCTTATCGCAGCCCGAAGCCGAAGCAACTTGCGCAGATCGTCGAGATGATCAAGGGCGTGCGGGCGATGGGCATGGAGACGTGCGTGACGCTGGGCATGCTGACGCCGGAACAGGCGCATCAGCTCAAGGACGCGGGGCTGGATTACTACAATCACAACCTCGACACATCCGAGTCTCACTATAAAAAGGTGATCACCACGCGCACGTATCAGGATCGTCTCGACACGCTCGAGGCTGTTCGCAATGCGGGCATCAATGTGTGTTGTGGCGGCATTCTCGGCCTGGGCGAGAAGGAGCAGGATCGCGCCGAGCTGTTACATACGTTGGCGACCCTGCCGCAACATCCGGACAGCGTGCCGATCAATCAGCTGATGCAGGTCGAAGGCACCCCGCTCTACGGCGCGGAGAAGCCCGATCCGCTGGATTTCGTTCGCGTCATCGCCGTCGCCCGCTTGCTCATGCCCAAGGCGCACGTCCGTTTGTCGGCGGGCCGTTCGGGCATGAGTGATGAGACGCAAGCGCTGTGCTTCCTCGCCGGCGCGAACTCGATCTTCTACGGCGACAAGCTGCTGACGACCGAAAATCCGGAAGAGGATCAGGACCGCAAGCTGTTCGCCAAACTCGGCATCACCGCCGAGCCACTGGCCCAGCAGTCTGCGCCAACGTGCTCACGCCGTTTAGAGGACGAGCAACTCGCCGTTAGCGGGTAAGATTCCTCGGGCCATGCCCGATGAGTTTAACCTTGATCCCGCCCGCGTACGTCGACAGTTCGATCGCGCGGCGCGCGGCTACGATGACGCGGCCGCGGTCCCGACTGAGATACGCAATCGCCTGCTGGAGCGGCTCGACCTCGTAAAGTTGCAGCCGAAGGTCGTGCTCGACCTCGGCGCGGGCACGGGGCATGCGAGCAAGGCGCTCAAGCATCGCTACAAGACCGCGGAAGTCATCGCGCTCGACATCGCGCCGGGCATGCTCGTCGAAGCGAATCGACGTCAAAGCTGGCTGAAGCGATTTCATCGCGTGGCAGCCGACGCGCATCGGCTGCCGTTCAAAGACTCCAGCGCGCAGCTGGTCTTCAGCAACCTCATGCTGGAGTGGTGCCACGATCCCGACGCCGTGTTTCAGGAGATTCGCCGGGTCCTGCAGCCGGGCGGGCTGCTGACTTTCGCCACCCTCGGCCCGGACACTTTGCGCGAATTGCGCGAAGGCTGGCGCAAAATCGACCCACATCCCCATGTCCACCGCTTCATCGACATGCACGACTTAGGGGATGCACTGGTCCGCGCGGGGCTCGCCGAGCCGGTCATGGACACCGAGCGACTGACGGTAACTTACCCCCATCTCGACGCGTTGATGACTGAGCTGGCCGCGACCGGATCCACCAACCTGGCCTATGGAAGATCACGCGCGCTGACCCCGAAGGGTCATCTGGCGTCCTTGCGAGAGGCGCTCCGGAAGGTGTCCGGAGAGGGCGCACTACCGGTCTCGGTGGAAGTGGTCTACGGTCATGCCTGGGCGACCGAGCTGCGTCCCCAGCGTCGCGCCGGCGACGAAGTGCGGGTGCCCGTGAGCATCTTGACCCGAACGAAACGTTAACTTTTTAGAAATCGACCGGTAAGTCCGCAAACGAAAATACAGTCCTCCGACAACAGTATCTACACGATGAACGCTCGGGCCGATCTGCCGCCGCCTCGCCCGACCCCGGACTCCGGCCCAGGGGCCCGCCCGGTCGAGCGCGTGCTCGAGCTGATGCCGCACCGGTCGCTCACTCCCAAGACCGCACGCATATTCATAGCCTCCGTGGCCGCGCCCACCGTGGCCGTCGCTCTTATGTTTACTGTCCAGGGATTCTGGCCGGTCCTGCCCTTCGCCGGTCTGGAAATCGGGTTGCTGACCTGGGCGGTCCGCGCCTCCATGCGTTCAGGGCTGGAGCGGGAAACCATCACGGTGACCCAGGACTCGGTGATCATCAGACACTGGGACCGCCGTGGTGTGCAGTCATCGGTATTTCCTAGACATTGGTCGAGGGTTACACTCCACGCCCCGCCGGCGGCGCTACATCCCAGCCGACTCATCTTGGAGTCGAGCGGTCGCGCCCGCGAGGTGGGCAGGTTTCTCACAGAGGACGAGCGCCGCAGCCTCGCGGTTCGTCTAAAGCAGCTGGTGGGGAATATGAACGAAACGCCCGCGCTATGAGTTAGCGCGGCGTTGAACTGCGGGCGTATGTGGACGCTCGGCCACGCATGACTTCGCGTGCCTTCTCGAGGTGCAGGAGCACTGGGGGTGGGACGTGGGCAGAACGAAGCACTTGGGAGCATTAGGGCCAATGAAGATCGTGAAATATGCCGCCGGGTTGTTGGGGGCAGCGTTACTGCCCACCGGGGCGGCGCTGGCGGCGTGGGAACTCAACATGCCAGTCGGCGTGACCGAGTTGAGTCGCGACATCCATGGCCTGCACATGCTGATCTTCTGGATCTGCGTGCTGATCGCCGTCGCGGTGTTCGGCATGATGATTTATTCCATCGTGAAGTTCCGCCACTCGCAGGGCGCGGTGCCGGCCAACTTCGACCACAGCACCAAGGCCGAGATCGTCTGGACCATCATCCCGGTCGCGATCCTGGTCGGCATGGCCATCCCCGCCGCCGCCACGCTGGTGAAGATCGAGGACACCCGCGATTCGGACATGACCGTGAAGGTCACCGGCTATCAGTGGAAGTGGGAGTACGAGTACCTCGATCAGAACGTGAAGTTCTTCTCCACCCTGGCCCGCGACAGCGACGCTGCCCGCCAGACCGGCTCGGGCGTCGATCCGACCACCGTCAAGAATTATCTGCTCGAAGTGGACAACCCGCTGGTGGTGCCGGTTGGCGCGAAAGTGCGCGTGCTGCTCACTTCGAACGACGTGATCCACGCTTGGTGGGTGCCGGCCTTCGGCATGAAGAAGGACGCCATCCCGGGCTTCGTGAACGAACTGTGGTTCCGCGCCGATGAGCCGGGAACCTATCGTGGCCAGTGCGCCGAGCTGTGCGGTCGCGACCATGGCTTCATGCCGGTGGTCGTGAACGTGCTGCCTCAGGCCGAGTACGACAGCTGGCTCGCGCAGCAGAAGGGCGGCGAACAAGCCGCGCCCGCCCCAGCGGCGGCTTCGGCTCAGACGGTTGAGAATGCAGCGCCGGCGACGGCTGCTGCCGCGGAGTAATAGACCATGGCAAACGCACACGCTCACGATCACGCCGGCGCTCACGATCATCACGACGACCACGGCCCGGCCAAGGGCATCGGTCGCTGGCTGTTCGCGACCAATCACAAAGACATCGGCACGATGTACATGCTGTTCAGCCTGCTGATGTTCTTCATCGGCGGCGCCATGGCATTGGTGATTCGCGCCGAACTGTTCCAGCCGGGCATGCAGCTGGTCGATCCGATGTTCTTCAATCAGATGACCACCATGCACGCGCTGATCATGATCTTCGGCGCGGTCATGCCGGCGTTCGTCGGTCTGGCGAACTGGATGATCCCGCTGCAGGTCGGCGCGCCGGACATGGCGCTGCCCCGCATGAACAACTTCAGCTTCTGGATCCTGCCGTTCGCGTTCACCATGCTGCTCGGCACGTTGTTCGTTCCGGGCGGTGGCCCGGCCGGCGGCTGGACCATGTATCCGCCGCTGTCCCAGCAGCTGGGCGACGGCTTCCCGATGCTGATCTTCGCCGTGCACTTGATGGGCGCGTCGTCGATCATGGGCGCCATCAACGTGATCGTGACGATCATGAACATGCGCGCGCCTGGCATGTCGCTGCTGAAGATGCCGATCTTCGTGTGGACCTGGCTGATCACCGCGTACCTGCTGATCGCCGTGATGCCGGTGCTCGCGGGCGCCGTGACCATGCTGCTGACCGACCACTACTTCGGCACGACGTTCTTCGAGGCGGCCGGCGGTGGCGACCCGGTGATGTTCCAGCACATCTTCTGGTTCTTCGGTCACCCCGAGGTGTACATCATGATCCTGCCGGCCTTCGGCATCGTCTCGGAGATCATCCCGACGTTCTCGCGCAAGCCGTTGTTCGGCTATGACGCGATGGTGTACGCGACCGCCTCGATCGCCTTCCTGTCGTTCATCGTGTGGGCGCACCACATGTTCACGGTGGGCATGCCGCTGGCAGGTCAGATGTTCTTCATGCTCGCGACCATGCTGATCGCGGTGCCGACCGGCGTGAAGGTGTTCAACTGGACGGCGACGATGTTCAAAGGCTCCATCAGCTTCGAGCCGCCGATGTTGTTCGCCATTTCCTTCCTGTTCCTGTTCACGATCGGCGGCTTCTCCGGTTTGATGCTCGCGATCGTGCCGGCGGACTTCCAGTATCACGACACCTACTTCGTGGTGGCGCACTTCCACTACGTGCTGGTGCCGGGCGCGGTGTTCTCGCTGATGGCCGCTGCTTATTACTGGCTGCCGAAGTGGACCGGCCACATGTACAACATGAAGCTGGCCAAGGCGCACTTCTGGCTGTCGACCATTTTCGTGAACGTGCTGTTCTTCCCGCAGCACTTCCTGGGCCTGGCCGGCATGCCGCGTCGTATCCCGGACTACTCCACGCAGTTCGCGGACTGGAACATGATTTCTTCGATCGGCGCGTTCGGCTTCGGCCTGTCGCAGCTGCTGTTCGCCTACATCGTGTTCGCCACCATCCGCGGCGGCGAGAAGGCGACGGACAAGGTTTGGGACAGCGGCCGGCCGCACGGCCTGGAATGGACGCTGAGCTCGCCGCCGCCGTATCACAGCTTCGAGACCGCTCCTGAAGTGAAGTAATGGCTACCGAGATTCGAGATCCCGAACGCAAACGCGGCGTCCAGCGCACCGTGCTGTGGCTGCTGCTGATCGCCGCGACGTTCTACTTCGGTTTCATCGCCATGGCGGTGATGAGAGCCCAGTGAATGAGCATGTGACGTGACCGATCCAGAGCAAAACAAGGCCAATCGCTCGCTGACCCGGCAGCTGTGGATTTTTGCTGCCGGCAGCTTCGCGTTCGGCTTTGCTCTGGTGCCGCTCTACAACGTCATTTGCGACGTCACCGGCTACGGCGACCGCAGCAAGCTGGTGGAAGCCAGCTCGTTCACCGCGGAGGAAGACAAGAATCGCGTGGTCACCATCGAGCTGGTCTCCGACTCGCCGCAGATCGGCGATTGGGAGTTCCGGCCCGCGCAAGGCTCGATCGAAGTGCACCCCGGCCGTTTGTATGAAGCGAAGTTCTACGCCCGCAACCTGCGTGCTCAGCCGGTGGTGGCCCAGGCCATTCCCAGCATCGCGCCGCTGCAGGCGACCAAGTACTTCCACAAGACCGAATGTTTCTGTTTCACGCCGCAGCCGTTCGACGCGCAGCAGGAGCGAGAGCTCACGGTGCGCTTCATCGTGGATCCGAAGCTGCCGCTGAACATCGACCGCCTGACGCTGGCTTACGCCATGTACGACGGCAAGAGCAGCAGCTGACCTTTAACCGAATCGTTTTGAACCTGACTGGCAGACGTTAACGCTATGGCCCACGCAACAACGACGCACGCGCCGTCCGACAAATATTACGTCCCACACAGCAGCCCGTGGCCGCTGATCGGCTCGATCGCTCTGTTCACGACCGTGGGCGGCGCGGCGATGTGGCTCAACCACTCGAACGCCGGCCCGTGGGTGATGACGGTCGGCTTCGGCATTCTGTTGTTCATGTTCGCCGGCTGGTTCGGCGCCGTGATCAAGGAGAGCGAAGCCCGCTTCTACAACGACGCGGTCGACAAGTCTTTCCGCATGGGCATGATGTGGTTCATCTTCTCCGAAGTCATGTTCTTCGCGGCGTTCTTCGGCGCGCTGTGGTACGCACGTAACTTCTCGGTGCCGTGGCTGGGCGGCGAAGGCACGCGTGCGCTGACCAAGATCATCCGTGGCGACAACTACGAAGCCGCGTGGCCGACCGACGGCCCGGGCGACGTAGGCGGCGACTTCGACGTCATTCCCGCGTTCGGTCTGCCGGCGATCAACACCGCCATCCTGCTGACCTCGGGCGTGACCATCACCATCGCGCATCACGCGATCAAGGCCGGCAACCGCGCCGTGCTGAACATCTTCCTGGGCCTGACCATCGCGCTGGGCTTCCTGTTCGTGTACCTGCAGGGCCACGAGTACATCGAGGCGTATCAGCACTACAACCTGAAGCTGACCTCGGGCATCTACGGCTCGACGTTCTTCATGCTGACCGGCTTCCACGGCTTCCACGTGACCATGGGCGCGATCATGCTGGCCGTGGTGTGGTTCCGCTGCCTGAAGGGCCACTTCACGCCGACGCATCACTTCGCATTCGAAGGCGTGGCCTGGTACTGGCACTTCGTGGACGTGGTGTGGCTCGGCCTGTTCGTGTTCGTGTACTGGCTGTAAGCCGACATCGATGCAACGGAGCGCTCGGCAATGAGCGCTCCGGGACTCGACTAAAGCCGCCGCTTCACTCGAACGCGGCGGCTTTTTTACATGCCGTGCGGCTTGATCATCCCCTGCGACCACGCCAGCAGCAGTAGCAGGAACAGCAGCACCGACAGCCCGACGCGGACCGACAGTGCGTTGACCATCTTCTTCGACTCACCCTTGTCGTAGACCAGGAAGAACAGGCCGGAGGCGAGACTGAGCACAATGGCGATCAGCCCGGCAATGATGACGATTTTGACCATGGGACCTCCCGATCCGCGGTGGCGGATCGCGATCAGTATATCGTGACTGCTACTGAGACATCCCCGACGGGCGGCCGGACGTTTCGGCCCAGCCTACTCGGCATCGGCCTGACCCTGCTCGGCCTGGCGTTGTTCGTTCGGCTGGGTTTTTGGCAGTTGGACCGCGCCGATCAGAAACAGGCGCTGCTCGACCAGTACGCGAGCGGCCAACAAACGCAGGTCGAGATCACCTCCCAGAACGCTCGGACCTTGCCTCGTTATCAGCGCGTGAAAGTCTCGGGGCGTTACGACCCGGCGCATCAGATCCTGTTGGACAACATGCCCTCGCATGCCGGACAGCCGGGCTATCGCGTTCTCACGCCGCTCGATACCCCGGCTGGCTGGTTGTTGGTGGATCGAGGTTGGTTGCCGCTGGGCGCCACGCGCAAGAATTTGCCGGACATCCGCGTCGGGGGCGAAGCACGAACGGTCACTGGGACCACCGATGCCCTGCCCCGAGCCGGTCTGCAGCTCGCCATTCCGCCCGTCGATCAGAGCGCCCCGTGGCCGCGCCTGCTCAGCTTCCCGACACACGATGCACTTGAACAGCAGTTGGGGCGCGAGCTGCTGGCCGGGCTGTTGTTGCTCGATCCTTCGCAACCCGAAGGCTATGAGCGAATTTGGGAAGCGCACCTGGGCTTCAAGCCCGAACGCCACGTCGGCTATGCGGTGCAGTGGTTCGCCCTGGCCGCCGCGGCGCTGATTCTTTTCCTCGTCACCAGTTTCCGTACCAAGAAGGCAACAGATGAATCGTCCCGCTGAACACGCCGCGCCGGGCACGCGCTCGCGCCGTCAGATTTATATTTTGATCGGCGCGTTTTTCGCGCCGCTGGCGCTGGCGTTCATTCTTTACTACGGCCTCGACGTTCGTCCGCACGGGAGCACGAACAAAGGCGATCTGATCCAGCCGCCCGTGACCTTGCCCGAGGTCGAGCTTCCAGCCATGGCGGATCAAAAGCTTGCAGCCAACGCGCTGCGAGGCAAGTGGAGCATGGTTTATATCGGGGACGGCGCTTGCGATTCCCGATGTCGGGAAGCCCTTACGTTGATGCGTCAAACGAGACTCGCGTTGGGCGACGACATCCCCCGTGTTCAGCGGGTGTTTCTGGTCAGCGGCAACTGTTGCGATCAGGCCTATCTGGACGCCGAGCACGGCGGCTTGTTGCTCGGGCGCATCGACAATTCCCAGGGCCAGACATTGTTAGAAACATTCCCGGATGCAGCCCGCGCGGCCACGCTGGGCCGCATTTATCTGGTCGATCCGCTCGGCAATCTGATGATGAAATACGAGCCTGATGCACCGCAGAAAGGTTTGCTCGAGGATCTGAAGAAGTTACTGAAGCTGTCGCATATCGGTTAACTGTGACACACTCGGCCCGCAAGCGAGGGAGTGCGCCACGGCATTTCATCGCGCGGCAGACAGAATTCTGAAAAGAGGTATCGCGTAACGGTCGATTCATTTCCCAGTCGGGGGATTGCCATGAAATGCATCTACTATCTGACGTCGACGCTGAAGAGCACCCAGGACGTTTCCGATGATCTGCATGAAGTGGGCGTCAAAGATTTTTATCTGCACGTGATCTCCAAGGACGAGTGCGGCCTCAAAAAACAGCACATTCATTCCTCGAATTATTTAGAAACACTGGACGTTATCCGCGACGGTTTCATCGGCGCGGCGCTCGGTTTCGTGGCCGGCCTGATCGGCATCTCCCTGTTGATGTACTTCAAGCCCTTCGGCCCCACCGTCGAAGTCCCCACACTGGTGTACGCGGTCCTGGTAGGTGCGGCGACGCTGTTCGGCGCCTGGGAAGGCGGCCTGACGGGCATCGCGACAGAGAACAAAAAGCTGCGCCGATTCCACGACGATATTGCCGCCGGTAAATATCTGATCCTGGTCTATGTCCGAAAAGATCAGGAAGCCACGGTTCGCAAGATGATGCAGGAGCGTCATGCGGACGCCGAGATGGTCGGCGTGGATTCCCATTTCATCAACCCGTTCACCGGCGTGGATCGGGTCGCTCAGAGCACGGCGCCCAGAATGTAACAACCAAGCAACTGCCGCTTCGGGCAAGCGAACGAGGGGAACCGCCTATGGTGATAGCGATCGCGCTGATCGTGCTGGTGCTGGCCACGGTGCTGTTTCATTTCCTGAGCCCATGGTGGTTCACGCCGATCGCATCCAACTGGGACACGGTGGACTCGACCGTCGATGTCACCTTCTGGGTGACCGGCGTCGTGTTCGTGGCCGTCAACCTGTTCCTGGCCTACGCCCTGATTCGTTACCGGCACCGCAAGGGCAACAAGGCGCACTACGAGCCGGAAAACAAAAAGCTGGAATGGTGGCTGACCGGCATCACGTCGGTCGGCATCGCCGCGATGCTGGCGCCGGGCCTGTCCGTGTGGGCCAACTTCGTGACCGTGCCCGAAGGCACTTCCGAAGTCGAAGTGCTCGGTCAGCAGTGGGCCTGGACCTACCGCTTCCCCGGCAAGGACGGTCAGCTCGGCGCCTCCAACGCCAATTTGATCAGCGTCGACAATCCGTTCGGCATGGATCCGAACGACCCGGTCGGCCAGGACGATCATCTGGTCGCCAGTCCCGAGCTGCACCTGCCGGTCGACAAGCCGGTGAAGATGCTGTTGCGTGCGAAGGATGTGAACCATCAATTCGCCGTGCCGCAGTTTCGCGTGAAGATGGACATGGTGCCGGGCATGGTCACTTACTTCTGGTTCACACCGACGCGCACGGGTGAATTCGACGTGCTCTGCGAGCAGCTCTGTGGCGTCGCTCACTTCGCCATGCGCGGTCGCGTCGTCGTGAACAAGGAAGAAGACTTTGCGACGTGGCTCGCGGCCCAGCCTACGTTCGAGAAAACACTGACCGCCAGCAAGGGCGATCCCGAAGCAGGCAAAGCGTTATTCACCGCGTGCACGGCATGTCATGGCGCTCAGGCGGAAGGGAATCGCGAGCTGAATGCGCCGAAGCTCAGCGGCCAATCCGACTGGTACCTGGTGCGTCAGCTGCAGAGTTTCAAGGGCGGCGTGCGCGGCGCGCACGAGCAGGACACGTTCGCGAAACAAATGATTCCTTTCGCGACCATGCTTGCGGATGACACTGCGATCAAGAATGTCGTGGCGTATATCAAAACTCTGCCAGAAGTGCGCCCGGCAGCCAGCGTGGTGGGCGATCCAGTTCGCGGCAAGGAGATTTACGAAACCTGCACCTCCTGCCACGGCAGCACCGCCAAGGGCATCTGGGCCACCAATGCGCCGCGTCTCTCCAATATGAGCGACTGGTACATGGCGCGGCAGTTACGAAATTTCCGCGACGGTATTCGCGGCGGACATCCTCAGGATTTCCATGGCGCGCAAATGAGATCGATGACGCAAGTGCTCGCCGACGACGAATCCATCGCCGACGTCCTGGATTACGTGCGGACTTTGTAGCGGGCCGCCCAACAGATTGGAAGAGCGCCTCACATCCAGAACCGATTAGAAGGAGTGTGACTCGATGGCTTTCGTAGCAATCGCGGACCGCGATCATGAGCATGCGCTGCACGATCCGCAGAGTTTCATCCGCAAATACATCTGGAGCCAGGACCACAAAGTCATCGCCATCCAGTATGGGGTGGTGGCCATCAGCATCGGCCTGGTGGCGCTGACCATGTCGGTGCTGATGAGGTTGCAGCTCGGCTTTCCCGACACCTTCAACATCATCGCCCCGCAGGAGTATTACCAGTACATCACCATGCACGGCATGATCATGGTGATCTATCTGCTGACGGCGCTGTTTCTCGGCGGCTTTGGCAACTATCTCATTCCGCTGATGCTGGGCGCGCGGGACATGGTGTTCCCGTACCTGAACATGCTCAGCTTCTGGGTATATCTGCTCGCGGTGCTGGTGCTGGTGGCCTCGTTCTTCGTGCCAGGCGGGCCGACCGGTGCGGGTTGGACGTTATATCCGCCGCAAGCCGTGTTGCCCGGCACGCCCGGCGCGAGCTGGGGCATCATTTGTATGCTCGTGTCGCTGGCGATCTTCATCGTCGCCTTCACCATGGGCGGCCTCAACTATGTGACCACGATCCTGCAGGCCCGCTGCCGGGGCATGACGTTCATGCGCATGCCGCTGTCGATCTGGGGCATTTTCATGGCGACCATTCTCGGCCTGCTCGCCTTCCCGGCGTTGTTCGTGTCCGCGATCATGATGGCGCTGGATGCGGTGGTCGGCACCAGCTTCTTCATGCCGGCGATCTCCTCGATGGGCGAGACCACCAAGTACAGCGGCGGCAGCCCGCTGCTGTTCCAGCATCTGTTCTGGTTCTTCGGGCACCCCGAGGTTTATATCGTCGCGCTGCCGGCGTTCGGCATCGTGTCCGATCTGCTCAGCACCCACGCCCGCCGCAACATCTTCGGTTATCGCATGATGGTGTGGGCCATCCTGGCGATCGGCTGCCTGAGCTTCGTCGTGTGGGCGCACCACATGTACGTCAGCGGCATGAATCCGTACTTCGGCTTTTTCTTCGCCACCACCACGCTGATCATCGCCGTGCCCACCGCCATCAAGGTCTACAACTGGGTGCTCACCGTCTGGCGCGGCGACGTGCATCTCACCGTGCCGATGCTGTTCGCGATCGGTTTCATATTCACGTTCATCAACGGCGGCCTGACCGGACTGTTTCTCGGCAACGTGACGGTCGACGTGCCGCTGTCGGGCACCTACTTCGTGGTCGCGCACTTCCACATGGTGATGGGACTGTCGCCCATCATGGTGGTGTTCGGCGCGATCTATCACTGGTATCCCAAGATCACCGGACGCATGTTCGACGAGCGGCTCGGCAAGCTGCACTTCTGGCTGACGTTCGTCGGCGCCTACTGCATTTTCCTGCCCATGCATTACCTGGGCATCCTCGGCGTGCCGCGTCGCTATTACGGATACAGCGACGCCATCCAGTTCATCCCGCCCTCGGTCCACGAGGCCAACCAGTGGATCTCGATCTCGGCCATGATCGTGGCGGCCACGCAGCTGGTGTTCCTGTACAACTTGATCCATTCGTACTTCAGAGGTCCCGTCGCCGACGGTAATCCGTGGCGCGCGACCACGCTGGAATGGCAAACGCCGCAGACGCCGCCGAAGCACGGCAATTGGGGCAAGGACCTGCCCGAAGTGCATCGCTGGGCTTACGACTACAGCGTGCCCGGGGCCCCACAGGACTTCATCCCGCAGAACGTGCCGCACTCTGAACAAACGCCCGCGGGCCGGGAGCACGGAGTGCCGACATGAGCTTGACCGTTGCTTATGCGGCGCTGGCGACGGGCATCATCGTCTGGGCGGTGCTCGTCACCAAACTGCGCGCGAAACCGTGGGAGAAACAGATCGCGGCCACGCCGGAGGGAACGGACATTCCAACCGTTTCTCCGAAGCGGATCGGGCTATGGATTTTTCTCGCGGTGGTCACTTCGCTGTTTTGTTTGTTCCTGTCCGCGTACTACATGCGCATGGGGCAGCACGCCGGGCATGGTATGCCCACTGGCGGACTGGGCGATTGGGCGGCGATTCGCGATCCGTCCATTCTTTGGTTCAACACGGTGCTGCTGATCTTCGGCAGCGTCGCGATGCAGTCGGCGCGCTCCTCGGTAGCTCGCAGCCAGGTGGAGCAGACGCGCGTTCGTTTGTTTGCTGCTGGATTGCTGACCATCGCGTTCCTCATCGGGCAGTGGTTCGCATGGCGCGAGCTACGCTATTCGGAGCTGTTCTCGCCGCTCAATCCTGCCGTCGCATTCTTCTATGTGCTCACGGCGGTGCATGGCCTGCATCTGTTGGGCGGCCTGGTTGTTTGGGCGCGCACGCTGGCGCGATCGCTGCGTAAAGACGTGGAGCTGATCGACGTGCGATTGAGCGTCGAGCTCACCTCGGTCTATTGGCATTACCTGCTGCTGGTGTGGCTGGGTTTGTTCGCTGTTCTGTTATCGACGTGATACGGGATCAAGACATGAGCAATAACCCGACGACATTGGAACCTGGCCTGCGCGGCGTGACCGCGGACTGGTCCGCCGACAAACAGGCGTTTCCGGTGCCGTGGGGCAAGGCGATGATGTGGATCTTCCTGCTCTCGGACACCTTCATCTTCACTTGTTTCCTCACGTCGTACATGAACGTGCGCATGTCGACGCTGGACACGTGGCCCAACCCGAGCGAAGTGTTCGCGCTGACGGTGTGGGGTCACCACATTCCGCTGCTGCTGATCGCCATCATGACCATGGTGCTCATCACGAGCAGCGGCACCATGGCGATGGCTGTGAACTTCGGCTATCGACGCGATCGCAAACGCACGGCCGCGCTGATGTTTGCAACCGCCGCGCTGGGTCTGACGTTCGTCGGCATGCAGGCGTTCGAGTGGACCAAGCTGATCGTCGACGAAGGCGTGCGGCCCTGGGGTAACCCGATGGGCGCGGCGCAGTTCGGCTCGGCGTTTTTCATGATCACCGGCTTCCATGGTCTGCACGTGAGCGGCGGCGTGGTTTATCTCAGCGTGGTGGCATATCGCGTGCTGAGCGGCTTCTACGATCGCAAGGGCACCTACGAGACGGTCGAAATCGCCGGCCTGTACTGGCACTTCGTCGACCTGGTGTGGGTATTCATTTTCGCGTTCTTTTATTTGTGGTGAGCGTTGTGGCAAGTGTAACCACGCATCCTTCGGGAGAGATCATGGACCAGGCGGTACGTCAGGAGTCCGTTCCGGAACACGCGGACGCGGAGCACTCCGCGCACGGGCATGGTGAAGGTGTACAGCATCCGATCAAGCTCTATCTGTGGATCTGGCTGCTGCTGTTCGTGTTCAGCGCGTTCTCGTACATGGTCGATTACTTCCAGTTGCAGGGCCCGCTGCGCTGGACGCTGATCCTGATCTTCATGTTCCTCAAGGCGAGCTTCATCGTCGCCGTGTTCATGCACATGGCCTGGGAGCGACTGGCGCTGAAGCTGGCCATCCTGGTGCCGCCGCTGACACTGCTGGTGCTGATCCTGCTGATGGCCATCGAGGGCGATTACACGTTCCTTACTCGGCTGGCGTCGTTTGTGAAATAGTTTTAACGGTCATCTCAAGCAGCCGTCCCTGGAGCGTGGGCACAGCCGGTACTTCCGTGTACCGTCGTTCGCGCGGTTCGAGGCGACGTTAAGTCGCCTCGAAAAGGCATCCGCGCTCACCTATCATGTCGCCCCGCTTAAAACCGCCGGGTCTGCGCTGATTTCATGACTCCAAGTTTGGTTCTATTCCGCCGCCTGGCGCTCGCCGGCGTGCTGCTCGCGCTGGTGGTCGTCGTGTTGGGCGCATGGGTGCGCCTGAGCGCCGCGGGTCTGGGCTGCCCGGACTGGCCGGGCTGCTATGGCCACCTGACCGCCGGCAGCGCGGCCGAGAACGTGGACGCCGTGAACGAGGCGTTCCCGCATCGGCCGTTCGAGTATCACAAGGCCATCAAGGAGATGGTGCATCGATACTTCGCCTCGAGCCTGGGCCTGCTGATCCTGGTGCTGGCGGGGCTGGCCATCCGTAATCGCGAAGATCCGAAGCAGCCCGTGGCGCTGCCGATCGCATTGGTGGCTCTGGTCATCTTTCAGGGTCTGCTGGGCATGTGGACGGTGACGTTGCTGCTCAAGCCGCTGATCGTGGTTTTGCATCTGATCGGCGGGCTGTCGACGCTGTCGCTGCTCGCGTGGCTGGCCATGCGACCTGCCGATCAGCGATCGGAGTCCGAGGTCGAGAAGTCGCGAGCGGGTACGCAGGACGGGCTGCGGAAACTGGCCGCGGTGGGCCTGGCCGTGCTCGCCCTGCAAATCATGCTGGGCGGCTGGACCAGCAGTAATTACGCCGCGCTGGCATGCCCGGATTTCCCGACCTGCCAGAACAGCTACTGGCCGGAGATGGATGTGAAGGACGCGTTCGTGCTGTGGCGTGGACTGGGCATCGACTACGAAGGCGGCGTGCTCGACCATCCCGCACGCGTCGCGATCCATTTCGTTCACCGGCTCGGCGCGATTGCCGCGGCCATCATCCTCGGAGTGCTGAGCGTGATGGCATGGCGACGAGGCGCCACGCCGACGATACGGACCGCGGGCGCGTTACTTGGCCTGGTGCTCATCGCGCAGCTGATTCTCGGCCCGGTCATGGTCATGCGCGCGTTGCCGCTGTCGCTGGCCACTGCACATAACGGCGTCGCGGCTCTGCTCCTGCTAGCGACGGTACGAATGAACAGATTGTTACGCTGAGGGCGGATAACGGCCCTCAGCCCAGCCGTTGCCTGTAGAATTCGCGACTGGTCACCGCCGCCTCGCCTATGTCCGCCGTGGAAACTTCTTCATTTCAGCCTGCCGCCTCCTGGCGCGATTACTACGAGTTGGGCAAGCCCCGCGTGGTAATGCTGATCATGTTCACGGCCATTGCCGGCATGTTCCTGGCCGCGCCCGACCTGCCGCCGCTGAATGCGCTGATTTTCGGCACGCTGGGCATTGCCCTCGCCGCCTCCTCCGCGGCGGCGATCAATCATGTGTTGGACCGGCGTTTCGACGAGCAGATGGCGCGCACACGCAATCGTCCATTGCCCACCGGCCATGTCACCGAGCGGCAGGCGCTCGGCTATGCCCTCGTGCTGGGTGTGGTGTCGATGGTGTTGTTGTGGGGCTGTGTGAATGCGCTGACAGCCGTGCTCACTTTCTGCTCGCTGATCGGCTACGCCGTGATCTACACGGTGTGGCTGAAGCATGCGACTCCGCAGAACATCGTCATCGGCGGCGCGGCTGGCGCGGCTCCGCCGGTACTCGGCTGGACAGCCGTGACGGGTTCGGTCGATCCGCATTCATTGCTACTGTTCCTGATCATCTTCACCTGGACGCCGCCGCACTTCTGGGCGCTGGCCATCGCACGACGTGACGAATACGCGAAGGCCGGAATTCCCATGCTGCCGGTCGCCTACAGCAGCGATTTCACGCGTCTGCATATCCTGCTGTACACGATCCTGCTGGTGATCGTGACCTTGCTGCCCTACCTCACCGGCATGAGCGGCCTGATCTATCTCGCTGCGGCCGTGATCCTCGGCGGCGTGTTCCTGTTCCGCGCTCTGCAGCTCAAGGTGCGCCAGGATGCGCGTCTGCCAATGCGGACCTTCGGATTCTCGATCACGTACCTGGCATTGTTGTTCGCTGCGTTGCTGATCGATCACTACCTGATCATACGGCTGACGTAGGAACGCACGTTTCATCGTGGCTCCGGCGCGCACACCACGAAGCTCGATTCCCTGGCTGACGGCCGCGGTGATCGCGCTGATCGCCTACGGCTCGCTGTATCCCTTCAACTTCAAACCCGACGCGCAGGATGGCTTGCTCGCGGCGCTGAGCCAGCTGTCGTGGGCTCGGGCGGGCCGCGGCGATCGGATCTCCAACGTCCTGCTGTATCTGCCGCTCGGCTTTTGTTTGTATCTCTGGCTGAACGAACGCCTGCGGCGCGGCCCTGCCGTGGCCATCGCGACTGTGCTCGGCACGTTGCTGTCGCTCGCGATCGAAGTGGCGCAGGTGTACGTGTCGAAGCGCGTCCCCAGTCTGACCGATCTTGCGCTGAACTCGGGAGGCACTTTGCTTGGCGCGGTGGGCGGCATGGGTTGGGCCGCCCTGAGTTATTTGATGCATCTACCGGCGCGCGCCGAGAAACAAACTCGCGATCCCGGCGCAGCGCTGCTGATCGGCCTGTGGCTCGCGTGGCGCTTCGCGCCGTTCGTACCGCAGTTCGATCTGGGCAAGTTGAAGGCGGCGTTGCGGCCGCTGTTCGATCCCACGTTCGACTTCATCACCGTGCTGATCTTTCTCACCTGCTGGCTGGTGGTGAATCAGGCGGTGGCCGCGCTGGTGAGTCGCCCGCGGCGTTTGGAAACATTGCTGCTGCTGATGGCCGCGGTGCTGATCGGACGGCTGGTGGTCGCGAGTCAGACCTTCGTGCCGGCTGAACTACTGGCGTTGTTGTTGCTGCTGCCGATGGTCGTGCTCATGCATCGGCTCCGTCCGCGACCGCGCCGCGCGAGCCTGGTCTTGGCCGTGGTCTCATTGTTGATCATCGAAGAACTGGCGCCGTTCGATTTCTCGCATCAAGTCGCCCACTTCGATTTCTGGCCGTTCCTGGCTTTCGTCGAGAACGGCTGGGATCTGGCCGCGGTCGACTGGGTGCAGCTGTTCGGCAAATTTTTTCTTTATGGCGCGCTGCTATGGGTGGTGCGCGAGTGGGGCGCGTCCACGGACTTTTCTTTTGGCGTGATGCTGACCGTCGCCACAGTCGTCGAAGTGCTGCAGATCTGGCTGCCCGCCGAACATGCGTCCATTACCGATCCGCTGCTGGCGCTGATCGTCGGGTTGATCTTTCGTTCGCTGTATCGACACCAGCGCCCGCGCCGATTCGCGGGCACGGCGGGTGACCTTTCCTTGCGGGAACGGTAGACCGGCAGCGGTTATTTACCGACGCGCGCGCATCCGGTGAACTGCTTGCCATCCAGCGTGGCGCGAGCGGCATATGCGAAGTACTCGCCCGACATATCGTCCTGACAGGCTTGGGCTTCGATCAGCACTTCGATCTTGTGCTGGTCGTTGTTGGCGACATAGCTCACGGCGCCCTCGGCATCCTGAGTCTGAGGCGCGGCGATGGAGATTTCTTTCGGCTCCTCCGGCTGACGCCACAACAGCGCCGCATCGGTGACCTCCACGCTCCAGAACGGCTCGCTGCCGCGGGCCGCGACGATGTAATCCTGGGCGGGTGTATCGCAGCCTTTGGTCTGCCCGTCCGGCGCGGCGTACAGCGCCTCTTCGAGCAGGAATGTGCCCGCGAAACCGGCCGGGGCAGGCTGATCCGTGGCGCGCTCGCCATAGGCTTCGATATACAGCTTGAGCGGTTGATCCGCGCCGTTGGCGTCCTTTTCACCCGCGAAGGTGCGCGCGAGTACGCCGTCCGTTTGATCGACCAGCAGCAAATCGCCTTGTTCGCCGCACGGGCGGAAGGTGCCACGCGCCGGAGCCAGCGTAAGGATGCCGCGCTTGATCGAGAGGCCCGACTCCGCGGGTGGCTCCGCCGCGGCGGGCGCTTCCGCCGGTACGGCGGTGGGCGCTGGCGATGCCGCGTCTGGGGCCGCCGGAGCAGCCGGTTCCGGTGCTTTTGAGCATCCCGCCAACGTCAGCAATACCGCGCAAGGGGAAAGTAACATCCCGCGCCAACCACGCATGCACGCCTCCCGGCACCGATCCTGGCCGCACAGCATATAGAAACGCCCGTCCTGCTAGAATGCGCCGCCTGATTTATACAGCGACTCGGGCATCCTGCCACTCGCGCTGGGGCGCAGCGGGGAAAAGGCGCGACTTTTCCCCCTGCGCTCGCCGCCTACGGCGGCGGGCACATCCCTGTGCCTGTGGTGGCCCTAGCCGCGACAGTTGCCTGTTGAGGATTGACCCTGGACGTTTCCTACCTACTTGAAGGACTTAACGACGCGCAGCGGGCTGCCGTCGCAGCTCCCCTCGCCCCGACGCTGGTCCTGGCAGGCGCCGGCTCCGGCAAAACGCGCGTGCTCACCCATCGCGTCGCCTGGCTAGTGCAAGTCGAAGGCTCGTCGCCCCACGGCATCATGGCCGTGACCTTCACCAACAAGGCCGCCGGCGAGATGCGCGCGCGCATCGAGTCCATGCTGGGCGTGCCCAGCGCTCCCCTGTGGATTGGCACCTTTCACGGTATCGCGCACCGCTTGCTGCGGATCCATTGGCGCGACACCAACCTGCCGCAAAGCTTTCAGATCATGGACTCCGACGATCAGCTGCGCGCCATCCGGCGGCTGCTGAAGGCGCAGAACCTCGACGAGGAGCGCTGGGTCCCGAAAGAGATCATGTGGTTCATCAACGCGCGCAAGGACGAAGGTCTGCGCGCCAAGCAGTGCAAGGACGACGGCGATCCGACGCGCCGGCAATTCATCAAGCTGTACGAGTTGTACCAGGAGACGTGCGACCGCGCCGGCGTGGTCGATTTCGCCGAGCTGCTGTTGCGCGCGTATGAGCTGTTTCGCGACAACAAAGAGCTGCTGGCGCACTACCGCCAGCGCTTCCGCCATGTGCTGATCGACGAGTTTCAGGACACCAACACGATTCAGTATCTGTGGCTGAAACTGCTCGCGGGCCCCGACGGCTTGCCGTTCGCGGTCGGCGACGATGACCAGTCCATTTATCGCTGGCGCGGCGCGCGGGTGGAAAACCTGCAGCAGTACCGCCGCGATTATCCCAACGTGCAAATGTTCCGTCTGGAGCAGAACTACCGCTCGACGGGCAACATCCTCGCCGCCGCCAACGCGCTGATCGCCAACAACAGCGGCCGGCTCGGCAAGAATCTGTGGACCAGCGGCGAGCAAGGCGACGCGGTCAAACTCTACGCCGCGTTCAACGAGCGCGACGAAGCGGACTTCGTGATCAATCGCATTCGCGACTACGTGAACAAGGGCGGGCTGCGCAGCGAGTGCGCGATCCTGTATCGCTCCAACGCGCAATCGCGAACGTTCGAAGAAGCGCTGCTGAATTATCGGATTCCCTATCGCGTGTACGGCGGCCTGCGGTTCTTCGAGCGCGCCGAAATCAAAGACGCGCTGGGCTATTTGCGCTTGATGTTCAATCGCACCGACGATGCGTCGTTCGAGCGCGTAGTGAACTTGCCCGCGCGCGGCATCGGCAACAAGACTCTGGACATCGTCCGCAACTACGCACGCGCGAATGCGTGCTCGTTGTGGGAAGCCGCCGGCGCCAGCATCAAAGAGGTCGGCCCGCGCGGCGGGCAGGCGTTGCATTCGTTCATGCTGCTGATCGAACAGCTGGATCAGCAGACGCGCACGCTGCCGCTGCACGAGCAGGTGGACCATGTGATCCACACCAGCGGCCTGATGGCGCACTATCAGCAGGAAAAAGGCGACCGCGGCGAAGCTCGCGTCGACAACTTGAACGAACTGGTGTCGGCGGCGCGCGGTTACGAGCCGGACGGCGACGTCGAGGGTTCGCCGCTGGCCAACTTCCTGTCGCACGCTGTTCTGGAATCGGGCGAAGAGCAAGCCGGCGCCGGCGAAGATGCGGTGCAGATGATGACCCTGCACTCCGCCAAAGGTCTCGAATTCCCGGTCGTGTTCCTGGCCGGCATGGAAGACGGTTTGTTTCCCCACCAGCGCTCGATCAGCGATGTCGACGGGCTCGAAGAAGAACGACGCCTTTGCTATGTGGGCACGACCCGCGCCATGAAACAGCTGTATCTCACTTATGCCGAGCAGCGTCGCTTGCACGGCGTCGACAGCTACGGCACGCCATCGCGTTTCATCCGGGAAATTCCTTCCGAACTGCTGGAAGAGATCCGGCCGCGCATTCAGATTTCGAGACCGATGTACGCGCCGCGTCGCAGCGGAATGGGCAATCAATTGCGCGAAGACGCCTCCACCGTCGGCGGCGTGCGTCTCGGCCAGCGCGTGCGTCATAACAAATATGGCGAGGGCACCATCCTCGAGCTCGAAGGCGACGGCAATCACGCGAGAGTTCAAGTGAATTTCGAGCGGCAGGGCCCGAAGTGGCTGATGCTGGCCTACGCGAACCTGGAACCGGTATGAAAATAATCATTCTCGGCGCCGGACAGGTGGGCCGGACTGCCGCCTATCACCTGGCGCGCGAAGCAGCCAACGAAGTCACGGTCGTCGATGTGAATGACGAACTGCTGCGCGATCTGCAGGATCGTCTCGACATTCGCACGCTGGTCGGCAGCGGCACGCAACCGAGCGTGCTCGAAGCCGCCGGCGCGCGCGACGCGGACATTTTCATCGCGCTGACCAACAGCGACGAAGTGAACATGGTCGCGTGCCAGATTTCCTGGAGTCTGTTCAACAAGGACGCGACGCGCATCGCGCGCATTCGCTCCGCCGATTTCACCAAACACACCAAGCTGTTCTCGCAGGAAGACCGCGCTTTCGCCGTCGATGTGCCGATCAGCCCCGAGCAACTGGTGACGGAGCACGTCGTCCATCTCATTCATTATCCGGGCGCGCTGCAAGTGCTCGACTTCGCCGATGGCCGGATCCGGCTGGTCGGCGTGAAAGCCTTGCAGGGCGGCGCGCTGGTGGGTCAGCAGCTAAAACAATTGCCGACGCATATCCAGGGTCGCGATGCACGCGTCGCGGCCATTTATCGCGGCGGCCAAAGCATCAAGCCTGAAGGCGAGACCGTCATCGAGCACGGCGACGAAGTGTTCTTCATCGCCGCGCGCGAAGACATTCGTCTGGTAATGAATGAGATGCAGAAGCTGGAAGATCCGGTGCGCCGCGTGGTCATCGCTGGTGGCGGCAACATCGGGTTCCGCCTCGCGCAGCGGTTGGAAGGCGAGCATCAGGTCAAGCTCATCGAGCGGGATCCGCGGCGCTCCCGCCGCGTGTCCGAGCAACTGAGCAACACCATCGTGCTCACAGGCGACGCCGCGGACGAAGAACTGCTGCTGGAAGAGAATATCGACAGCGCCGACGTGTTCGTCGCCGTGACCAACGCCGAAGAAGCCAACATTCTCTCGGCCATGCTGGCCAAGCGGCTGGGCTGTCACAAGGTGATGGCGCTGATCAACCGGCCCGCTTATGCAGAGCTCATGCAGAGCGGCTCCATCGACATCGCTCTGTCGCCGCAGCAGGTGACCATCGGCTCGTTGCTTGCGCACGTGCGTCGTGGCGACGTCGTTCGCGTGCACTCGTTGAGGCGCGGCGCGGCTGAAGCGCTCGAGGTCATCGTGCACGGCGTGCAAGGCGAAGGCCGAGTCATCGGCAAACGAATCGAAAACATTCCTCTGCCCGAGGGCACGACCATCGCGGCCATCGCGCGTGGCGATCAGGTTTTGATCGCGCACCACGACACCATGATTCAGCGCGACGATCACGTGATTCTGTTCCTCACCGATCGCCGTCATGTCGAAGCCGTCGAGCGCCTGTTCGACGTGCCGCGCCGGCACGCCAGATAAGCGCTCTCGAATGAACTTCCTCACCGTCCAGCGCATCCTGGGTCTGTTGCTGATGATCTTCAGCGTGACCATGCTGCCGCCTGTCGGCGTGGCGCTGTATTACGGCGACGGTCATTGGCAACCGTTTCTCGATTCGTTCATCGCGCTGCTGATCGTCGGCGCGATCGTGTGGTGGCCCGCGCGCAAAGCGATTCGCGAGCTGCGCGTACGCGACGGCTTCTTGATCGTTTCGATGTTCTGGATCGTGCTCGGCCTGGCCGGCGCGGTGCCGTTGTTGATCTCCGACCAGCCCGACCTGACGCCGACCGATGCGGTGTTCGAAGCCGTCTCCGGCTTCACCACGACCGGCGCCACGGTCATCGTCGGTCTGGAAGACCTGCCGATTTCCATTTTGTATTTCCGCCAGCAGATTCAATGGCTGGGCGGCATCGGTATTGTCGTGCTGGCGGTCGCGCTGCTGCCCATGCTGGGCGTCGGCGGCATGCAATTGCTCAAAGCAGAAAGCCCCCGGCCGGCGAAAGACGTGCGGCTCACGCCCCGCATCACCGAGACGGCCAAAGCGTTGTGGGTGATTTACGTGACGCTCACCGCGCTGTGCGCGGCCTGTTACTGGATGGCGGGCATGACGCCGTTCGATGCCATCGCGCATGCGTTCTCTACCGTCTCGACCGGTGGACATTCGACGCACGATAAGAGCCTCGGCTACTTCGACAACGCCGCGGTCGAGATCGTAGCGTCGCTATTCATGCTCCTCGGCAGCGTGAACTTCGCGCTGCACTTCTTCGTGCTGCGATATCGACGCGTGCAGGATTATTTCCGAGATCCCGAGTTCCGCGCCTTCCTGATCCTGGTCACGTGCTTGTTCGCACTGACGGTCGGCATGCTGATCGTCAAACAGGTTTACAGCGCCGACGTCGCCATGCGAACCGCGGCATTCACTGCGATCTCGGCGCAGACCGGCACGGGCTTTTTCACCACCGACTATTCGCTGTGGCCGGGCGCGATCCCCGTGATCCTGCTGCTCGCGACGTTCATCAGCGGCTCGGCCGGCTCCACCTCGGGCGGCATGAAAGTGATCCGCTGGTTGCTGATCTGGAAACAGGGCCAGCGTGAAGTGCAGCGCTTGATCCATCCCAGCGCGGAAATTCCGGTGCGCATCGGCGCGAAACCGGTGGACTGGCGGATCATCGATTCGGTGTGGGGCTTCTTCGCGGCTTACATGATTCTGTTCGCACTGCTGATGGTGCTGATGATGATCGCCGGCGCGGACCATGTGACCGCCTTTTCGGCGATCGCGGCATCCATCAACAATTACGGTGTGGGTCTGGGCGAAGTGTCTTCGAACTTCCGCGCCATCTCCGAACCTGGCAAGTGGTTGTGCGTGATCGCGATGCTGCTGGGACGCTTGGAAATCTTCCCGCTGCTGGTCATCGCCACGCCTTCGTTCTGGCGTCGCTGACTCTCAGCGAGCGGCGCCCAACATATCGAGCGCCCCGTGCAACAACGCAGTTGCACCCGCCAACTCGGGAACGATGACCAGATGGGCGCCGGCGGCACGTAGGGCCGGCTCGTTGATCGACTGCTCGGCGCGCGCTGCGATCACAACTCCCGGATTGAGGTGCCGTAGTTGGTTGATCGCCGCCCGGGCCGGCGCGAAGTCCGGCAGGGCGACCACGGCCAGTCGGGCATTGGCGACATGAGCAGCTTCCAGCACGGTAGGCGAGAATGCGTTGCCATAAATCGCCGGCAAGCCGTCCGCGACACCGTCGCGCACTCGTGACAGGCGCGAGTCGATGACGGCCACGCTGATGCCCGCCTCGCGCAGCCCGCGGGCGACACTCTGGCCCACCCGGCCATAGCCGATGACGATGGCATGCGCTTCCAGCTGGGCGCCTTCACCGCTGGCGCCGGTGCCGGTGTCGAACCAGCGCCGCAGCCACCGATTGTGCAACATGAATTCGCCCAGCTTGGGCGCGATGGCGAACGCCGAGGGCGTGAGCACGATGGTGACCAGCGCCGAGGTCAGAATCAGATTGTAGAGCTGCGGCGAAAGGGCCTGGGTCTGCAGACCGATTTGCGCCAGCACGAAATTGAGCTCGCCGACGGGGATCATGCCCAGCGCCGTGAACGCCGCGGTACGGGCCGTCAGGCGGAAAGGCACGATGCCGGCCGCCGTGGCCGCGAACTTGAGCAGCAACGTGAACGCCGCGACCGCCAGCACGGCTGGCCAGTTTGCAACGATGAAATTGAGATCGATCAGCATGCCCACCGAAACGAAGAACAAGGTCGCGAACAAATCGCGCACCGGCACGACTTCGGAAATCACGCGATGATCGAACTCGCTTTCGGACAGCAGCAGGCCGGCCACGAAGGCGCCGAGCGCTGGCGACAGGCCGAGCAACGTACTGACACTGGCCGCCCCCAGCGCCAGCACGGCGGCGGTGACGATGAACAATTCCGACGAGCGCATTCTGGAAACGTGGCCCATCACCCAGGGCACCGCGCGCAGGCCGATGGCCAGCGACACGCCGATGAACACCGTCGCCTTCAGAATCGTGATGCCGACCTCGATGGCGACGTCCATCGGCGAGGCGTCGGCGTGCACCGAAACCAACTTTGGCAGCACGACGATCAACACCACGATGATCAGGTCCTGCACGATCGCCATGGACAGCAGCAAGCGGCCGTGACTGGAGGCGATCTCGCCGCGGTCGAGCAGCGTTTTCAGAATCACCATGGAGCTACTGGCCGCCAGGGCGACGCCGAACACGGTGCCGGCCAGCGCGCCCCAACCCATCGCCAGGCCGGCCAGGGTGCCGCCGACGATGGTCAACGCCACCTGAACGGTGGTGCCGATGGTGGCAGTGGCGCGGACGCGCGCCAGGTCCTTGAGCGAAAACGCCACGCCCAGGCCGAACATCAGAAAGATCACGCCTACATCCGCCAGCAGCGCAATCTGTTCGCGATTGCCAACGAATCCGGGTGTGAACGGTCCAATGGCTACGCCGGCCAGCAGGTAGCCGAAGATCGGCGACTGGCGCAGCCAGCTGGCGAGGAAGCCGCCGGCCACGGCGATGCCCAGTGCGATCGCGACGTTCAGAACCAGGGGTATTTCATGATTCATGCATGAGTCGTGGCGGACGGGCTGGCGGCACTCCGGCGTGAGAGCCGCTGGCAATGTAGCATGCGTCGCCCGACGGGCGGATCCGATGCCAGCCGCAAGTTGCCACCGTTTTGCCCGAATCCTGCCGCAAGCTGGCGGCAGCCGTCGCAGTGGATGACACAAAGCCGAGATGAGAGCACTGAAAAAATACCGGAAGCAGATTTTCGCGGGCGTCGCCCTCGCCTTGGGCGTCGTGGCGATCGTGTTCACCGTCTGGGTATTCACGCTCGATCGCAAGATCACCAGCCAGTTCGAGGGCCGGCGCTGGACGTTGCCCGCGCAGGTTTATGCCCAGCCGACCGAGCTGTACGTTGGTCAGACGTTCAGCGCCGACACGCTCGAGCAGGAGCTGAAGCGGCTCGGCTATCAGCGCGTCGACAAACCGCAGCATGCGGGCAGCTACAGCCGTCGCGGTACGCGCATCGATCTGATCAATCGTCGCTTCCAGTTCTGGGATGCGCTGCAGGAACCGCAGCTGCTGACCATCAGCACCGGGGGCAACGCCATCGAGGACATGCGCAATGGCCGCAATGAGGAAGTGCCGATCTTTCGTCTCGACCCGCTGCTGATCGGCAGCATCTTTCCCATTCACGGCGAAGACCGCGTCGTAGTCACTCCCGAGGAAGTCTCGACTCTGCTACCCGCGGCACTGAAGGTGGTCGAGGATCGCAAATTCGATACGCACATGGGCGTGAATCCCACGGCCATCATGCGTGCGTTGTTCGTGAATCTGCGCGCCGGTCAGATCGAGCAAGGCGGCTCGACGCTCACACAACAGCTGGTGAAGAGTTATTTCCTCGACAACCGGCGCACGCTGAGCCGCAAGGTCGAAGAGGCCATCATGGCCATGCTGCTGGAAGTGCACTTCAGCAAGCAGGACCTGATGAACGCGTATATCAACGAGATTTATCTCGGCCAGGATGGCCGGCGCGCAATTCACGGCTTCGGGCTCGCCAGCCAGTTTTATTTCGGCAAGCCTCTGGCTGAGCTGCAGCTGCATGAAGTCGCACTGCTGGTGGCGATCGTGCGCGGCCCTTCTTATTACGACCCGCGGCGTCATCCGAAACGTGCACGTGAGCGCCGCGATCTGGTGTTGAAGCTGATGGGCGAGCACGGCGTCATCGATCCTGCGATGGCGCAAAAGGCGGCGAAGCGTCCGCTCGGCATCGTCAGCTCCGGCACGCAGGCGGGCGGCGGCTATTACCCGGCGTTCCTCGATCTGGTGCGTCGGACGTTGCGACGTGACTATCGCGAAGAGGACCTCACCGAAGAGGGCCTGCGCATTTTCTCGACGCTCGATCCCATGGTGCAGTCGCAGGCCGAGAAGGCGCTGACGCAAGAGCTGGATCGGCTCGACAAGACCCGTAAAACAAAATCCAAGACCCCGCTCGAAGGCGTCGTCGTGGTCACCGCGCCTCAGAATGGCGAAGTGATCGCCATGGTCGGCGGTCGTCAGGCCGGCTTTGCCGGGTTCAATCGTGCGTTGGACGCCAAGCGCTCCATCGGCTCGCTGGTCAAACCGGTGATCTATCTGGCCGCGATCGAGTCTGGCGGGTTCAACGCTGCATCCGTGATCGAGGACGGCCCGGTCTCGGTGAAGCTGCAGAATGGGCAGGTTTGGGAGCCGAAGAATATTTCCGAGCAGTACTACGGGCCGGTGCCGTTGGTGCGTGCGCTGGCGCAGTCGATGAATCTCGCTACCGTGAATCTCGGCCTGTCCGTCGGACTGCCGAAGGTGACGCGAGAGTTCGTGGCGCTCGGTTTGGAGAAAGAGCCGCCGCAATTGCCGTCGGTACTGCTGGGCTCCCTCGATGTTTCTCCGCTGGAAGTGGCGCAGTTGTACAACGCGTTCGCCAACGGCGGATTCAGCACGCCACTGCGAGCTGTGCGCTCGGTGGTGGATGCGAAAGGCGAACCGCTGAAATCTTTCGCGCTCGAAGTGACGCCGGTCGCGAGCCCGGACGCGGTTTATCAGGTGAATCGAATGATGGTCGAAGTCATCGAACACGGCAGCGGCCGCGGGGCGCGGGCGACGCTTCCGCCGGATGTGATGGTTGCTGGTAAATCGGGCACTTCTTCGGATTATCGTGACAGCTGGTTCGCGGGGTTCTCCGGGCAGCATCTCGCCGTCGTGTGGATCGGTCATGATGACAACACGCCGACCGGGCTCACGGGCTCGTCGGGGTCGCTGGCGGTGTGGTCGAGGCTGATGGCCAACCTGGGAACAACTTCCTGGAGCGCACCGTTGCCGGAAAGCCTGGAGGAAACCTGGATAGAATTCCCTACGGGCCTGGGCGCCCGGCCGGACTGCGGCGAGGAGCCGATTGCCATTGCCGTTCCCAAGGGAACGGAGCTCCCGATGCAGCCTGCTTGCGGAACCAACGTGTTCGGCGAGTTCGGCGAGCGGGCCAAGGAGTGGTGGCGCGGCGTCACCCGTCAATGAACGGTGACCTGAATCGGTTCAGCGGCAGGCGGCGAACACTTTTTCGATGAGTGACGGTCTATAACTCTTGTGACTACCTGGCAGCGAAAACTTCCCTGGCTCGTGACTGTCGTCGCCGTATCGGCGTGCACGGTCCCGCCGCCGTATCGAGCCCCGGCGCCTCCGGCTCCGGTTCCTCCCACGCAGCAAGAGCCTCCGGTCGAAACACAACCGGCGCCGCCGCCCGAACAGCCGACGGAAATACCGGAGCCCGTGCCGGCACCGGTCATTCGCGAACCGACGTTGAGCCCGGCGTCACGCGCGTTGGTGAATCAGGCGCAGATCCAACTGCAGTCGAAGAACTATCCTGTCGCCGCCTCGTCCATCGAACGCGCACTACGCATCGAGCCGAGCAACCCGCTGCTGTGGATCGAGCTGGGTAAGGTGCGTCAGGCGGAAGGGAATTACGTACAGGCTGAGAACATGGCGCGGAAAGCGGCGTCCATGTCTGTTAACGCCCCGCGAGCAAATTCCGCCGCCTGGACGTTGATTGCTGAGTCTCTGCGTGCTCGGGGGAAGAATGTCGAGGCTCGCGAAGCTCAGCTGCGAGCGCAGGGCGTTCGTTAGGCGGAGTCGAGTGCCGACTCCGCTGCGCTTTCCGTGACCGTGCGTGGCGCGAGATGGGAGAGGAATTGGCGCGTGGCCGTTTCCCATGTATTGGCGAGCGCGTACGCGCGACATTGATTGGGATCGAGCTTCAGGGCAGCTAAAGCGGCCGCGCGAAGGTCTTCGTTGAGCTCGCCTGTCACCCCTTGGGCGACGACGTCGATGGGGCCGGTCACTGGATAAGCGGCGACGGGCACCCCGCAGGCCATCGCTTCGAGCAACACCAACCCAAATGTATCGGTGCGGCTCGGAAACACGAATACATCCGCAGCGGCGACATGTGAGGCGAGTTGCTCGCCGAATTTGTAGCCGACGAACTTCGTAGCCGGATATTTCGCTTCCAGCTCGGCGCGTGCGGGGCCGTCGCCGACGACGACTTTCGTGCCGGGCAAGTCCAGCTTCAGGAAAGCCTCGATGTTTTTCTCCACGGCAACGCGGCCCACATACATCGCAATGGGCCGAGGAAAGTCGAGAAAGCTCTTGTCACGCGGCTTGAACAACGAAACATCTACGCCCCGCGTCCACCGCACAATATTCTTGAACCCACGCGATTCGAGCAGCCGCTGCATGGCCGGCGTAGCGACCATGGTCCGCGCCGCAGCCGAATGAAACCGGCGCAGATGCGCGTAGCTCACCGACAAAGGAATGGGCACGCGAGCACGAACATATTCGGGGAACTGCGTGTGATACGACGTGGTGAAAGGAAATCCTCGCCGCAAACACCACTTCCTCGCAGCCGCTCCCAATGTTCCTTCCGTAGCGATATGAATCGCGTCGGGACCGAACTCTTCAAGCAGCTGGGACAGCCGCCCGTACGGCAGCCACGCAAGGCGAATCTCCGGATACGTCGGGCAAGGAAACGTTTTGAACTGATTCGGCTCGATGATGTGCACGACGTGGCCGAGCGCGCGTAACCCGTCCGCCGTCGTGCTCAATGTTTTGACGACACCATTGGTCTGGGGCCGCCAGGCATCCGTGACGATCGCGATCTTCACGCCGCCTGTCCGATCGGCAACGTAGCGACCATGCCAGTGTGCGCCACCACTTGTTTCTGCTCGGTCCAGCGCAGCAGCGACATGCGGCCTGCGTCGTCTTCGGTCAGCACCGTGCAGCTCTCGACCCAATCGCCGTCGTTGCAATAGGTGATGCCGCCGATATCGGTGATCTCGGCGCGGTGGATGTGGCCGCAGATAATGCCGTCGAGATTGCGACGCTTGGCCTCATCGGCGAGTGCGCGCTCGAAGTTGGAGATGTAGTTCACCGCGTTCTTCACTTTGTGCTTGAGGAACGCAGCGATCGACCAGTATGGGAAACCAAACCGGCGACGGAAGAAATTCACATAGCGATTCAGCCGAAGAATGAAGGCGTACGCGCGATTGCCCAGCGCTTCGAGCAGCGGGCTCGCTTTGATCACGCTGTCGAATTCGTCGCCGTGCAGGACCAGGAAACGGCGGCCATCGGCGTTCTCGTGCACGATTTCGCGATGGATTTCGACATTGCCGAACACCATGCCGGCGTAGTCGCGAAACACGCTGTCGTGATTGCCGGGAATGTAGATGACGCGCGTGCCGGCCTTGGCTTTGCCCAGGATGGTGCGGATGACGTTGTTGTGTTCCTGCGGCCAGAAGAACGAGCGCTTCAGGCTCCACAGGTCGATGATGTCGCCGACCAGGTAGAGGGTGTCGGTCTCGACCGAGTGCAGGAAGTCCAGCAGGTAGTCCGCGCTGCAGCCGCGGAAGCCCAGGTGGACGTCGGAAATGAAGATGCTGCGGAAGCGGAAAACCGGTCGGCTCGGAGTCGGGCTCATGGCTCACCTCCCGTCGGCGAAGTTCGGGTTGCGCGCAGACTCGGCTCGGAACGTGACCGGTGGATGACAATGGCGGGAAGTTTGTTTGACGGTTCAGCAGCTTGGACGAGCGAAGCTCCATGACAGCTAAGGAGCTGTCATAACTCGACCGGTGTCATGGAAGAAGGAAAGTGGAGAATCACGCCGATTATTCTGGCGTTTCGTGCGCCTGAGTGGAGATTCCTCGCCGTTACGCAAACTTCATCCACCCTTCTCCAGCCTCCGCTATCCTGCCGCACCAACCTCACCGACAGTCCCTCATGATCGGCCTGCTCCAGCGCGTCACTCACGCCGAAGTTCGTGTATCCGGCCGTCAGGTCGGCGCCATCGAGACGGGATTGTTGGTATTGGTCGGCGTCGAGCGGGGTGACAGCGAGGCGCAGGCGGACCGATTGCTGGAACGGCTGTGCACCTACCGCGTTTTTCCCGATGCGGAAGGCCGCATGAATCGCAGCCTGCAGGACATTGGCGGACAGCTATTGCTCGTCTCGCAATTCACACTGGCCGCCGACACGCGCAGCGGCACCCGGCCCGGCTTCAGCCCGGCCGCCGCCCCCGAGGAAGGCCGGCGACTGTTCGATTATCTGGTCGAGCGGGCACGCGCGCGGCTGGGCGCGGTCCAAACTGGAGAGTTTGGCGCGAACATGCAGGTCAGCCTGACCAACGACGGCCCGGTGACTTTCTGGTTGCAGGTGCCGCCGGGTCAGTGATGGGCGCACCTAGCGTCAAGCGGTTTTAGCAGGATCGGGCTAGAGTTTTCGAGTTCCGCCGCCACGTCGTTACATGCTTTTGGCGTATCATCCGGCGGCTTTGCGAAGCGGGAGAGTCGAATGGGCATCGGTTTCAAAGAACTTCTGATCATCCTCGCCATTGCGCTGCTGATCTTCGGCGCCAAGCGGCTGAAGACGATCGGCTCGGATCTGGGTGGCGCCGTCAAAGGCTTCCGGAAAGCCATGGACACTGAAGACGAGAAGGAGACGCAGCAGCTCAACTCGCCCCAGAAGGACGCCGATTTCAACTCGACGCCGGCCTCGGACAAGACGGGCAGCAAGTCGTCCAACGCTTGATGCTCTGAGCCGAGCGTCGCGATGTTCGAAGTCGGTTTCACCGAGATCGTGCTGATCCTGGGCCTGGCGCTGCTGGTGCTGGGTCCCGAGAAGCTGCCCGGTCTCGCCGAGAAGGTCGGCCGCTGGACTGGCCGCGCACGAGCCATGGCCCGCCAGCTGCGCACGCAGCTGGAGCAGGAAGTCTCGCTCGATGAAATGACCAAGTCGCGGCCCATGCAGGCGCCACCGCCACCGCCGTACACGAACGAAACCGCTGCCGCCACGCCGGCCGAGCCCGAGCCGACGCCCGCTCAGGCCGATCCCTATACGGCTCCTGCCGCGAGCGAGCCGCCAGCCGTTAGCGACACTGCTCATCATATTTCTGGTCACAATGCTTCCGGACTCGATCTGCAGACCATGGTTTCCGGGTTGGAGCCGCCGCAATCGGCTGCCGAGACGCCCAACAGCAAAGCCGTCCAGTGAGCTCGCGCATGAGTGCTGACGAGCGCGAAGAATTAGCCGAAGGCTCTCTGATCTCGCACCTGGTCGAACTACGCGACCGGCTGCTGCGTGCCGTGATCGCGATCGGCGTGATCTTTGTTCCGTGCGCGTTTTTTGCGAACGATCTTTTCACGCTCGTGGCCACGCCCTTGATCCAGAAGATGCCGAAGGGCACTTCGATGATCGCCACCAGCCTCGTATCGCCATTCCTCGCGCCGCTGAAGCTGTCGTTGTTCGTGGCGCTGTTCATAGCGATGCCGTACGTGTTGTACCAGGCGTGGGCCTTCGTCGCGCCCGGTTTGTACAGACATGAGAAGCGCTTCGCCGTGCCGCTGCTGCTGTCGAGCATCGTGCTCTTTTATTGCGGCGTGGCCTTCGCTTATTTCGTCGTGTTCCCGCTGATGTTCGGCATCCTCACCACCACCGCGCCGGCGGGCGTGCAGATGATGACGGACATGCAGAACTATCTCGATTTCGTGTTGCTGCTGTTCTTCGCGTTCGGCGTGGCGTTCGAGATCCCGGTCGCGACCGTGCTGCTCGCCGCCACCGGCCTGGTGAGCGTGGAAGCCATGGGCAAGAACCGCGGTTATGTATTGTTGGGCATTTTCGTGGTGGCCGCGTTTCTGACGCCGCCGGACGCGATCTCGCAATCGGCCATGGCCGTGCCGATGTATCTGCTGTATGAAATCGGCATCCTGGGCTCGCGCTTGTTGCTCAGGCAGCGCAAAAACGCCGAGACGACCGCGGCTTGAGCCTCCAGCCGCCGATCTCGGTATACACCGAGCTCCTTTGAGCTTGCCGGCTTGCCCCGCGGCGCATTCTTCGGTGAGACTGCGCCTCCATGACGTTTGTCATGTCTGACAGCCCGCGCCTGTTTCGTCCGTCCCTGCATCCGGGGCGGCCGGCGGGGCATCCATAACAACAGCCGCTCACATCCCGAGCCGCATCAGGGGTTCTTCCCGTATGAATGAAAGCATCGAACGCGATTCCACGCATGGGCCGCAAATCTTCGGTCATCCGCGTGGACTGATGACGCTGTTCGGCACCGAAGCGTTCGAACGATTCACCTACTACGGCATGCGGGCCATCTTGATCCTGTTCATGACCGCGGCCATCGCCGACGGCGGTCTGGGCCTGGACGATCGCACCGCCAGCGCCATTTACGGGCTGTACATTTCCGGCACGTATTTGTTGTCGCTGCTCGGCGGCTGGATCGCGGACCGTCTGATCGGTCAGCAGCGCGCGGTGTTCTGGGGCGGCGTGATGATCATGCTCGGCAACGGCTGCCTCGCCACGGGCAACACGCAGCTGTTCTTCATCGGCCTGCTGGTGATCGTGCTCGGCGTCGGCCTGTTGAAGCCCAACATCAGCGCCATCGTCGCGCAGCTCTATCCCGAAGGCGGCTCGCGTCGCGACGCCGGCTTCTCCATCTTTTACATGGGCATCAACGTCGGCGCGACGCTGGGCTCGCTGTTCGTGCCGATGGCCGCCAGCGCTTTCGGTTGGAATGCCGGCTTCGCGCTGCCAGCCATCGGCATGCTGATCGGCCTCGTGCAGTTCCAAGCCACCAAGCATTATCTCGGCACATCGGGCGTCGTGCCGATGGGCGAACCCGCGAGCTGGACGCCCATCATCGGCTTCGTGGTCGTGGTGGTCGCGCTCATGGCGGCCGTGCTGCTCGGCATGGTTCAGCTCGATCCCGTCGTGGTTTCGAAATCGCTCAACTGGGCGTTGGTGGTGCTGGCCGCCGGCTTTTTCGCTTATCTGCTGTTCTTCGCCGGACTCAACCTCGCCGAGCGTAAACGCGTGGTCGCGATGATTGCGCTGTTCATCGCCTGCGCCATGTTCTGGGCCGGCTTCGAGCAGGCGGGCGCGTCGTTCAACCTGTTCGCCGAACGTCACACCGATCGCAACATGTTCGGATGGGAACTGCCGGCGGGCACGCTGCAAGCGGTGAACCCGCTGTTCATCATCCTGTTCGCGCCGGTGTTCGCCGCGCTGTGGGTGAATCTCGGCCGCCGCAATCTCGATCCTTCCGCGCCCGCGAAGTTCGCGGTCGGTCTGATCCTGATGGGCTTCGGCTTCCTCGTGATGTTCGTGGCCGCGCGCTACGTCGTCGCCGGCGAGTCGGTGCTGCCCACCTGGCTGATCCTCACTTATCTGTTGCATACATTCGGCGAGCTATGCCTGAGCCCGGTGGGCTTGAGCTCGATGACCAAGCTGGCGCCGGCGCGCTTCGTCGGCCAGGTGATGGGCCTGTGGTTCCTGGCCACCGCGCTGGGCAACAACCTGGCCGGTCAGTTCGCGGGCGAGATCGATCCGAACAATCTGCCCGGCATGCCCGGCCAGTTCCTGTATCTGTTCTGGTGGGGCTTCGTCGCCGGCGTGGTGCTGCTGGTGCTGACGCCGTTCATTCGCAAGCTGATGGCAGGCGTGAAGTAGGCGGCGCAGTGGAGAAAAGCATGACCGCACTTTGCGTGCGACTGACGGCGGCGGTTGCGGCCGTGCTTGCGGTAGCTGGCTGCGAGCGCAAACCAGAGCAGGCGTCCGCTCCGGCCGAGAGCGGCGATGCGTTCGTGGAACGCGTCAATCGCGAGCTGTTGGAGCGCTCTCGCGAGGCCGGCGCCGCCGGCTGGGCCTATGCCACTTTCATCAACGTCGACACCGAGTTTCTGAACGCCAAGGCCAACGAGCGCCTGCTGGAATATTTCAGCGGCGCGGTCGAGCAAGCGAAAGCCTATAAACCGGAGCAGCTGAGCCCGACCGCGGCGCGTTCTCTACAGCTGCTCAAGCTCGGCGTGGCCGCGCCCGCCCCCGCCGATCCGGCCAAGCGCGCCGAACTGGCTGCGGTCACTTCGAAAATGGAAGGCATGTACGGCGCGGCGAAGTACTGTCCCAAGGGGCCGGACTCCTGCAAGGATCAGACGCAGCTCACCGAGATCATGGCGAAGAGCCGCAATTACGACGAGCTCACCGAAGCCTGGACCGGCTGGCATTCGACGGCGCGTCCCATTCGTAAGGACTACGTGCGCTTCGTCGAGCTTGCGAACGAAGGCGCGCGCGAATTGGGTTTTGCCGATCTCGGTGCGATGTGGCGTTCCAATTACGACATGGCGCCGGACGACTTCACCAAAGAAGCGTCGCGGCTGTGGGACCAAGTGAAGCCGCTATACGGCTCGTTGCACTGTTATGTACGCGGCAAGCTGCAGAAGACTTATGGCGCGGATCATGTGCCCGCGGGCAAACCGATTCCGGCGCAGCTGCTCGGCAATATGTGGGCGCAACAGTGGGGCGAGATTTATCCGCTGGTCGAGCCTTATCCCGGCGCGACGGATTTGAACGTCACTGCCGCGCTCGAGAAACAGAAGTACGATCCAGTCCGCATCACGCAATCGGCGGAGAACTTCTACGTCTCGCTCGGGTTTCCCAAGCTGCCGCAGACGTTCTGGGAACGTTCGCTGCTGGCGAAACCGCGCGATCGGGACGTGCAATGTCACGCTAGCGCGTGGCACATGGACGGCAAGGAAGACGTCCGTATCAAACAATGCATCGAGCCCACTCAGGAACACCTGATGACGGTGTATCACGAGCTGGGGCACGTGTTTTATTACCTCTCGTACAAAGATCAGCCGTACCTGTTCCAGAGCGGCGCGCACGACGGTTTCCACGAAGCCATCGGCGACACGGTGAACCTGTCCATGACGCCGGCATATCTGCACCAGATCGGTCTGGCCGGCCCGATGAAGCCGAGTAAAGAGGCGACGATCAATCAGCAGATGCGCCTGGCGCTCGACAAGCTGGCGTTCCTGCCCTTTGGCAAGCTGATCGACGAATGGCGCTGGAAAGTGTTCGCGGGCGAGATCAAGCCAGAGGACTACAACGCGGCCTGGTGGAAACTGCGAGAGATTTACCAGGGCGTGGCCGCGCCGGTGCCGCGCACCGAAGAAGATTTCGATCCGGGCGCGAAATATCACATTCCGGCCAACACGCCGTACACGCGTTACTTCCTGTCATACATCCTGCAGTTCCAGTTCCATCGCGCACTGTGCCAGGCGGCCGGCTTCCAGGGACCGCTGCACGAATGTTCGATCTTCGACAACAAGGAAGCCGGCCAACGCTTCCGCGACATGCTGGCCTTGGGCCAGAGTCAGCCGTGGCAGGACACATTGGAAAAACTGACGGGCACTCGCGAAATGGACGCATCGGCGATTACCGAATATTTCGCGCCGCTGCTCGCCTGGCTGGAAGAACAGAACAAGGGCCAAAGCTGCGGCTGGTGATTTTATGAACACACCTGCGACTCAAGCGGCGCCGCAACTCACGGCGCGCGCCATCATCTTGTCGGTCGTGCTCGCAATGATTCTTGCGGCCGCCAACACGTATCTGGGCCTGTTCGCGGGCCTCACCATCGCCACCGCGATTCCTGCGGCAGTGGTGTCGATGGCGGTACTGCGTGTGCTCGGTGGTGGGCACATCCTCGAAAACAACATCGTGCAGACCGGCGCTTCGGCCGGCTCGTCCATCGCGGCTGGCGTGATCTTCACGGTGCCGGCGTTGGTGATCCTCGGACACTGGACCGATTTCAAATATTGGTGGGTGCTGGCGATCGCGGGCCTCGGTGGCGTGCTCGGCGTGTTGTTCTCGGTGCCGCTGCGTCGTTCGCTGATCGTCGATCAGCAGCTCGCTTTTCCGGAAGGTAAAGCCGCGGCCGAAGTGCTCAAGGCCGGCGAGAACCCGGCGAGCGGCATTCGTGTGCTCGCGGCTGCATCCGCTCTCGGAGGTCTCGGCAAGTTGATCGCGGCAAGCGGCTTGCGACTGGTGCCGGACTCGGCGGCGTTCGGCAGCTTCGTCGGCAAGGGCATCGCGTACATGGGCACGAACCTGTCGCCGGCGCTGCTCGGCGTGGGTTACATCGTCGGCCTGAACATCGGCATCGTGGTCGTGGGCGGCGGCATTCTGTCCTGGAACATCGCCATCCCGATCTACAGCGCGTTCTTTCTCGACGGCAATCCTGAACTGGCCGCCCGTCTCGCTGGCGCCAGCGCCGAGGACGCAGCCGGCGCGATCTGGAGTGCACAGATTCGTTATCTCGGTGTCGGCGCGATGCTGGTCGGTGGCATCTGGACGCTGATTTCCCTACGCAAGTCGCTGATGTCTGGCGTTCGCAGCGGGTTGGAAGCGGCGCGCGCCGGGGCGGCGAAGGTCGTCGCCGAGACCGAAAGAGATCTGCCGATGAAGGCGGTGCTGGTCGGTTTGATCGCCTTCACGCTGCCGCTGGCGGGGCTGTATCACGCCATCGTGCAAGACCTCAGCGTGTCGGTGCCGATGACCATCATCATGATCGTCGCGGGCTTCCTGTTCAGCTCGGTGTCAGCATACATGGCGGGTCTGGTGGGCTCATCGAACAATCCGGTGTCCGGCATCACCATCGGCACGATTTTGTTTGCATCGCTGGTGCTGGCAGTGCTGATGGGCAGCAATGCGCCACTGGGTCCGGTCGCCGCCATCGTGATCGGTGCGGTGGTTTGTTGTGCGGCGGCCGTCGCGGGCGACAACCTGCAGGATCTCAAATGCGGTTACATGATCGGCGCGACGCCCTGGCGGCAACAGGTGATGTTGGCCATCGGCGCAATGTCGTGCGCGGTTGTCATGGCGCCGGTGCTGAACTTGCTGGCCAAGGCTTATGGCATCGGTGTGCCGACGCCGGAGCATCCCGAGCCTTTGCTGGCGCCGCAGGCGACGTTGATGGCGTCGGTGGCGAAAGGTTTGTTTGGTGGTGAGCTGCCGTGGGATCTGATCTGGATCGGCGTGGCAATTGGCGCGGCCATCATCGTGTGCGATGAGATCCTGAAGAAGCGTGGCGCCAACTTTCGGACGCCTGTGCTCGCGGCGGCGGTCGGTATTTATTTGCCGCTGGATCTCACCGTGCCGATCTTCCTCGGCGGCTTGCTGGCGCATCTGGTCGAGCGCGCGGCGGGAGTTCACAACGATCCCGCGGCGGCGGAGCGCGTTCACCGCAAGGGTGTGTTGTTCTCGGCGGGCTTGATCACGGGTGAGGCGCTGATGGGAATTCTGATCGCGATCCCGATCGTTTCCACCGGGAAGTCCGATGTGCTGGCGCTGCCAGATTTTGTGCGCTTTGGGCCGAGCCTGATTGAATGGTTTGGCCTGGCGCTATTCGCTGCGATGGGGTGGATTTTGTATCGAGTCGCTCTTCGCGGTGCGTTGAACCCGTCGAGCTAAAGAAGACCCTCACCCCCTGCCCCTCTCCCAATGGGAGAGGGGCATCGCGCGCCATCACTTTTTCATCGTGATCACTTCGACGCGGCCGCTGTTGGCGATCATGCCGGAGGCGAGCCAGGAGGTGATGCTGACGAGCAGGGAGGCGCCGAGGGCGGTCCAGAAGCTGCTGATAGTGAAGCCGCTCAAGAGCAGCGCGACCAGGCCGAGCATGCCGGCGTTGATCACCAGCAAGAACAGGCCCAGCGACAACAGCGTGAGTGGCAGGGTGAGGATCACCGCGATGGGGCGGACGATGGCGTTGACGATGCCCAGGAGCACGGCCGCCGCGAGCAGGGTGAAGGGGCTGTCGAACATCAGCCCGTCGAAGATCTGAGTGGCCAGCCACAGCCCGAGGGCGACGATGGCGGCGCGCAAAAAGAATCCGGTCATGATGAGGTCCTCGTGGCGCAACTGCGGTGCGGGTAAGCTAGTTCCAAGTGTCAGCTGTCGCCCGGCTCGCGCCATGATACGTCCAATATTTCGCCAGTGCTGGGCAGGATGCCCGAATGCCGGGGGTGCAGGGATGCACAGGACCGGCCCATAAAATCATCAATGAGGGAGCGCAATGCCTTTTGTCGCCATCGTCACCGCCCTGGCCTTGATTCAGTTTTTCTTTTTCGGCTTGGGCGTCGCCAGGGCGCGCAGCCGGTATGGCGTTGCGGCGCCGGCCACCAGCGGTCATGAAGTGTTCGAACGCCACTTCCGGGTGCAGATGAACACCCTGGAACAGTTGGTGATGTTTCTGCCGGCGCTGTGGATCTTCGCCCTCTACATCAGTCCGCTGTGGGCGGCGGCCCTGGGTGTAGTGTTTCTGCTGGGCCGCGCGATTTATGCGATTTCCTACGTGAAGGATCCGAAGAGCCGCGCCCTCGGCTTCGCGCTCACGGCCTTTCCGACGCTGGCCATGCTCATCGGCATCGTGATCTGGGGGATCCGGGCGATTCTGGTCGGCGCCGCCGCCTGAGCTCACTCCGGCTGACGGCGCAGGGCGCGATCCTGCTGCATGTTCTGATCGGCGAGGATCATCAGCTCCTTGGGATACAGATGATCCTCGGGGAAGTTCGCCGTCCCCACATTCACATTGGCGCGGATCAGCCGGTTCGCCACCGACACCGTGCCGGCGTAAACATTGTTACGAATGCGCGTGGCGATGGCTCCGCCCATGGCCGAGTCCGCTTCGACCAGCAACACCACGAACTCGTCGCCGCCGAGGCGAGCCGCAACGTCCGAAGTGCGAATGGACCGCGTGATGGCCGCGGCGACCGCACCCAGAATCTGACTGCCTGCTTCGTGCCCCATCGTTTCGTTGATGTGCGCGAGATTGTCCACGTCGACCACGACGATGGTGTAAGGCCGACCGAAGCGTTCAGCTTTGCGATGCTCCTGCTGCAGGATTTCTTCGAAGGAGCGCAGGTTCAACAAGCCGGTGAGCGAATCCGTCGACGCCAGATCGCTGATCCTCTGCACGGCGCTGTGCATCTGTTCGATCAACGCCGCGATGATCAGCGCCACGGCCGCGCCCGGCGCCAACACACTCAACAACTGGATGCCGAATTCGGGGCCGCCGATCGCGACTTCAGGCGTGAGCGCGCCCAGCAAAAAGCCGACCGCCGCAATCACGGTCGCCAGCAACAGCACTACCCACCAACGTCCGAATGCGAGAGCCGCGCCGACCAGCGGAATCAGATAGAGCGGCACGATGAAGCTGTGAGCCGCGCCCGTCGCGATAGCAAACAAAGTGATGCAAACGACCAGCGCGGCGAGATCGACGCAATGCTGACGAGCGAGCGGCCGCTGCAGAGCCGGCACGACACGCGCGAATAACATACTGACGGTGAGCAGCCCCAAAGCAGCGACCGCCAGCATGGGCCGGCTCACCGAGTTGGGAACGAAAGAGAACTGCAACGCGCCGATGGCGAGGGTCAGCAGCTCCAGGCATAGCAATGACCTGGCCGCAAAACCCTGCGTTTGGGCCGCTGCAGGCTGAGCGGAACGCATGCAGTATTATGGGGCACGACTCTGCCGAATGGCGCCGCCCGTCTTCTGCTGCAGCGTGACGATCGCCGCCTGCAGCTCATAGTCGTCCTTGGGGTTGCCGTAGCTTTCCGTAACGTCGGCGCCTTCCTTCTTGGGAGGCAGGTCCTTCTCGTTGACGAGCACGTCCGGCTTGATGCCTTTCTCGTGGATCGACGCACCCGAGGGCGTGAAGTACTTGGAAGTGGTGAGCTTGATGGCATGGCCATCTGACAACGGCACCACCGTCTGCACCGAGCCTTTGCCGTAAGTCTGGCTGCCAACCAGCGTGGCGCGGCGATGGTCTTGCAGGGCGCCCGCGACGATCTCGGACGCGGAGGCGGAGCCACCGTTGACGAGCAGCACCATCGGAGCACCGTCCAAGGCATCGCCGGGACGAGCATCCATTTCGAAGCGGGCATCGGCTGCGCGGCCATTGGCCGTCACGATGACACCGTCGTCGAGGAACACGTCCGAAACGCCGACCGCGGCTTCGAGCACGCCGCCGGGATTGTTCCGTAGATCGAGCACGAGGCCCTTCAATGCCGCCCCGTTCTTTTTCTTCAGGTTGGCGAGCGAGCGCTCCAGATCGGGCGCGGTGGTTTCGCTGAAGTGCGAAATGCGGACATAGCCGACGCCGTCGTCGAGCAACTTGTCACGCACGCTGTGAACCTGGACAGGCGCGCGAGCCAGAGTGAATTCGAGCGGATCTTTCTTATCGGCGCGCGCGATGCTGATCTTCACCGCCGTGCCGGCCTTGCCGCGCATGCGATCGATGGTGTCGTTGAGGTTGTCGACGCTCACCGGCACATCGTCGACCGCCAGGATGGTGTCGCCGGCCAGCACGCCCGCCTTCTCCGCCGGTGTGCCTTCGATGGGATTCACGACTTTGACCACGCCGTTCTCGAGCGCGACTTCGATGCCCACGCCGGAGTATTCGCCCGTGGTGCTGATGCGAATCTCGTCGAACTCCTGCGGGTCGAGGAACGCGGAGTGCGCGTCGAGGTCGGCGATCATGCCGCGGATGGCGGCTTCGATCAGCTCCTCATCGGAAATGTTTTCAACATATTCCTTGCGGACGTGCTCGAGCACTTCGGCGAGCAGGCGCGCGTCCTGCCAGGGCACCGCCCTCTCGTCATTGTCAGCGTCCGCGCTGGCGGTCACTGGCGGCTCGATCTCACGCTGGGCCTGGACTGTGCGCCCCACCGACAGGCCGAAGCCCATGACCACGCCGAAGCCAAGGATCAGCGCGAAGCGAACCGGCATAACTACCCGTGACATGACGCTAAGGGGATGAGACTTCAAGGTGGAGGGCCTTTAAACATAGTACACGTCCAAGCGACGGCGACAATGCGGCCCACGCCGCCGCGAAATCCGGACGCCGTTCAAAGAATGCCCAAAGAGCGCCCGCCCCGCCCGACTGCCGTCCTCGAACTGTGACCGGGGTCAAAGCGACCCGAGCAAGGCTGTCAGTCCGATGCCATGGGCGGCAATCAGTTCACTGCTGAATCAGCTGACCATGCGGCTCTGACGCACAGGGACCAGCTGGCGGACCACGCCCGCCGAGCCGCGCAGCAGCTCCTGCAGAACCTGTTCGACCGGCCGCGGCTTTCCGATTGCAAAGCCCTGCCCAAAATCGACGCCGAGCTGGCCGACCGAGGCGAGGATGGCTTCGTTCTCGACGCATTCCGCCGTGGTCTTCAGGTTCATGGCGCGCGCCAACTGCACGATGGCCGTGACCATCGCTTGCGAGCGCTGATTGCCGACCAGATCGCGCACCAGTCCGCCGTCGATCTTCAAATGTGACACCGGCAAAGACTTCAAATAAGTGAGCGACGACAAGCCGCGGCCGAAATCGTCCAGCGCGATGGCGTGCCCGAGGTCCTGCAGGCGACGAATCAGCAGCTCCGCTTGCACGATGTTGGCCACCGCCGCGGTCTCCGTGATCTCGAACGACAGCAACTGCGGCGGCAACGCATAGTCTTGCAGGCGTCGTTCCAGAAATCTCGTGAAATCCTGGTCACATAACGATTGTCCGGAAATATTGATGGCGAAGTGCGCGTCCAGGCGCAGCAGCGCCGGCGCCGCCGAGGACAGCACGTCCAGCGCATATTGCACGACCCAGCGATCGATATCGGTGGCCAGCTGATAGCGCTCGGCGGCCGACAGGAATTTGTCCGGCGTGATGCGTTCGCCGCTGCCGTCGATCATTCGCAACAGCAGCTCGAAGCGGCGCGGTTGGCCCCCGAGATTTGTGTAATCGCCGATGTGCACGATGGGCTGCGCATCCATCCGGAACCGATCGTTGACGATGGCTTCACGCAGTGAGCCGAGGATGGTCACATCTTCATAGCGGCGCACGATGCTGCGATCGGCTTCGTGATAGCTCTCGACGCGGCCGCGGCCCCGGTCTTTCGCGGCTTTACACGCAACTTCGGCAGCCGCCAGCGCATGCGATAACGGATAGCGAGTGTTCGGCACGGCGGCCAGCCCGAAACTCATCGACATCGGGACCGGTCGACCGTCGTGGCTGAAATCCAATTGTCTGATGGCGCCGCACATACGCTCGACCGCCGGCAGCACGGTGTCGCTGTGATCGTCGAGAAAGAACAGCGCGAAGCGATCGCCGGAGATGCGCGAGGCGCTGACATTCGCGCCAAGATTCTCCCGGATAGCGGCGGCGATCCTGACGATGACTTCGTCGCCTACATGCATGCCGTGGTTTTCGTTCACCACGTGCAGACGATCGACGTCCGCATACACCACGCAATGTTGTGCATCGGCCGGCGCGGCCCCGAGCAGACTGAGCACGCGTTGTTCGAAGGCTGCGCGAGTGAGCAAACCCGTCGCCGGATCGAACACGCTTTGCACGACGTAAGCAACGCGCCGGCTGAGCAACTCGACGATGCGGACCTGACGCGCGTCGAAGTCGGCATGACTCCCGCGCTTGAAAAGAATCAACACGCCCGCGACGTCCTGCACGCCGTGGCGGATCGGGCATGCCAATATTTTGTACGGCATTGCGCCCAGCGGACTGTTCGCGGGTGGCTTGTTCAACACCAGCGTGCGCCGTTGCACCTGCACCCATGCCAGCAAATGCTTCTGAGTTTTCTCCAGGGTCTCGGAGTCGGCGTTGCGAAGCGCGCCTTCGGCGGCGCATGACAATGCGATCTTGCGATCGGGAATCAGCAGCGCTCCGACCGAGCAGTCCAGATTCGAAACGCAGTTCTTGAGCAGTCGTTCGAGATCGTCCTGATCTGTATCATTGGCTGCGCCGCTAGCCTCGAGAAGCACGGCGAGATCGCCGTCGCGCGAGGTCAGATTCTTGCGCAGATCGCCAAGGCTGTTTTGATGAGCGAGCTCGCGCGCCAGCACCTGAAGCGCCGGTCGCAACATTCCATGCACGAATGCAGAGCTGCGAGCGCCGTTGCTGCCGTCCTGGCAGGAGACCGCGAGCGCACCCAGCAAAATGGGACCATCGCAAAGAAGGAAGACGTACGCGGTATCGCCTTCCCAGCTGCGGCAGAAGCCATAGCGATGATCGTCATGCGCGACACCGTGCTGACGCACGGCGTTCAGCGATTCTTCCACCAGATGTAACAAGTCCGTGCCGTCGTAACCGTCGGACAACCACAGCGGCGTGCTGAGACGATCGAAGATCGCGATGTAGGTGGCCCGCGGCATGAGCACGCGGATCAACTGACCATACGGATCGAGGCTGGTGGAAAAAGCCGTCGTCTCTACAGTGTCGTCGTCCGCCGCGCTGGTCGCCATGGTCCTGAGCCCGTCGTGGGCCCGTCACGAGAATGAAATGTGTGACGGATCATCCGGGGCGCGTCCCCGCGCTTCCTTGAAGTCGGCCGCAGTTTTTCCGCAGCATCGAGCCCCTAAGAACAATTCCCAAACGCAGTCGTTACTTCGCGAGCCACGTTGCGGGATCGAGTGCGGTGCGACCTTTGCGAATCTCGAAGTACAAACCGGGCTTGCCGATGCCCGCAGCCTCGCCGACCACGGCCAGTGGATCGCCAGGCGACACGCGATCGCCGACGCGCCGATACACCTGTTCGTTGTGACCATACAGGCTCATGTAGCCGCCGCCGTGATCCAACACGATCAACAACCCTAGCCCGGGCAACCAGTCGGAGTACACCACGCGACCGTAGTAAGGCGCGCGCACCTGAGTACCTCTGTCGGCGCCGATCACCATGCCCTGCCATTTCAAAGGTCCGCCCGCGCGCAATTGTCCGAAGCGCGCCAGCACCGAGCCTTTCACCGGCCACGGCAACTTGCCTTTCACGCGTTGGAACGGCTGCTCGGCGAGCTCGGGGAATTCTTCGATGGCACGTCGCAGTTCCTCGACCAGCTTCTCCAACGCCTGCGCTTCACGTTGCAGCTTGGCCAGCTCGTCGTTGCGATTTTTTATTTTGGACTGCACTTGAGCCAGCGTCCGGGCGCGTTGATCGCGCGCGCCGGCCAGTGTTTTCACATCGCGCGCCTGATCTTCTTCGAGCGCGCGCAACTGATCCGTTTCCTTGGCGATGCTTTCGGACAGCAGCTCCAGATGCGCCAGATGCTCGCTGATCGAAGTAATGCGTTCGGCGCGCGCGCGGCCGAAGTAACCGTAGTACGCCATCATCCGGCCGAGTTGCGCCGGGTCCTGCTGGTTGAGCAGCAGCTTGAGCTGTTCCTGTCGGCCATTCATGTAGGCCACCCGCACTTCGGCGCCGAGCGCCTCGCGTTCGTCATCGATCCGCTTGGCGGTGGTCTGCTGTTCGGCCTTAAGGTCGGACAGGCGGTTTTCCGAGGCGATCCGGCGGGCCCGGACGTCGGAAAGGCGCTCACGCGCCGACTGAATCTTCAGCTCGGCTTCCCGCACCTGGCCGGCCAGGGCGTCGCGCCGTTCGGCCTCGGCCTGAATGGAGCGCCGAATGGAGTCGATCCGGTTGCGAACCTGCTTGAGCTCGGCTTCTTTGGCGGCCGGCGTGGGCGCGGCGGCCCGGGCTTGAAAAGCGCCGGTCCCCCACCCAATTGAGCACAACAGGGCCGCCAGGACCGCGGTGAGACGCAGATTTGACATTGCTAAACCTGAGGAACTTGGCGGACTGGCCCGGCTGTTATACTTCGCGCCCTTTTGCCAGCCTTCCGGGTCAGATCCCGACCTGCTGCAATGAATCGATTTTTTGAATACACCATCAACCATCCGTACCTGGTCGCCGCTGCGGCGATTCTCGCCGTTCTTGCCGTCGTGATCGAGATGCGTCATCGCGCTCGGGGCGCGAGTAGCATCGGCACGGCGGACGCGATCCGGCTCCAGAATAGCGGTGCTCTGCTGGTCGATGTTCGAGACGGCAAGGACTACGAGGCTGGACACATCATCGAGGCGCGCCACATCCCCGCGGCTGAAATTGCCAGCCGGGCGGATTCCTTGAAGAAATTCAAGGAGAAGCCGGTCATCGTCTATTGCGATGCCGGCTTTACCTCGGCCGGAGCCGCGCGACAGCTGCGCGCTTCCGGGTTCAACAAAGTAGTCACTTTGAGTGGCGGCCTGAACAGCTGGCGACAGGAAAACCTGCCGCTGGTGAAGGGCGCCGCCAAGAAGGACGGTAAGCATTCATGAGCGCAGCGGAACAGAACGGCAGCGAAATCGTCATGTATTCCACGGCGTGGTGCGGCTACTGCCAGCGCGCCCGCAATCTGCTCGAGCGCAAGGGCGCGTCGTATCGCGAGATCAAGATCGACGAGGACACGAAGGAACGTGAAGTGATGATGCAGCGGAGCGGTCGCCGTACCGTGCCGCAGATCTTCATCGGCGACCGTCACGTCGGCGGCTACGACGACCTCGCGGCGCTCGACCGTGCCGGCGAATTGGATAAACTGCTCGCCCAATTGCCCCGATAGTCATTATTAGGATTCGACATCATGGTTGACGAAGTACCTGCGGCCAACGGCCAGACCGCCGATCCCAATGCGCCGCAGTTCGCGCCGCAGGCGGTGTATTTGAAAGACGTGTCCTTCGAAGCGCCGAACGGCCCGCGCGTCAATCCGAACACGAATCCGACCATCAAGCTGGACCTCAACACCGCCGTGAACGAAATCGGCGGTGACATGAAGGAAGTCGTGCTGACCGTGCGCGTCGAAGCGCAGGCCGCCGACAAGACGCTGTGGCTGGTCGAGCTGCAGCAGGCCGGCGCGTTCGGCATTCGCAACGTGCCGCCGGCGGACATGGGGCGACTGCTGGGCATCTTCTGTCCGAACTATCTGCTGCCTTATGCGCGCCAGGTCATTTCCGATCTGCTGATGAAGGGCGGCTTCCCGCCGTTCCTGCTGCCGCCTGTGAATTTCGACGCGCTTTATGCGCAGGCCGCTGCTCGCGCTCAACAGCAGCCGGACGCCCCGGGCGCCGCTTCCGTCAACTGATCCCGCCATGTCCGAGGCTGCCACCCCGGCGCCCGAACGCTCGACATCGGTGGTGCTGGGCGCCGGCTCCTGGGGCACGGCGCTCGCGATCCAGTTAGCTCGCGTCGCGCTCCCTACTCTGCTGTGGGGACGCGACGCGAAGCATCTCGCCGAGCTTCAGAGCGATCGGCGTAACACGCGCTATTTGCCGGATGCTCCGTTTCCTCAGCATCTGCGCATCGAGCCCGATCTGAAGGCTGCGTTACAGGCCAGTCGCGACGTCATCGTGGCTGTGCCGAGTCATGCTCTGCGCGGGATGCTGCAGGAGATCGCTCCTCATCTTCAGGCGAGTGCTCGCGTTGCTTGGGCTACGAAGGGATTCGAGCTTTCCACGGGCTTGCTTCCGCACCAGGTTGCGCGCGAAGTTCTCGGCGAGCGTGTACCGACGGCGGTGATTTCCGGGCCGACGTTTGCTCGCGAAGTCGGCGCCGGGTTGCCGACGGCCATGACCATTGCGGCGTCCGATCCGAACTATGCGGCCGAGCTCGCGCAGCGGTTTTCGGGCGAGCACTTCCGGGCTTATACGTCGACGGATGTCATCGGCGTGGAAGTTGGCGGCGCGATCAAGAATGTCATGGCGATTGGCGCTGGTATTTCCGATGGCCTCGGATTCGGTGCGAACACTCGCATTGCCTTGATTGCCCGAGGTCTGGTTGAGATGACTCGCCTGGGCGTGGCGCTCGGAGCCCGCAAAGAAACATTCATGGGGCTCGCGGGGCTGGGGGATCTCGTGCTGACGTGCACGGACAATCAATCGCGTAACCGGCGCTTCGGCCTGGCCCTGGCCTCGGGCGAGAACGTTGCCGCTGCTCAGAAGACCATCGGGCAAGTTGTCGAAGGCGTGCTTGCCGCCAAGGCTGTGCGCGAGGTCGCGCGTAACGCCGGCGTTGAAATGCCAATTTGCGAGCAGGTGTATCGCGTGGTGTACGAAGGTGTCGCACCCAAGGACGCCGTGAAGGAATTGATGAGTCGGGCGCTCAAGCCTGAGCAAGACTCCTAGTTTGAGCCTGAAGACCCACCCCTACCCCGTGGCGAAGTGGAGTTGGCGCCAGGCTTCGAAGACGATGACGGCGGCGGCGTTGGAGAGATTGAGACTGCGGTTGCCGGGGCGCATGGGGATTGTCAGGCGGTGTTCGGCGGGGCAGGTTTCCAGCAGGTCTTGGGGCAAGCCGCGAGTTTCCGGGCCGAACACGAATGCGTCGCCTGGGACGAAGCGAGGTTGATCGTAGCGGGTCTTGCCGCGGGTGGAGATCGCGAACCAGCGCTGCACGGGCAGCGCGTTGAAACATTCCTCCAACGAATCCCACGCTCGAACATTCGCCAGGTCGGCGTAATCCATCCCCGCGCGGCGCACCGCCTTCTCGCTGATGTCGAAGCCGAGTGGCCGAATCAGATGTAACGACGAGCCGGTGTTCGCGCAGAGGCGAATGATGTTGCCCGTGTTGGGCGGAATCTCCGGCTGATAAAGAATGACGTGAAACACTGCGGGCCTTCTGCCACCGTTGCCGGCGGCAGAGTAGCAGGCCCGGCGTTACTCGTCGTCCATCGCCAGTTCTTTGAGCTTGCGCGTCAGTGTGTTTCGGCCCCAGCCGAGCAGCTTGGCGGCTTCCTGGCGGCCGCCTTCGGCTTTGCGCAGAGCGGCGCGGATCAGGGTACGTTCGAACTCGGGCATGGCGTCGTCGAGTAGCGGGGTTTCGCCGGCGGCGAGGCGCTTCTCGGCCCAGTTGGTGAGCTGACGGGTCCATTCGTCCTGCAACTTCGCCGGCCCCGGCACACCGCCGAGGTCGCTCGGAATGTCTTCGGCTTTGATCTCACGACCCGGCGCAGTCACCGTCAGACGACGGCACGCATTGACGAGCTGACGCACGTTGCCAGGCCAATCGAAGTTGGACAACGCGGCCGCCGCTTCCGGCGTCAGCGTCTTCGGCTCGACGCCAAGCTCCACAGCCGCGTCAGTCAAGTAATGCATCAGCAGCTCGGGAATGTCCTCGCGGCGCTGACGCAACGGCGGCACTTCGATTCGAATGACATTCAACCGATGCAACAAATCTTCGCGGAACAGATTCTGCTTCACGCGCTCCGCAAGATCCTGGTGAGTCGCCGCGATCACTCGCACATCGACACGCACCGGCACCTGACCGCCAACTCGATAGAACTCACCTTCGGCCAGCACACGAAGCAATCGCGTCTGCAGCTGCGGCGACATGTCACCAATCTCATCGAGGAACAGCGTGCCGCCGTCCGCCTGCTCGAACCGGCCGCGACGCTGCGCATCGGCGCCGGTGAACGAACCTTTCTCGTGACCGAACAATTCGGACTCGAGCAAGTCGGCCGTGAACGCCGATGTATTCAAAGCGATGAACGCCTTGTTCGCGCGCGGGCTGTGACGATGCAGAGCGCGAGCAACCAATTCCTTACCGGTGCCGGACTCGCCCGTGATCAACACCGTCATGCTCGATCGCGACAAGCGGCCGATCGCACGAAACACTTCCTGCATCGCCGGCGCCTGGCCGAGCATTTCAGGAATGCGCCGCGCTTCGGTCGTCGCCTCTTCGACGCGGATGCGCTGCTGTGCGGCGCGCCGCACGAGATCGACCGCCTGATCGATATCGAAAGGCTTCGGAAGATATTCGAATGCGCCGCCTTGATAAGCAGCCACCGCGCTGTCGAGATCCGAATGCGCCGTCATGACGATGACCGGCAGCTCCGGCTGGCTATCACGAATCTCCGTCAGCAGCTCGAGGCCGCTGCGGCCGGGCATTCGAATATCAGTAATGAGCACATCGGGCCGATCGCGCCGGAGCGCGGCGAGCGCCGTGTCCGCGTGATCGAAGGCCGTAGGCGCCATGCCGCCCTGGCGCAGCGCGCGCTCCAGAACCCAGCGGATGGAGGCATCGTCGTCGACGAGCCAGACGTTAAGAGTTTTCACTGGTGTCTGTAACATGGAATGGCAACAAAACAGTAAAGATGGTTTGACCTGGCCTGCTCTCGAATTCGATCAGGCCGTCGTGACGACTCACCAGGTCTTGCGCCACTGCCAGACCAAGTCCAGTACCGTCGGCTCGCCCCGTGACGAGCGGATAAAACAAGGTGTCGCGCAGATGCTCGGGCACGCCTGGCCCGTTGTCTTCGAACTGCACGCTAGCAACTAAACGATGACGGCGAGCGCCGATGTTGACGTTGGTGAGCGCACGAGTGCGCAACACCAGCCGCCCGCCGCGACCGCCGTTTTGATAAAAGTTTTTGGTCATGCCCTGTGCAATCGCCTGCATGGCGTTCTTGCCCAGATTCAGCATGGCCTGAATGATGAGATTGCGATCCAGATAGAGCGGCGGCAGGCTCGGATCGTAGTCGCGGTCGATCACCACGCCCGCGGGCGCGTCAGCCGCGAGCAAATGACCCACGTGCTGTAACAGCTCGTGAATATTGATCGATTCCTTACGCGGCGCGTGGCCCGGGCCGAGCAATGTATCGACCAGTGTCACGAGGCGATCGGCCTCGCTGATGATGACGGTCGTGTACTCGCGCATCGAAGCGTCATCGAGCTGGCGAGCCAGGAGTTGAGCGGCGCCACGCAATCCACCGAGGGGATTTTTTATCTCGTGCGCGAGCTGACGAATCATCAACCGGCTGCCGCCGATCTGTGTCAGCAGGGCGGTCTCACGTGTGATGCGCTGATGTTGAGTTGCGTCGCTGATCTCGATCAGCACTGCGCCCGGCGCGCCGATTTCTTCATAGGGCGCAACGGTACAGTCGACGATGAGCTCGCCATCGCCATAAATAGGACGCAGAGCCAGCTCACGACGTGAGAACGGTCGCGACGTCGTTGCCGCGCGATCGATCACTGAATCGAGCACGGCCGAATCTTCTAACAATTCCGCCAGAGGCCGGCCGCGCACCTGATTGCGGCTCACGCCAAATAACGTTTCGGCGGAAACATTCAGATACAGCAGCGAGCGATCGCGATCCACGATCAGCACGCTGGTGCTGAGGCTGTCGAGAATTCGCCCGGGATCAGCCATGACGCTTGCCACTAGATGCGAGGGCTGTGCGGCCATGAGCGTCCTTCACCGTGCCCGGGGACACAATGGAAGGAACGGCGCGACCGCTCGGGCGGGCGGCGCGGGAGCGCGAAGAAACGTTACTTGCCGGCGTTCGGCGGAGGCGTCGAGTCCTTCGGATCCTTGGATCCGACGGTATCCTTGGGACCGGCAGGCAGAGTCTGCGGCTTGGATTTCACCGGCCGATTGGTGCGCGGATCGATCTTCGGCATGCTGCCGTTCAGCGCGGCATAGGTGGGCTGTTCGGTCGGCAGCTTGTTGCCCGCGGTGCGCTTCGGCTTGTTTGGCCGCATGTTCGGACCCACGGGAGGTTGCGCCCCGGATTCTTGCCGCACATGGAACGTAACCGCCGGCGTTTCCTGCACCTTCATGCCCTGAAGCGTGGACACGACGGCCTTCACGGTATGTGAACCGCGCGACAGGCCGGAAAACTCGTAGCTCGTGCCCTGCGAAGGAAAGTCCTTCACCGGCGCGCCATCGAGATACAACGAAACCAGATGATTGCCGTCGAGCGGCGGCGAGGAAGCCAGCCGAACACTCACGACGCCAGCCGTGTTGACGAATGTTTCGTCCTGCTGCGGGCTCTCGACCACGAAGCGCGAATACGCCGGACCCTTTTTCACCGGCTCTGGCGGGGGTGGCGGAGTGTAAGAAGGCGCGGAATCCGCGGAGCGATTCGCGCCACCGCTGAGCTCGACCTTCTCGGCCCCGCTTACAGGCTGATCCGAGAAATGAGTGACGCCTTTTTCGTCCACCCACTTGTAAACGGTCTGGCCGGCGAAGGCCGGTGCCGCCAGTGCGAGGAGAACATAAAGCGCCGTACGCATATGTAATGAGCATAGCCGCTCCGCCTCGACCTGACAAAAGCGGCGACGGCGCATTTGTGACCGCCGTCACCATTGGCAAAGACTCATCGGCGCAAGGTCCCCGAATTTGCTGGTCGGGAGCTGAACGCCGGGCCGCGAGACCCGGCGTCCAAACCTTAACCGCCGCTGACTGCTGTAGTTACACGCTGTAATACAGCTCGAACTCCAGCGGATGCGTCGACATACGAACCTTGGTCACTTCCTGCATCTTCAGCGCGATGTAAGCGTCGATCACGTCGTCCGTGAACACGCCACCGGCCTTCAAGAAGCCGCGGTCCGCGTCCAGAGCCTGCAGCGCCTGTTCCAGCGAGTAGCAGACTTCCGGAATGTTCTTCGCTTCTTCCGGCGGCAGGTCGTACAGATCCTTGTCCGCGGCTTCGCCCGGATGGATCTTGTTCTGAATGCCGTCGAGGCCGGCCATCATCATGGCCGCGAACGCGAGATACGGATTCGCGGTCGAGTCCGGGAAGCGCACTTCGATGCGACGACCCTTCGGGTTCGCCACCCAGGGAATACGGATGGAGGCGGAACGGTTACGGGCGGAGTACGCCAGCATCACGGGCGCTTCGAAGTGCGGCACCAGGCGCTTGTAGCTGTTGGTGCTCGCGTTCGTGAACGCGTTGATGGCCTTGGCGTGCTTGATGACGCCGCCGATGTAATAAAGAGCGAGATCCGACAGTCCCGCGTACTTGTCGCCCGCAAACAGCGGCTTGCCGTCCTTCGAAATCGACTGGTGCACGTGCATGCCGCTGCCGTTGTCGCCTACGATCGGCTTCGGCATGAAAGTCACGGTCTTGCCGTAAGCGTGCGCGACGTTGTGGATCGCGTACTTCAGCATCTGCACTTCGTCAGCCTTGCGCACCAGCGTGTTGGCGTTCACGCCGATCTCGCACTGGCCGGCCGTCGCCACTTCGTGGTGGTGCACTTCGACCTTCATGCCCAGCTCTTCGAGCGCCATACACATGGCCGAACGGATGTCCTGGAAGGCGTCGACCGGGGGCACGGGGAAGTAGCCGCCCTTCACGCCCGGACGGTGCGCCATGTTGCCGCCTTCGAACGACTTGCCCGAAGACCAGGCCGCTTCGACGGAATTGATCTCGAAGAACGACCCCTGCATGTTGGTGCCGTACTTCACGTCGTCGAAAATAAAGAATTCGTTTTCCGGGCCGAACAGCGCCTTGTCGCCGATGCCGGTCGACTTCAGGTACGCCTCGGCGCGCTTGGCGATCGAGCGCGGATCGCGCTCGTAACCCTGCATGGTGGAGGGCTCGAGCACGTCGCAACGGATGATCAGCGTGGTCTCTTCGAAGAAGGGATCCAGGATCGCGGTGCTGACATCGGGCATGAGCACCATGTCGGACTCGTTGATGCCTTTCCAGCCGGCGATGGACGAGCCGTCGAACATCTTGCCGTCATCGAAGAAGCTTTGGTCGACAGTGTGCGCAGGCACGGTCACGTGCTGCTCTTTGCCGCGAGTGTCCGTGAAGCGCAGATCAACGAACTTGACCTCCTTCTCTTTAATCGTGCTGAGGACTTCAGCGGGGGTCGTCATGAGTTCTCCTCCGGTAGACAGCGAGATTGGGGTGTCCCGGGCCGCTCGCCGCTACGACGCCAGGAGGTTGTTGAGGCCGCTGAGATGATTCGTGCTCAGGCCTTGAAAATGCAGGATCCGAAATTGCAGGAAGCATGCCAGCGCACCGTCATGGCGCAAACGCTTGGTTTTGATCGCAATGCCACGAAAGCACTACAAAACCGCGCCCCAAATTGGAGCACATAGCACATGGAGCGCACCATAGGCGTGCATACGCATACGGCAGTGGGCCCCAAAGTGTGGCAATCGGCGCTGGTGCGGACCCGCACGGTATACTCGCGCGCTTTTCCGCCCGCCCAACTAACCAAACCGGACTCGAGATGGCCGCACCGAAAGCCGTCGTCCCACCGCGGACTTTTCAAGACCTGATTTTCGCCCTCCAGTCGTACTGGTCGCAGCAGGGTTGCGTGATCCTGCAGCCCTACGACATGGAAATGGGCGCGGGTACTTTTCATACCGGGACGCTGCTACGAGCCGTCGGCCCGGAACCGTGGAGCGCGGCCTATGTGCAGCCGTCGCGCCGGCCGACCGATGGTCGTTATGGCGAGAATCCGTTCCGCCTGCAGCACTACTACCAGTTCCAAGTAGTGTTGAAGCCGTCGCCTTCGAACATCGTGGATCTGTATCTCGGCTCGCTGGCCGCGTTGGGCTTCGACCCGCTCACCCACGACATCCGGCTGGTGGAAGACAACTGGGAATCGCCGACTCTCGGCGCCTGGGGCCTGGGCTGGGAAATCTGGTTGAACGGCATGGAAGTCACGCAGTTCACTTATTTCCAGCAAGTGGGCGGACTGGACTGCAAGCCGGTGATGGGCGAGATCACTTACGGTCTGGAACGCCTCGCGATGTATCTGCAAGGCGTGCAGAGCGTTTACGACCTGTTGTGGGCCGATGGGCCGCTGGGTCGCGTGACCTACGGCGACGTTTATCACCAAAACGAAGTGGAGCAGTCCAAATATAACTTCGAGCTCGCCGACACCGCGCTGCTGTTCCGGCACTTCGACGATCACGAAGCTGCGTGCAAGAAGTTGCTCGAGAGCGGACTGGCGCTGCCTGCGTATGAGCAGATGCTGAAGACGTCGCACACGTTCAATTTGCTGGATGCGCGCAAGGCGATTTCAGTGACTGAACGCCAGCGCTTCATCCTGCGCGTGCGCGCGCTCGCCAAAGAAGTTGCCGAAACCTATTACAAGACGCGCGAAGCTTTGGGATTCCCGATGCTGAATCGCGTGGCCGCGGAAGCTTGAGCTCATGAGCAAACGTGACTTTCTGGTCGAGATCGGCACCGAAGAGCTGCCGCCGAAATCTTTGTTCACTCTGGCCGCCGCATTTGCAGACGGCGTGACCAAGGGCCTCGACGCGGCCGCCGTCACGCACGGGGAAGTGAAATGGTTTGCGACCCCGCGTCGCCTCGCCGTGTACGTGGCGGGCGTGGCGGATCAGCAGCCGGATCAACAGATCAAACGTCAGGGCCCGGCCGTCGCCAATGCCTTCGGTCCCGATGGTCAGCCCACCAAGGCTGCGCTGGGATTCGCGGCGTCGTGCGGCGTAACCGTCGATCAGCTGCTGCAGGTCGACGGCCCCAAAGGCAAGGTGCTGCAGTTCGAAGGCTCCAAGAAAGGAGAAGCGACGACTGCGCTCCTGCCCGCCATCGTCACGGGTTCGCTCGATGCTCTGCCGATCGCGCGGCGCATGCGTTGGGGTGCGGGCGCGCAGGAGTTCGTCCGCCCCGTTCATTGGGTGGTAATGCTGTTCGGTTCGAATGTCGTGGAGGCAGAGATTCTCGGCATCCCCGCCGGCAAAAATACCCAGGGCCATCGCTTTCATGGTCCGAAGCAGCTGGCCATCACCAACCCGGCCAAGTACGCGCAGCTGTTGTTAGAGAAGGCGCACGTCGTTGCCGATGTACAGGCCCGTCGTGAGCGCATCCGTGCGGAAGTGAACGCGATCGCCGACTCGCTGAACGGCCAGGCGGTCATCGAAGAATGGTTGCTCGACGAAGTCACGGCGCTGGTCGAATGGCCGGTCCCGTTGTCGGGGCGCTTCGATGAAGAGTTCCTGCGTCTGCCGCAGGAAGTGCCGATCGCGACCATGCAGGACAACCAACGTTACTTTCCGGTGCGCTCGGCTGACGGCAAGCTGATGAACTATTTCATCACTGTCGCGAATATCGCGAGCCGCGAGCCGGATCGCGTGCGCGACGGCAATGAGCGCGTGGTTCGACCGCGCCTGGCTGATGCATCCTTCTTCTGGGACACGGATAGAAAGGAACGGCTCGAAGCCCGTTACGCTGCGCTCAAGTCAGTTACGTTCCAGGCCAAACTGGGATCGCTTGCGGATAAGAGCAATCGCGTGGCGTCGCTGGCGCAGCGGATTGCTGAAACCATCGGCGGCAACGCCGATCTCGCCGGTCGCGCTTCCAAGCTCAGCAAATGTGACTTGCTGTCGGCCATGGTCGGCGAGTTTCCCGAGCTTCAGGGCCTCATGGGCAAGTACTACGCCCAACACGATGGCGAGGATGCGGAAGTCGCCACCGCCCTCGAGGAACAGTACTGGCCGCGATTCGCCGGCGACAAGCTGCCAGCCACGAAGACCGGCATCGCACTGTCGATCGCGGACAAACTCGACACCATCGCGGGCATCTTCAGCATCGGGCAGAAGCCTTCGGGGACGAAGGACCCGTACGGCCTGCGTCGCGCGGCGCTCGGCATCCTGCGCACGATCATCGAGCACAAGCTGGATCTGGATCTGCGTCGCCTGGTGGATGGCGCCGTCTCGCTGCAACCGGTCGCGGCCGCGGATACGGTGGGCGAGGAAATCTGGGGCTATCTCATGGAACGACTGCGCTCTTCTTATCTGGAAGAGACCGCCGCTCGCGCGGTGACCACGGAGATGTTCGATGCCGTGCTCGGCAGCAAGCCGAGTTCGCCTATCGACATCGACGTCCGCCTGCAGGCGTTGGAAGGATTTCTCGCGCTGCCTGAAGCTGCCAGCCTGGCGGCTGCGAACAAGCGCATCGCCAACATTCTCCGCAAGGCGACCGGCGATCTGTCCGGGGCCGTGGAAACGGGACGATTGCAGGAGCCGGCGGAACGCCAGCTGTTCGATCACGTTGTTTCCATGGAGCGCGCGGTCAACCCGCTGTTCTCACGGCGTGAGTACACCGGCGCCCTGACTCAGCTCGCGACCTTGAAGGACGATGTGGATCGCTTTTTCGATTCGGTGATGGTCATGGCCGACGATCCGGATGTCCGGGCCAATCGATTAGGCTTGCTGGTGCGCCTGCGGGGATTGTTCTTGCAGGTGGCAGATCTGTCGCGACTGCCGGGCTAGAACGGGACGTCTAAATGCAGCTGTTGAGGTCGGTTATATTCACCACTGCGCTGTTTGCTGGGACATTGCTGTACGCAGTGGTGGTGCTGGCGTTTGGCTGGTTACCCAGCCTGAAGCTGTACGGCATCGCGCGCAGCTGGGGCCGCGTGAACATGTGGTTGCTCGCGAAGCTGTGCAATCTCACTTATACGGTCGAGGGCGCAGAAAACATTCCGCCCGGCGCGCACGTGTCGATGTGGAAACATTCCTCGGCGTGGGAAACCATCGCGCAGGCCGCCGTTTTCCCGCCGCAAGCCTGGGTGCTGAAACGCGAGCTGATGTGGATTCCGCTGGTCGGCTGGGCGGTGAAATGTCTCAAGCCCATCGCCATCAATCGCAAGGCCGGCGCGACTGCCGTGACCCAAGTGGTCGAGCAAGGCAAACAACGTCTGCAGGAAGGACTGTGGGTTCTGATATTCCCCGAGGGTACGCGCGTCGCCGTCGGTGAGACTCGCAAGTACGGCGTGAGCGGCTCACTGCTGGCATCGAAGGCGGGCTGCAAGATCATTCCCGTCGCTCACAATGCTGGTTACTTCTGGCCTCGCCGCGGCTGGGTGAAAAAGCCGGGCACCATTCGGGTCGTCATCGGGCCACCCATCGATGCCGTTGGCCGGGATCCGCGGGAATTGAATGAAGAAGTGCGGGCTTGGATCGAGAAAAAGCTCGCGACGCTGACGCCGACCAACGGTAACGGCGTGTCAGAGCCCTCCGGAGCACCGCTCCGGCCGGCTAATCATTGATCTTCGGTTGAAAATCAGGCGGCGGAACCGCGCTGTTCCGCCGCCTATCGTTAGATAAAACTAAACGTCGAGGTTGGCCACCGCCAACGCGTTCTTCTCGATGAACTCACGCCGGGGCTCGACCTGGTCGCCCATCAGGGTGGCGAAGATGTCGTTCGCGGCCAGCGCGTCCTCGATTCGAACCTGGATCAAGCGGCGCGTCTCCGGATTGATGGTCGTGTCCCACAACTGCTCCGGGTTCATCTCGCCCAGACCTTTGTAGCGCTGGATCGTCTGCCCTTTGCGCCCGGACTCCATCAACCAGTTGATCGCCTGCTTGAGGCTGCTGATCTCCTGCTTGCTGTCATTCTTCGCAATGTAGGCGCCCGGCTTGAGCAAGCCGCCCAGAGTCGCCGCCAGATCCGCGATGCTCCGATACTCGGCCGACTCGAAGAACTCGCGGTGGATGTGCTTCTCCTGAGTAATGCCGTGCTCGGTTCGGGCAACTAGCAGTCGCGGCGTTCCACCATCGACGGCAGCCATCACCCGCACGCGGTACTTGCGAGCGGCATCGTCGTGGGAGTTCAGCTGGGTCTCGAAGGTGCGGCCCCACTGAGTCAACCAGTCGAGCTGGTCGTGGTTCGCTGGAGTAACTTCGGGCATGTAGAGCAGCTGCTCCAGCACGCGCTGATCGTAGCGGCGCGAAGACCGCTTGATGATCGCGGACACTTCCATCCAGCGGCGAGCCAGAGTCTCCAGTGCGGAGCCGGTCATCGGCGGCTGCGCGGGATCGGCGTACAGCTGCGCATCCTCGAGAGCGTGGGTCAGCAGCATCGAATCGAGCTCGGCCTCGTCCTTCACGTAGTGCTCGGACTTGCCCTTCTTCAGTTTGAACAGCGGCGGCTGGGCGATATAGATGTGCCCTCGCTCGATCAGCTGTGGCATCTGCCGGTAGAAGAAGGTGAGCAGCAGGGTGCGGATGTGCGAGCCGTCCACGTCCGCGTCGGTCATGACGATGATGCGATGGTAACGGAGCTTGTTGACGTCGAAGTCGTCCGCGCCGATTCCGCAGCCCAGCGCGGTGATCAGCGTGCCGACCTCCGCCGACGACAGCATCTTGTCGAAGCGCGCCTTCTCGACGTTAAGGATCTTGCCCTTCAACGGCAGGATGGCCTGAGTGCGCCGATCTCTGCCCTGCTTCGCCGAGCCACCGGCGGAGTCACCCTCGACCAGGAACATCTCGGAAAGCGCCGGATCCTTCTCCTGGCAGTCCGCCAGCTTGCCGGGCAGGCCGGCCAGATCCAGAGCACCTTTGCGACGAGTCATTTCGCGGGCCTTGCGGGCCGCCTCGCGAGCACGGGCTGCTTCCAGCACCTTGTTCGCGACGGCTTTGGCCTGCGGGGGGTGTTCCATCAAGAACTCTTCCAGCTTCGCACCCACCGCCGACTCGACGATGCCTTTGATCTCGGACGAGACCAGCTTGTCCTTGGTCTGCGAGGAGAACTTCGGGTCCGGCATCTTCACGGACAGGATCGCGGTCAGACCTTCGCGGGCGTCGTCGCCGGACATGGCCACCTTGTCCTTGGCCGAGAACTCCTTGTCGATGTAGGCATTGAGGGTTCGGGTCAACGCGCTACGGAAGCCGGCCAGATGCGTGCCGCCGTCCTTCTGAGGAATGTTGTTGGTGTAGCAGCTCATGCTCTCCTGGTAGGAGTCGTTCCACTGCAGGCCCAACTCCACCGTGATAGGGCCTTCCTGGGTGCGGAACCAGATGATGGTGTCGTGGATGGCCTGAGCATTGCGGTTCAAGTAGCGGACGAACTCCTTGATGCCACCCTCGTGATGGAAGACCTCGTGCTTGTCGTCGCGCTCGTCGATCAGCTCGATACGGACACCGGAGTTGAGGAACGACAGCTCCCGCAGGCGCTTGGCCAGAATGCTGTAGTCGAACTCGATGTTGGTGAAGGTGCCGGCGCTGGGTTTGAAGCGAATGATCGTGCCGCGCTTCTGCGTGGTGCCGATCTCGGCCAGCGGCGCTTGGGGCTCGCCCAGGCGGTACTCCTGTTGGTACAGGCGGCCTTCCTTGTGAATCGTGAGCAGCAGGTACTCGGATAGGGCGTTCACTACCGACACACCCACGCCGTGCAGTCCGCCAGAAACCTTGTAGGAGGAATCGTCGAACTTACCGCCGGCGTGCAGGATGGTCATGATGACTTCCGCCGCCGAAACACCCTCCTCCGGATGGATATCCACAGGTATTCCACGGCCGTCATCGGACACGGTGACCGACTGATCGGCATGGATGGTGACGATCACTTGTGAGCAATGTCCCGCCAAAGCTTCGTCGACGGAGTTGTCCACGACCTCGAATACCATGTGATGTAGACCGGTGCCGTCATCGGTGTCACCGATGTACATTCCGGGACGCTTTCTGACCGCGTCGAGGCCCTTCAAGACTTTGATTTTGCTTGAATCGTAGACGTCTTTATCTGTCATGGTCCGGCCTGAAAAATGAGCTGCGGGATTATACCATCGGCTCGAAATGGCCTTGTTTCACGTGAAACCTACGGCCAATTTCGATGCCCCTCAGCCCGCGCTCGTGCACTGAGGTGACGATCAGCTGACTCGGTATCTCGGCGATCGCCAGAAGAAGTTTCCCCAAGTTATCCACATCCAGCTCGGCCGCCGGATCGTCCAACATGAGGGTCGTCGGAGTGGCCCCGAGTGCGGTGTGGCACTGGAGCTGAGACAGGATGAAAGCCGCCGCCAGCATCTTCTGCTGACCGCGGGACACACGGTCCCGGGCGGGGATCCCATCAATCGAGAAACCTAGATCGGCGCGGTGGGGACCGACATGCGTGGTCTTGAGGCGCAGGTCCCTAGAGATGGAGTCGCGAAGGGCCTCTCTCAAGTCGAGCTCGGCGGGCCAGCCTCTTCTATAAGTAAGCGCCGTTCCCGGCCCAACCAGGCGAGCCGCCAGCGCTTCGAAGTGCGGCCGGAGCTCGTCCACATAGAAAGCTCGCAACCGGTCGACCTCGATCCCGGCTGCCACGAAGTCTTGCTCCCAGGCATGGATCAGCTCCTCGCCGTGCGAGGTGCGGAGTGCCGCGTTGCGTTGAGACAGTGCACGCTGGTAGCGGCGCCAATGACCGAGGAACTCACGTTTCACGTGAAACACTCCCCAGTCCATCAGCCGCCGTCTTCGAGCCGACCCCTCTTCCACCAATCGGTGTACGCCGGGATCGATGATTTGCAGCGGGAGGACTTCAGCGATGTCGGCGATGCCCGAGATGCCTTGTCCGGCGAGGTGGCCTTGGGTTCGGCCTTGGGTGTGTTCGAGTCCCGCGGTCAGGATGCCGCGATGAGTGGCCAGCCGACCGACAACGCGAAAGAAGGGGGTGCCGGTCCGTTTGAGCTTGTCCGCCTGGGCGCTACGGAAAGAGCGCCCATGGCCCAGAAAGTAAATCGCCTCCAGCAAGCTGGTCTTGCCGGAGGCGTTGTCACCGATGATGCCGGTCGAGCGCGAATCGAAGTCGAGGCTGGCGTGTTCGATGCAACGGAAGTTGTCGACTGTGATGGCAGTCAGCACCGGCGCCCGCTCGTCATCGTCACAGCCTCATCGGCATGACGACGTATTTGGCCTGCGGCGCCCCGTCCGAGCTCAGCAGACAGCTGTTGTTCGCGTCGGTGAGGCCGAGCACGACATCGCCGCCGTCCACTGCAGCCAGAGCATCCAGCAGGTAATTCACGTTGAAGCCGATCTCCAGCTCGTCGCCGGAGTAGTCGATCTCCAATTCCTCTTCGGCCTCTTCCTGCTCAGGGTTGTGGGACTGCAGGAGCAAAACCCCCGGGCGAACCGCGAGGCGTATCCCGCGGTACTTTTCATTCGAAAGAATGGCAGCGCGTTGCAGCGCTGAGCGCAGGACGTCGCGATTGGCATTGATCCGCTTGGTCGGATTGCTCGGGATCACGCGACCATATTCCGGGAACCGACCGTCAATTAGCTTCGACGTGAAGCGAATGTCGCCGATCTGGGCGCGAACGTGATTGGTCCCAATTGCCAGCTCGACATTCCCCTCGCCGGCCAGCAAGCGCTGCAGCTCCAGGACGCCCTTGCGCGGCACGATGACCTGCTGGGTCGCGCCAGCTTCGTGCTCGAGCGTGGTTTCGCAATAGGAGAGCCGATGACCGTCGGTCGCGACCGTTCGCAGGATCTTGCCGTCAGCTTCGAGCAGCATGCCGTTCAGGTAGTAACGAACGTCCTGCTGAGCCATCGAGAAATGCGTTTTGTCGAGCAAGCGACGCAGCGCCGATTGAGAGATCAGCAGCGCCTTTTGCGCCCGGATGTCTTCCACGGTCGGGAAGTCGCTGGCCGGCAGCGTCGCCAGAGTGAAGCGACTCTTACCCGAACGGACCGTGGCGCGCTCGCCCTCGATCGAGATGGTGACCTGAGCCTTGTCCGGCAGCGCCTTGATGATGTCCAGCAGCTTGCGACCTGGCAGCGTGATCTCACCCGGCGTTTGCAGAGTGACGTTGGCCTTGGCCACGAGCTCCACTTCCAGATCCGTGGCCGTGATGGACAGTTGCTCGCCGCGACCCGCGATCAGGACGTTTGCCAGGATCGGCATGGTCTGCCGGCGTTCCACAACGCCGATTACCGCCTGCAGTGGCGCGAGGATGCTTTCCCGCTCAGCACTGAACTTCATCGTGGTCACCTTACCAATCTTAATTAGAGATTAAGTATTTAAAGAATTTATGATGATTATGAAGGGCCGCGTCGTCTGTGTATAACCCGTTTTTCCGGTGTTTCATCAGCAGCTTACGCCCAGCAAAACTCATCTGTGAACTAAAACGGAGCTTGTATCGAAACTGTGCGGTAGTTGTGGATAAATAAAGCCCACGCACAAACCACAAATTATCCACAGTCATCCAGCCAGGGTTCTCAACAGGTTTGAGTAGTCCTCGCTGGTCCGCGTGTTCGACTCCCGCAACTCTTTGATCACCCGGCACGCGTGCAGCACCGTCGTGTGGTCACGACCGCCGAACGCATCGCCGATCTCCGGCAAGCTATGACTGGTCAGCTCCTTCGCCAGGGCCATCGCGACTTGCCGCGGCCGGGCGATCGAGCGACTGCGCCGCTTCGACAGCAAATCAGCCACGCGGATTTTGAAGTATTCCGCGACGGTCTTCTGAATGTTCTCGATGGTGACCAGGCGATCCTGCAGAGCCAGCAGATCGCGCAGCGCCTCTTTGGCGAAATCCATGGTGATGGCGCGACCGGTGAACTGCGAGTTCGCGACCACGCGACGTAGAGCTCCCTCGAGCTCGCGGACATTGGAGCGGATGCGCTTGGCGATGAAGAACGCGACTTCATCCGGCAGATCGACGCGGGTCTGAGCGGCCTTACTCATCAGAATGGCCACGCAGGTTTCCAGCTCGGGCGGCTCGATGGCCACCGTCAGGCCCCAGCCGAAGCGCGACTTGAGGCGCTCTTCCAGGCCGTCGACTTCCTTGGGATAGCGATCGCAGGTCAGGATGATCTGCTGCTGGCCTTCGAACAGCGCGTTGAAGGTGTGGAAGAACTCTTCCTGCGAGCGGTCCTTGCCGGCGAAAAACTGGATGTCGTCGATCAGCAGGGCGTCGAGCGAGCGGTACGCCGTTTTGAAGTCGTTGATGGTGTTGTGCTGGAGCGCCTTCACCATGTCGCCGACGAACCGTTCCGAGTGCACATAAGCAACCCGGGCGCGCTCGTTGCGAGCCTTGATCATGTTGCCAACGGCATGCATGAGGTGAGTCTTGCCCAGACCCACGCCGCCGTAGATGAATAGCGGGTTGTAGGCACGGCCGGGATTCTCGGCGACCTGAAAAGCCGCGGCGCGGCCGAGCTGGTTACTCTTGCCCTCGACGAAATTCGCGAAGGTGAAATCAGGATTCAGCCGACTGCCGAGAACTGTCGGGATATCGCGGACTGGAGCGGGCGACGAAGCAACGGCACGCGCTGACGCCGGCTGGTGATTATTGATCGTCATGGCCGGTGCGACCGGCCGCGAACCGACCTCGAGCACCACGGCAGGCGTGGGCTCCTCGCCCACGGCATCGACCAGCTCGGAAATCCGACCGGCGACATTCTCGTTCACCCAGTCCACGACGAATCGGTTCGGCGCCAGCAGGCGCAACGTGCGTCCGTCCTCGACGGCCTGCAAAGGCCGGATCCACGTATTGAACTGCTGCTCCGGCAATTCCACTTCCAATTGCGCGAGACAGCGGCGCCACAACGAACCCTGCACGGTTTCGTCCCCTACGATCATCAAAAAGAAAGAATTGTTCTGCGCCAGGTCAACGCGAGAGGCGGCGAGTCTATACCGTTGGACAGGCAGTTATCCACAGGCAGCGGCCGCGAATTTTGTGCGCGGGAACGCAAGGTTGAGCTTGACACTGCAGGGGGTGGTGCGTAGTCTTGCCGCCCCTCTGTGCGCGCCAGCATGTACTTGTTTTAGCGCGAATTCCGGCCCAGGCCGAAGTTAAAGACACCGTCGAGATGCCCGCATGAAGCGTACTTATCAACCGAGCAAAGTTCACCGTCAGCGCACTCACGGTTTCCGCGCGCGCATGGCTACCCGCGCCGGCCGCCAGGTGCTGGCCCGTCGTCGCGCCAAGGGTCGCAAGCGCCTCACGGTCTGAGCGTCGGCTTTACAGCGGCGCTCGCAGCTGTCCGACTCTCGACTTGCCAGTCCCGGCTCGACCGTTTCAACCGGCGCAACGTCTCCGGCATAAATCCGAATTCGATCGCGTCTACCGGGACTCGCGCCGCTCCACCGACGCCTGCTTCGCGATCCTCACTCGTAACAGCGGCGGCTCGATTCCAAGACTTGGATTATCGATAGCCGCACGCACTATCGGGAACGCTGTGCGGAGAAACCGCATCAAGCGTCTGATTCGGGAATCGTTTCGTCAGCATCAGCATGAACTGCCCGCGGTGGACATCGTCGTCAATGCGCGCTCCGGCGCTCGCGATGCGGACAATGCTGTCCTCGTTCGCAGCCTGGAAAAGCATTGGCGTACGGTCGTGAAGCAATGCGCGCCACAGTAACCACGCTGACCGCCGCGATTCGCGCTTATCGCTATTTAATCAGCCCCATGCTCGGGCCGACCTGCCGCTTCTACCCGAGCTGTTCCTGCTACGCCGAACAAGCCTTGCAACAACACGGTGCGGTTCGCGGGACGTATCTCACGGTGCGACGCTTGATGCGTTGTCACCCGTGGCATGAAGGCGGCTACGATCCGGTGCCACCGACAGAGAACACCAAGCCGGTTCCTCATGGATAACCAACGCGTATTCATATGGGCCGCGCTTGCGCTGGTCCTGTACCTCAACTTTATTACCTGGCAGAAGGACTACGCTCCTGCGCCAGTGGCCCCCGCTCCGACGGCGCAAACGCAGTCGGCGAACGGCAGCACCGCGCCGCCCGCCAATGAAACATTGCCGGATCTGCCATCGGCCACAACCGATGCTCCGTCCCCTCCGACGTCAGCGCCTTCCGCGAATAGCGAACCAGCTGCTGGCAATGCGGCCGTCATTCGCGTGCAGACCGATGTGCTGTCGCTGGACATCAGCACCCGCGGCGGCGAACTGATTCGCGCCGACTTGCTGAAGTATCCCCTCCAGAAGAATCGCCCCGATGTTCCGGTGCGCTTGTTCAATCCGCAGCCGCCGCTGTATGTGGCCCGTTCAGGTTTGCGAGCTGCTGATGGGCGCGCCGAGCCGACTCATCAGGCGATCTTCCAATCGGCCGCGAACGAGTACACGTTGGCGGCGGGTCAAAAAGAACTGCTGGTGCCGCTGACCTGGACCGACGATCAGGGCGTCACCGTCGTGAAGACCTATAAGTTCACGCCGGGCAGCTATCGCATCGATCTCAGCTACGACGTAGTGAACACGTCGAGCACTGACTACAAAGCGGCGTCGTATGTGCAGATCGTGCGTCATTACGAGCACGTCGAGCGTTCATATTTCAAGGTCGAGACTTACGCCTATCGCGGCCCGGCCATTTACGACGGCAAGGCCTACCGCAAGCTGAACATCGAAGACGAAGAAGATCGCGCCTTCAAATCCAGCATCACCGGTGGCTGGATGGCGGCGCTTCAGCATCACTTTGTCGCTGCCGCGGTGCCTCCAGTTGGCGCGGCCTACGACTACCAGCTCAATCTCGATTCCGACAACGACTACGTGCTGTCCTATCGCGGGCCGCTCGAAGTGGCTCCCGCCGGCGGCAAGCACACATTTAAAGAGACCTTGTTCGTCGGTCCGAAGCTGCAGGAGCAGTTGGAGAACACCGGCCCCAAACTGCAACTGGTGGCCGACTACGGCAAGTTGACCTTCATCGCGCAGCCGCTGTTCATGCTGCTCGAACTGGTGTACGGCGTCGTCGCCAACTGGGGCTGGGCAATCATCATCGTCACCTTCCTGATCAAGCTCGCCTTCTACAAGCTGACCGCGGCCAGCGGCCGCTCGATGGCCAAGATGCGCAACCTCGGCCCGCGCATCAAAGCCATTCAGGAACGTTACAAGGACGACCGCGAGCAGCTCGGCCGGCAGATGATGGAAATCTACAAGCGCGAGAAGATCAATCCGCTCGCCGGTTGCTTGCCCATCCTGATCCAGATCCCGTTCTTCCTCGCCTTCTACTGGGTGCTGCTGGAGAGCGTCGAGATGCGGCAGGCGCCGTTCCTCGGCTGGATCACCGATCTGTCTTCGCGCGATCCGTTCTTCATCCTGCCGATCCTGATGGGCGGCGCGATGTTCGCGCAGTTCAAGCTGCAGCCGATGCCGAGCACGGATCCGATGCAGGCCAAGATCTTCATGTTCATGCCCATCATCATGTCGGTGACCATGGCCTGGTTCCCGGCGGGCCTGGTGCTGTACTGGCTGACCAACACCTTGCTGTCGATCGCGCAGCAGTGGCGCATCAACAAGCTGGTCGCGGCGGAAGATACAAAGAACAAGGGCTGAACGGATGACAACCCGGCCCGGCGACACCGACACCATCGCGGCGATCGCGACGCCGCCGGGTCGCGGTGGCGTCGGGATGGTGCGAGTCTCGGGCAGCCTCGCACCGACCATCGCCACCGAAGTGCTCGGGGATGTCCCCGAGCCTCGGCACGCAGCGTTACGAATTTTTCGAGATGGCGACGGCGAGATGCTCGATGGCGGCCTCGCCCTATATTTCCCTGGCCCGAATTCATTCACTGGCGAAGATGTTTTAGAGCTGCATGGCCATGGCGGTCCCGTCGTCATGGATATGTTGCTCGCTCGCGTGCTCAGCCTCGGCGCGCGCGTCGCGCAGCCAGGTGAATTCACTCAACGCGCTTTCCTGAATGACAAGATCGATCTGACTCAAGCCGAAGCCATTGCCGATCTCATCGACAGCGGCTCGAGTCAGGCAGCGCGAGCGGCGTTGCGCTCGCTGCAAGGTGAATTCTCGGTTGCCGTACATTCGCTCACTGAAGCAGTGACGGAAACTCGCATGCACGTCGAAGCCGCTATCGACTTTCCCGAAGAGGAAGTCGATTTCCTCGGCGACACTGTTCTGCATGAGCGCATCGCTGGCTGCATCGAGCTTTGCGAACAGATTACTGCCAAGGCGCAGCAGGGCGCGTTGTTACGCGAAGGAATGACGGTCGTTATCGCCGGTCGTCCTAACGCCGGCAAATCAAGCTTGCTGAATCGCCTCGCCGGCTACGAAGCGGCCATCGTGACCGACATTCCCGGCACAACGCGCGATGTCCTGCGCGAACGCATTCACATCGACGGCATGCCCCTCCACGTCGCCGACACCGCCGGCCTTCGCGACGACGCCGATGTCGTCGAAGCCGAAGGCATCCGCCGCGCCCGCAATGAGATGAATCGCGCCGATCGCATTCTTTATGTGATCGACGCCACTCGGGCATTAGACGACGAAAGCATGCACGCCGAACTTGCCGGGTTGCCGGCGGATATTCCGGTCAGCGTGGTGCTGAACAAAATCGACATCGCACAAGCCCGATCGCGTTACGAACAGTCGCAGCCCCCGCGCTTGCACGTATCCGCCACGACCGGCGAGGGCATGGATCTGCTTCGCGAACACTTAAAAGAATGCATGGGCTTCCAAGGCGCCGGCTCCAGCACCATCTCCGCGCGCCGCCGCCACCTCGACGCCCTGAACCGCGCCTCGACTCATTTAAATGAAGCCCAGCGCCAGCTCACGGAAAAACGCGCCGGCGAGCTGATGGCCGAAGAGCTGCGCCAGGCTCAGCAATGTCTCGGTGAGATCACTGGCGAGTTCACGCCGGATGACTTGTTGGGGCGGATCTTCACGACGTTCTGTATCGGGAAGTAACAAGCGACAGTTTGACTGAATTTTGCGAACGTTCGACTAAAACTGGCAGGGAGAAGTCATGAACGCCTCGGCGAAAGCACACATGTTTGGCTCGGTGCTGATTCTTGTCGTGGTTGTACTGTTGCTCAACGCAACTTCGGCGTCACGTTCGGATCCGCCGGCAGATCGTCAGCCAGCTACCGTTCAGGCTCAGGCGGCGCCCATGCCAGCCCCATCCTCGGTTCCGCAGTCTGCCTCGCAAGATCACGTAGAGGTGATCTCGGCCTTGGCTCAGTCATCCATCGAAGCCGCGAACAGGAGCGCCGAACACACCAAGCTCGTCTACGAGCTTGCGCTCGCCGTGGTAGGCATCTTTGGAGTTGCGCTTACCTTTGTCGGAATCACCAATATGAAATCGCTGGTAGCGACGGCGGAAAAGCAGGCCCACGCGTCGGTCAACGGAATCGTCGAGGCATTGAAGAAGCAGATCGCGGAACTGACGGAGCAGACTCGAGTCACGGCGGATCATGCAAAGATGTTGATGCTCGAGACCGCGACCGCATGTCGTCACTACAATTTGGCTGACTGGAGCAACTATGCGGAATCCAGGAAGGCGTACTTGCAGGATGCCATCAAGGCTGCAGGCAAGGTCCGTGAGGCCGCGAAACAACTCAGCGACACTCGTCACGAGGCTTGGTCGTACAGCTTCGAGGCGCTTTGCCGCGCGGATCTCGGAGAGTTGGATGTCGCGATTGCAACCCTGGAGAAATCCATCAACTGTTACAAACGCGATGACGCAAGCCTCGACTACAACATGGCCTGTTACTGTTGCCGGGCGGGTCAGGATGACAAGGGCGCGGAGAGCTTACGCAGAGCCCTAGCTCAGGACGCGAAAACGGGTAACACGCTTAGCATGGACGCCCTGGATGAGCCAGACTTCAATGATTGGCGCCGTAAGAACATCTACGCCGATCTGGTGGGCACCGAGCTGAGGCCGGAGAGGCAGGCTCACATCAAGGAGATGATTGCGGATGCTGTCAGGCATGCCATGGAGGCATCGGCCAAACAGGCGGAATCGGCTTAGGTGCGGGGAGGAATGGCGTTCATACAGTCTGCTCCTTCGGAACTCAATAATGGGCATTCCCCAAGGTGGGTGCAAGGGCCAAACGCCCGAAAAGCGACCTGGTCACGCTCGGAGTAGCCCTTTCGGTCCATCGATAGTGGGGTATATGGGCGTGTGCGCCTGAATCAGCTTGATTCTGTCAAAAAAAGCGCCCCCATACCGCAAGCCATGCTCGGTCATCGCTCCACTATTCCTTCTGACCTCGCCATCGCGCTTCGCGAGATCTTCGGCGCATCCGTAGATCACATCCGAGTGATCGAACATTCCTTCTATGCACGCCTGCACTTAGGCGCGCGAGCGACGACGCGAAGAGGACGGATCTTGCTCCGAGGATCGGCGGCGGATTTTTGGAACGATCCGGAGCTGGTGCTGCACGAATACTTCCATGTGGTGCGACAGTGGCAGCCGAGGAGGTTGACGATTTGGAAGTACTTGAAGGAGTCGGCGAGGAACGGCTACTGGCATAACAGCTACGAAATCGAAGCACGCGCGTTTGCGGCAGCGCACTGGCGGGCGCTGAGCCGGCGATTGCAAAAGTGGCAGGAATGAGCGGAGGATTGCGTTAGTAACTTCAGCCGGCTGGCCCTGGATGTGGAGGTTACGATGCAAACGCGAACGACCAGAACTATTCCTACACGCGCCCTTCTGGCAGGCGCGATCGCCGCGATTCTCAGCTGCGCTGCGCAAGCGGATGTGACCATCGAAGAACGGATGTCCATCAATGGCGCGGGGCTGATGTCCATGGCGAACATGAGCGGCACCACGACCACCACCATTTCCGGTCACCGTGCGCGCACCGACAGCAACCTACAGTTCCATTCGGGCTTGATGCGGACCTTCGCGCGCGGCTTGGGCGAGTCGACCGAGATCGTGCGGCTCGATGAAGACAAGATGTACTCGGTCAACAACAAGAAGAAAACCTATACCGAGACCACATTCGCCGAAACGCGGGCGCAAATGGAAAAAGTGACGGGCCAAATGCGCGAAGCACAAGCCTCGCAAAGACGTGCTACTTCCGGTGTGGATGACTCTCAGTGCGAATGGTCGGAGCCGAAGTCCGAGGTGCAACGTACGGGCGAAAAGGCCACCATCGCGGGCCACCAGGCTGAGCGCGTCACAGTACTCGCCACGCAGTCGTGCAAGGACAAGAGCACCGGACAAGTTTGTGATTTCGGGCTGGTGCTCGATCAGTGGGTCGCACCCGATTTCACCGCGTCTGCTGAAGCGCAGGCATATCAGCTCGCATTCGCCGAGAAATTAGGACTGGGCGCTGCGGGTTCGCGCGATTTTGCTGAGCGCGCGGAATCCATGTTCGGCGGCTATGAAGGGATGTGGAGAGAGATCGCGACCAAGATGCGCGATGTCAAAGGCTATCCCGTGAGGCTGAGCTTCGGCCTCGGTGTCGGAGGTCCACAATGTCAAAGCACCCAAGAAATGCAGGCTGCAGGGGGCAATCGACCCGCGTCACCGGCAAGTCTGGGCGAGGCGCTCGGTGGTGCGCTGGGCGGAATGTTTGGAAAGAAAAAGCAGCCTCAACCGGAAGCCGCGGCGATGCCGCCGGCGCAGTTGCCTGGTGGGCTCATGTCTCTCATGGGGATGAGCACCGAACTGGTTTCGGTGAACAACAAGGCGGTGGATCCGCAAGCGTTCGAAGTGCCGGCGGGCTACAAGAAAGTAGCCCCCGGCGATTGAAATCAGCGCGTGCCGGACGCCTTGGGTTGCAGCGTCTTGAGGAAGCCGAACACCGCATCCAACTCCGCATCGCTCATCGCACGCAGGCTTTCGAACGGCATCACCGCAATGGTGGTGCCGTCTGCGCGCTTACCACTGCGCATCATCTGACGAAACTGCTCAGCTGAGGCATAGCGGTTCATAACGCTGTCGGCTGCGGATGTGAGGTTCGCGGCTGCAGGCCAACTCGGTGGCGCGCCCGGGATCTTGCCACCGGCGAGACCTGCGCCATGACAACCGGCGCAAGTCTTGGCGATGTACTCTCCTTGCGCGTGCAAGTCGTTCGGCACGCGAGCCGGCGCAGGTTTGGTGTGATCGATCTTCTCGGACGCGTCGGTCGCGACGCCGAAGGCATACATGGCCTTCAACATCAGCGGAATCCGCATCTCGGCTTTCTTTTCCGGCGCGGCCGGCAAGGCGCGAATGTAAGCAACCAGCGCCGCCACATCCTCGTCGGCCATCTGTGCGTAGTCTTCGCTTGGCATGACGAACACTGGCGTGCGCGCGGGCTTCAGGCCATGTCGCAGCAGTGCGATCCAATCGGTGTCGCTGTAGGTCGCCGCTGCGCCACCACCCCGAGTGATATTAGGCGTGTGGATGTAGAAGCCGCTGCTCTGATCGTCGATCATCACGCGACCTTCGCCCTGAACCCCATGGCACTCCGAACAGCCACGCGTCAGAAAAAGATATTCACCGCGTTCCAGGTTCGGCTGGAACGCACCGAGATCGAACCGGGCGACCCTCACATCGACCACTCGATTCATCTTGCGTTCGCTGAGGACCATCGCCGCGCCAGCTGTGATACCGGCACCCACGGCCAGGACCACCAGCGAGCCCCCGACAATTTTGATGAGTTTGTTCATGGCGGCGTATTCTGCATATCGACGCCTCGAATACAGCGTACCAACGGGCATCGAGCACCCGCCCGAGAGGGCCGTGCGCTACTGACTTTGGGCAGGGGGCGGCTACACTGAAGGCCTCGCGTTCCGCCCGCCATGTCCAAACCTCAGCGCACAAAATTGCATAGCAAGAGCCGGGAATCCTCCGCGCGCGTCGCAGGCAAAACTGCGACCTCGGCAAAGAGGAGAACCGCCATGTCGACCCCGAGCTTGAGCGAAGAGGACTTGTGGAACGCCGTGCAGGCCCGTGACGCCAGCCGTGACGGCGAGTTTTTCTACGGCGTCATGACCACCGGCGTGTACTGCCGCCCTTCCTGCAATTCGCGCCGCGCCTTGCGCAAAAACGTTCGGTTCTTCGCGAGCACCGCGGACGCGGAGCGAGCAGGCCTGCGTCCATGCAAGCGATGCAAACCCACGGGCGCGTCGGCGAATGTTTTGAATCAAGTCGTGCACGAGCTGGCGCGACAGATCGACGCTGAACCGGAGCGCAAGTTCAGCCTCGAGCAACTGGCCAAACGCGCCGGCTACAGCCCGTTTCATCTACAGCGCAGTTTCAAAGCCATCATCGGCAGCAGCCCGAAGGAATATCAGACCGCAGCGCGCGTACGCACGCTCAAAAAAGAACTACGCAATGAAGCACCGGTGGCCGATGCGATCTATCAAGCCGGCTTCGGTTCCGGCAGTCGCGTCTACGAGAAGGCCGATGGCCAGCTCGGCATGACGCCGAGCGAGTATCGTAGCGGCGGCAAAGGACTGACCATTTCATACGCCAGCGGGCAGACGCCGCTGGGATTGATGATGATCGGCGCCACCGATCGCGGCATCTGTTTCCTGCAGTTCGGCGATACCGACCGAGCGCTGCTGAGCGACCTCGAGTTGCAATTTCCGGCAGCGACGGTTCAGCCCATGCCGGACAGCTCGCGCGGCGAGTTCGAGTCCTGGATGGCTGCGCTGAATCGGCATCTGCGCGGGCTCGAGCCGCGTCTGGACCTGCCGCTGGATGTGCGAGGTACGGCTTTTCAATTGATCGTGTGGCGCTATCTGCAGAAGGTGCCGTACGGCGAGGTCCGATCGTATGCCGAAGTGGCGGAAGCGATCGGCAAACCCAGCGCGGCTAGGGCAGTAGCAAGGGCCTGCTCGACCAACTCGGTCGCTTTGTTGATTCCCTGCCACCGCGTCGTGCGCGGCACAGGTGAGCTCGGCGGTTATCGTTGGGGCGTGCAGCGGAAGCGTGTGTTGCTCGACACGGAGCGTGCCGCCAGCAAGCGATGACTCTCGGCGCACATTCCCCCGCTCCGGAATGTGCGCAGTTCACATCTTCGCCTCGTTTTCTTGCGCCCCACGCGCTCGTGCCGATAATGAGCGCGCATGCGTTGAGCATGCTGTGGGAGGCGGTATGTGCCTGGGTTGTATCGACGACAGCGACTCACCACCGACGCGGCGGGAATTTCTTGCCGCGGCTTTGCAGTTGACCGCCGCGTCCGCGCTTGGCACGACGGCGGTTGCCGACGCCGCTGCCCGAGTGTGGGATATTGAAGGCCGCGGGCTCACCATCGATAACGCCGGTACCTTGCTGCCTGCCTACACGGCAGTGCCGATGGGCGCATCCAACCGCACCACCGTCGTGATTCTTCACGACAGCCCCGGAATCACCAAAGAATTGCAGGACCTTGCCCGCGATGTGGCGCGCACGGGATATGTCTCGCTTGTGATCGATTGCGCCCAACGCGGCACGGCCAAGATCTCGACGCATCCGGATGCTTTGCTGAGCGAAGCGTTCAGCCGCGACGTTCAAAGCGACGTGCGCGCCGGCATCGTGACATTGAACGGCAGTCAGCCGAACGCCAATCCCGTCGTGATCTTCGCCTTCGGTGGCGCGGGCTACACGGCTTTACGCATGGCGCTGAACGATCCACTCGGCATCGTCGGCGTGATCGCGATGTACACGCCGATCGAAACGCCGGTCAAATCCAACACGGATCCCAGGCCGGACCTGATTACCTTGCTGGCGCGCCTGAATGTGCCGGTGCAATTCCATGCGGGCACGGCCGATCCGGCGATTACTCGGGAACAGATGAACTGGCTGGGACGGTTCGTGGCGGTGGAGCCCGATCGTCGCGAGCTCTTTTTATATGGAGGCGCCGGTCCGGCCTTCTACATGCCCTCGTCGCAACATTACGACCAGGGCTATCAGGTGCTGGCGAAAAGGCGCTGGCAGGAATTTCTCGCCCGACGCTTCAGCTAGACCCTCCGGCGGGCGCCGGAGGGTCGATGAGCTTGGTTACGGCTGCACTACCACCTGGCCGCGCTTCATCACGAACACCGGCTTCTCGGTCGCCGAGATGTTGTTCAGGACGTTGCCCTTCACGGCCACGATATCGGCGAACTTGCCCGCCTCGAGCGTGCCGACTTCCTGACTGATGCCGAGCAGCTTGGCCGATTCACGCGTGCCGGAAACCAACGCCGCCGCCGGCTGCATGCCAATCTCGACCAGCAACGCGAACTCCTTCGCGTTCATGCCGTGCGGTGACACGCCCGAGTCCGTACCAAACGCGATCGGCACACCCATCTTCACGGCCTTGCGAAACACCTGCTCGTGCTCGGTCAACGTCGCGCGCGCCTTGGCTGCGATTGCCGGCGGATACTTCGCGGCCATCTGATTCACCCAGTACACCGCGAGTCGCGTCGGCACCAGGTACGTGCCTTTGGTCTTCATCAGCTTCAGCGTTTCGTCGCTGAGGAAGCTGCCGTGTTCGATCGAATCCACGCCGGCCTCGACCGCCTGGCGCGCGGCGAGATCGCCATGGCTATGCGCCGCCACTTTCCTCTTCCACGCATGAGACTCGGACACGATGGCATTCAGCTCGTCCGGTGTGAGTTGCGGAACATCGACCGGATCCGCTTCGGACAGCACGCCACCCGACGAACAGATCTTGATCACGTCCGCGCCCCACTTCAGCTGATAGCGCACGGCCGCGCGGCATTCGTCCGCGCCATTGCATACACCGTCCATGATGCCGAGCGGCTCGATGCGATCGGGCGGGAAGGGCCCTTGATCGCAGTGACCACCGGTGGAGCCGATGGAATGAACGGCCGTGAGAATCGTCGGGCCTTCGGTCACATTGGTATTGATGGCGTTGCGCAGACCGACATCGACGAACTCACCCGCGCCCACGTTCCTGATGGTCGTGAAACCCGCTTCAAGAGTGCGCTTCGCCCAGACCGCGGCATGCAGCGCCTGCTCGGCGGGGAACCGATACATGTCGGTGTGGAAGCCCTTGTAGAAGTCATCGTGCATCTCGCTGGTAATGTGCGTGTGTGCGTCGATGAATCCGGGCAGCAGCGTCGCGTCGCCCAGGTCGATGACTTTCGCGTTCGATGGCGTCGCTTGCGCGCCGAGCGCTTTGATCTTGTTTCCTTCAACGAGGATGGCGCCGCCGTTGGTGAGCTGGCCCGACTTGGCGTCGAACAGATACGCCGCCTTCAGCACGATGGGCTGAGGCGTCTCGGCCGCTTGTGCCGAGCCGACCGCGGCAATCAATCCCAACGCCAACTTCACTGCTAAACGCATCGTGACCTCCGTCTGTGGTGGTGCGGCACGATACCCGTTCACGTTTCAAAGGAAAACAGGGCGCGCATTTCTCGATGAAAGCGCAATTATTTGGCGTTTTTGGCCAGCTCCGCGCCATTACTGTGTCGCCGTCGACTCAAAGGAGACTGCGATGAGCACCAGGAACGTGATTTCGTTGGCGCGGCCGCGCACTGGGCAGCGGGGCCAAGGCATGAGCGAGTACATCATCATCACCGCGCTCGTCGCGGTGGCCGGCATCGGCTTGTTCGCCGCATTCGGCGATGTGCTTCAGAACCAGATGGCCGGCATGAGCCGAGAGATGGCCGGCCAGTCGGCCACGCAAGACATCAGCGACGCGCAAGCCTCGGCAACGACGGCGCAGAACCGCGCCGCGCAGGCCGACAGCCTCTCCACCTACAACCAGCAGACCAATGCTGCTCAGTAAGCGCCTTCGCCCTCGGGGGCAGATCGCCCCCGTTGCGCTGTTCGGAGTGCTCATCAGCAGCGCCGTGCTGGTGGTGATGTTCAACACCGGGCAGAAAGTTACGGAGCGATCCCACGTCGCCAACGCTGCGGACGCCGCGGCGTACAGCGGCGCCGTGTGGACTGCGCGCCATCTCAACTTCATCGCCTACGGAAATCGGGCCATGATCGCCAATCATCTCGCGGTCGGACACTTTGTCTCGTACGTCAGCTGGGTTCGTTACCTCAACGACTCTTTGGCGGCGATCGATCGGGTTACGCAGTGGATTCCATACGTCGGCCAGTATGTCGATATGGCCGAGCAGATCTCCGCGCAAGTTCGCGATGTGACGGAGCAGTCGGCGGAGATCGCCATCCCTGCCATCGATGCGTGGAATGCCAACATTCGCGCTGCGCAGGCCGAGGCCCACGCTTCACTCGCGTTTCGCAATCTGCAGAGCCTGATGTCTCAGACAGGTCTTGCCTACGATCCGCACATTCTGATCAACGATAGAGATGCGCTCTCCCGAATGCCGGAAGAATTGCGGGCGCTCCTCGAAGCGCAGTTGCTGACGCAGTCAGCGGCGGTGCCTGCATTCATTCAGCGCTATAGCGCTGGCCGCGACGGGGAGGCCTTGCAACAGCTGGTCAACGCGAGCGTGCGCGGCAACGCTGATTTGCAGCGCTGGATTGCGGGTGAGCGCGGCTGGCGAGAAAACCTGCTCGCTGTCCAGCTGCGCAAACGAGGAACGACGGCGCACAGCCAAACTGCGAACGGCGCAGACTGGGGTGCCGCAGATCAACTGCAATATCGAACTCGCGGCTTGTTCGGGTGGCACAGCTGGCGACGCATCGGCGATCGAGTCAGCACAGCCAGTGCACGAGAGTTCGCTTCGGACTATGCCGGCGTCCCTGCACTCTACAACGTCTCCGGACAGCCTGGCGATATGTCGCTGCGTATCGCGGCGATAGCAACCAAAGCGCAAACGCGGGTTGCGACGGCAGATCTGTTGGGAATGTCGGCTTCCGACCATCCATTGGCGGTGACCGCCCTCGCACGCGTGGAGTTCCGTCGGCCACGCGGCTCAGCATTCGCATCGTTGGGCGAGCGCCGGCATGAGTACGCCAATCTGTTCAATCCATTCTGGGAAGCGAAGCTCGCACCCATAGCGTGGAGCTTGTGAACATGCACCCAAGATCCGCGCATAACGGCAACGCCTTGGTCGAGACCCTCATGGCTTTGGTTGCGTTGCTGCCCTTTCTCGGCGGCATCGCCCTACTCGGTAAGCAGCTCGATGTGAAGCACAAGAGTTTGGATGCGCTTAGATATTCCGTGTGGGAACGCAGCGTCTGGAGTGGAAGTGACAAATCCGATTCGGATATTGCGACGGAAGCGCTCGATCGTTCCTTTGGCGATCCACACGCTGGGATAGTGCCCATTGAGTCGCTGCGCACCGAGGGTGTGTCGCAGAACCCGTTCTGGCAACACCGTCGGCAGCTTCTGTTGCCATCGACGAGTGCGATCTCGTCACACCTGAGTGACGGTGCGTCACCTGTCGAACCTGGCTATGTTTTGATGCCTGGGTTGGCGCATGGCACCGGCCCAGTCGGCGCGGCCGCGACGGCGCTGCAAATGGACGACCTTGGCTTGAACCGCCGCTCATTCGCGAGCGCGACCGTTTCAGCAAACATCGAGCCGCTCCTCGCCGGCGATGATCGTGGGCCGATCATTCAACGTGCGACCGGCGCTTTGCTCAGCGATGCATGGTCGCCTCGCGACGAAAGCGACTTTGGCCGCCGAGTCGATCGCATCACCGCCAACGAGCTCATCGAAACGCTCGAGCAACCCGGGCGCCCCATCGGCATGCAGGCCTTGAGCAAAGGCGGGCCGCTGTATGGCGAAGGCCAATACGGTTGGGATCCCGAATTGCGACCGCGATCCAACGCTCTGCCCTCCGCGTACGTCGTCGAGCGGGAAGGTGAGTGACATGTGTACGGCGTCGCTTCGAATCGTTGCGCTCCTGGTCATTGCGATGGCATGTCCCGCCCAGGCTGGGCGCCTTGCATTGCCCGACCTGGCCGCACCTCCTCAAGGTACTGCGCAGTGGATAGCTCGGAGCATGCGGATGAACGGGCTCCCAATGAAGCTGAAGGCTTTCGAGTCGCGACTGTCACCTGACGCAGTCCTGAGTCACTACGAATCCTCGTTGAAGACCTCGAGCAGTCACGAAGCGCGGCGGCACACGAGGTCTCCCTGGCAAGTGCTTACGGTGACATCGCGCGACCATCTCATCACTGTGCATGCGCGCGCCGTCAGTGCTGGCAGCGAAGGCACGATTCTCGTCAGCCCCGCGCTGGATTCTGCTCCGCTTCATCTGAGCACCAACTTTCCGCACCCACCCACCACACGCATCGCAAATCTGCAGCAGTACGACGATGCGGGCATGGCGTCTGAGCACATCGGCTTATCGAGCGATCGAAGTCCACTGGTCGAAGCGCAGGCCTTCTCGCAGCTCTTGATCCGCGACGGCTGGACGATGATCGAGACGCGGCCCACACAAGAGACTCATCGTGGCTTTGTCTTGGAAGCGCAGCGTGAGGCCGAGCAAGCGCTGCTGGTCATCATTCCCGACGCGGCCCGCCCTTCGAACACTGCCATCGTCATCACGTGGAAGAAATCATGAGCTCTGCCGAGTACGTCGCGATCCTGGCTGGGCTGATGGTGTTGTGGCGAGGCTCGCGGGCACTGCTTGAACTGCTCGCCGAGCATCACGACGAATTCACGTGGGCGCTGATGATTCCCTTCTGATCGCACCCTTCTGATTGCTGAGTCGCTCAAGGAACGAGCAATGAAAGGCATCTGGATCACGACCCTCATGATCGGCGGCGCGCTCGCGGCTGGCGGCGGCGCGGCCTACTTCGCCAAAGGCTATATCGACAACGAAATGCGAGCCGAGCGCGAGCAGCTCCATCGCCAGTACCGACTCGTGAATGTCGTCGTCGCGAAAGCAGACCTCGCTGCGGGCTCAGTGCTGTCCAATCAAACCGTCGCGTTACGCGAGGTGCCTCAGACCTTCTTGCATGCTGACGCCGTGCGCTCAGAGCAGTGGGCGGATATGGCGGGCCGGGTCTTGTCACGTGGCGTCAGAAGCGGCGAGACCATTCTCTACTCGCATCTCGCTCAAGGAGTGGCGGCTGGATTCTCGGCTCAGCTGACTGACGGCATGCGCGCGCTGACATTCCCGGTCGATGAAGAAGCCTCGATCTCTGGAATGCTCGCACCTGGCGATCGCATCGATCTGCTGTTCACCACGGCGGCGGCGAATGAGAGTGTGACTGTGCCGCTGCTGTTTGCGGTGCCAGTCATTGCAACGGGCCTGCGCACTGAAGCCAACGCAAACTCGCTGCCGGAGCGGTTGCAGTCCGCTCCGTTTCGAAACATCACTGTCGCTGTTTCGCCGAGCGACGCCGCCAAGATCACGCTCGCTCAGGAAGCGGGAAGAATCACGGTGGCGCTTCGCCAGCCCAGCGACCAGACACTTGCTCAAATCGAGCGCGTCACCAAGAGCAGTCTGCTGAGAGGTGAAGCACCCCTTGCGCCAGCGCGGTCGCGGACGCGCGTTCAAGTCATTCTTGGCGGGGTGTGAGCCATGAGCGTAATGGTCCACGCTGCCACCTGGCTGTTCACCGCGGTGATGCTCAACAACGCGGATCCTCAAACGGTCAGTCAATCGCCGGTCGCCGTGCTCTCGGTACCGGAAGGTCAGAGCTTGGTGATTCGCACGCCAGGTGTGAAGCGTGTTTCCGCGGGTGATGGGGCCACCATCGACATCAAGGTGCTCGACGACACGCAGGAGATTCTAGTGCTCGGCAGAAAAGCGGGCACGACCGATTTGCGCATCTGGTCTCGCGATGGATCGAGTGTCGCGTATCTCGTGCAAGTGCTGGGCATCGTCGATCCGATCGCGACGCCGGCGCCTTCTCTGGAAGCTGAGTCCACGATTCTCATCAAGGCAAAGCTGATCGAGGTTCGCAAATCGGCGCTGCGCGATATCGGCGTCGATTGGGCGGATGTCGCTGCGGGTCCATCGCTCAGCACCCCGGGCGGCTTGGATATGACTAGTACTCTCGATTCCGTGATCCATCTGCTGATGAATCGCGGCGACGCGCGTTTGCTGGCCGAGCCTACGCTGACTTGTATCAACGGAGGTCGAGCGGATTTCGTCGTGGGCGGCGAAGTGCCCATTCCCGTGCAAAACCAGGATGGCGCGCTCAACGTCGTGTTCAAGCAATTCGGCATCCTGTTGAACGTCGAGCCGCAGGCCAACGATGCGGGCCTCATCCGCACCAAGGTGGGCGTCGAGGTCAGCAGCGTCGACAAGGCCAACACCGTGCTGGGCATTCCCGGCTTCGCGACTCGCAAAACAAATACAGAAATGAACGTGCAGTCCGGCGAGCCGATGGTCGTCGCCGGCTTGTTCAGCGCGGACGATGCGAAGACGGTGGCAAAGATTCCTGGCCTCGGCGCCATTCCCATTCTTGGAGAGCTGTTCAAGTCGCGACAGTTTCGGCGCGGCGAGACAGAGCTCGTGGTGTTGGTGACTCCGCAGATCATCGATTCGAATGCCGTCACTGAAGGCGTGCAGCGCTTCGACCGGCTCGAGCGCGAGTCGGGTGCAGCGTTGAAGCCACGGCTCAAAGACTAATGACTGATTAGCGCAAAGAAGCGAGCGTCACATGGATGTGACTGGAGCGACAGGCCGCGCGCGGCGGCAGTGGGGTGCTGCAATCGTCGAAGCGACGATTGCATTGCCGCTGCTGATCGTCGTGATTCTGGCGGCGATTCAATTCGGCTTCGTTTATCAGGCGAAGGCGACACTGAATCACGCGGCCTTGCAGGCTGCGCGCGCCGGCGCCGTTTCCAATGCGACTCCGCAGGCAATTCGACGTGGGCTCGCGCAGGGCCTGGCGCCGCTTCGTTCGCCGGACAGTTCGCTGTCCGGCGTTGCAGAAGCTGTTGCGCGTATCGAAGGCGAGCTGCTCACCGATGCGCGGATTCGCATCCTCAATCCCACGCGTGAAGCCTTCGATGATTTCGCCGTCGAGGTCGATGGCGTTCGCGAGCTGCCGAACGATCGGCTGCACGCTCGCGATACGCGGGCAGGATCCAGCGGCGGACTCAACATTCAGGACGCGAATTTGTTTCGCGTCGAAATCACGTATGGATACGAGCTGAAGGTTCCGCTCGTCAGCGGCCTGCTCTCTCGATTGTTGACGCCGCCCGGCGAGAGCGATTCGTTTCATCAGCAGCTGCTGCGTCGGAATCGGTTGCCGATCACGTCGACGGCAACGGTGCGGATGCAGAGCCCGCTTCGGTTCAGTGAGCTGCTGGTCTCACGCTCCGATCTCCCTCAAGTTGCGCGAGTTCCCGTTGATGCTGGATCGAACAGCGGCGGCGGCGAAAGTCACAACAACGAACAAGAAACCGGCGACGCGCAAAGCTCCCCTGGCTCGGAAGGCGGCGGCCATCTCGGCGAAGGGTTCTTCGGTTTTGGGTCCGCGGAACCTTCAGATGGCGCGGAGGAAGATTCTGACGATGAAGGCGGCGGTGAAGACGATAGCGAAGGTGGCGATAGCACCGGCCTGGGTGCTGACACTCCGCTTTGCTCTGCAACGGCCGCCGATCCGCCGGTCGCTGTGGAGGATCGCAGCACTCTAGGTCGCGTTTGGAACGAGCTACGCAGTCTTGCGGCTGACGCTTACGAGTTCGTTCGCGGTTTCTGGGAAGGCCTGCAGCAGCAGATCGGCGATCTCGTCGCTGCGATCACCGATCCCATTGAGACGGCTCGCGGTGTGTACGAGCTGGCGATGGCCTTCATGGAAGATCCGGCCGGCACCGCGCGCACCATCGGCGCAGCGCTGGGTCACGACCTCAGTCAACTGGTCGAATGCGATGCCTTCGATCGCGGTCGCGTGCTGGGCAGCTATGTCAGCCCGGCGTTCATGCTCAAGCTCGCGACGAAGCTCGCTCGCTTCGGTCGCGCCAATCTTGATGCTGCTGCGGATGCGACCCGACATGAGCTCGGCTGCGCGAGTTTCGCTGCTGACACTCCGGTGTGGGCTGGCGGACGGCCTGTTTCTATTCAGTCCCTCGAGCCGGGCGAGTGGGTCGATGCGCGGAGCGATCGCACTTATCTCGATAGCTCGCGAGCTGTTACTCGGGTTTTCGAGCGTCGCGTCTCTTCGCATCACGTTGTCGAGACGGAAGGGTCGCGGCTTGCTGTTACGGAGGAGCACCCGTTCTGGGTGCAGGGTCGTGGCTGGACCCCCGTCCGTGACATCGCCGTCGGCGCGCCGATCGCCACGGCTGCCGGCGACACGCTCGTGCTCGCGAACCGGCGCGTCGATGCGGCGCTGCAGGTTTTCAATCTCACCGTCGCGGACGATGCGAGTTACTTCGTCGGCGACGATCGAGTGTGGGCGCACAACGCCACCTGCACCGTCCGCGTCCCGTACTATGTTCCGCGCAGCCCCAGCAACTTCGCCATCGGCGCCACCGACGGCGGCCCCGGCGCCTGGTCCTCCATCACCCGCCCTGACAACGATGCCTTCCGCTACCAGGAACGCATCACCGGCGCACCTCGCGGCGTTGAGTACAATGTCAACGGCGTCAACTTCGACGGCTACGACGCGAACCGCGATGTTCTCCTCGACGCGAAACATTGGACGCAGGAATGTCCGCTCGGAGATAAGTGTCGGTGGGAACCGCTAAAACAAGCGCTCACGGACAAATTGGTCGACGAAGCACTTCGTCAGCTCCGCGCAACCAGGACGACACGAACCGCAATCGAATGGCGCGTTGTTGATGAAGAGATGGCGTTACGAATCGCGGCGATTTTGGATGATGGGATAGGTAACTCCGCCGATAGGGCAAGAATCCAAGTTATCTATACGCCGCCCGCAGACATCATTAACAGATAGCGGTGACGTAAGATGGATCAAATTACGATTTGGGGTAGCTCTTTATACCGTCGTCCCGATACGCTCGCGACGTACCAAAACGAAACTCGCCGACTTCTCATTGCACTTCGTGCAGTAAGTAGTTCGTTTCTGAACCTCACCGCTATTGGTGCCGCTCGCGCCGATGCGATACCAGCCGATCTTCACACGCTTGGTGAAATCATCGAGGCACATGTTCTCTCACGAGGTACACCAGACGACTACCTGGAAACCTTATCGGACGGTCGAGTAGGGACCAATTCTCTAAGTCGCATTGGTTTTTCATTAACGTACTGCACACCGGGGCAAGACTCGCCATCCATACTCTCACCTGCAGAGGGCGGTATCGCCCTCAGCGTGCGAGGGGCGGCTGCCGATCCGGAGACGGCCGCAAACGTCGGATTGAAATTGCCAAGCAACGAGGTTGCGATACTTCATTCGCGCGCGTCGATAGTCAGGTTACTGAACACTATCGTTGAGATATGGCAGTGCAATCTCGGCGGAGTCTCTCTTGCGGGTTATCAGGCAGCCATCAAGCCACGGAATCTCGCGTCCTACGCCGGCCAATGGCTCTACTACCTCCCCTTCCCCCACCTATCCAAGTGCCTCCCACCCGACATCCACCACGAGCCCTTCGCCAACGGCATCCTGATCCAAACAACCCCTCACATGCCCGACGCCAACAACCCAGCCGACATAGAAGCCGGCATAAGGGTCCGTGACGTGCTGGATGAGTTTGGCTTAGTGAACGACGCGACGTACGCAATCGAAGGCTGGCCACCAGATCAAGAAGAAACAATCTACGAGCAATTCATCAGCGGCGCGCCAGCGAATCGCAAATACACCGTCCACTGCATCAACTTCGACGGCTACGACAGCGATCGCAAAGTGCTCTTGTACGCCAAGCTGTTCCGACGTCTGAAGAGGCACCCGAAGGAATGGGGCCTCAGAGGCTGGGACGGTCCAGTGCTGAACGAGGCGAAGCGCCAGGTGCGGGCGGCGGCGAAAGCGGGCGGTGTACCGATCGAATGGCACATCGGCCTGAAGGAACCAGCGCACCAGGTTCGCCAACTCCTGGCCGACTACACAACCATCACCGAGCAGCAGCTACGAGTGATCTACACACCGCTGGAAGAAGCACTCAACCGCTCGCCGCCGCCGTAACCGGGCGACGCGCGAGCTAAGCAGGACCACAGAGGCAAGGACGCCAATGAAACGAACACTCGAAAACACGCCTCATGCGACGAGGCCAATCGCATGAGCGCCTATCTCCTCGGCAATCTCCTTGGCCGTCTCGTTCTCTCATACGCCCTCATCTGGCTAGTCATGTGGCTGATGCTGGCGCGACTCAACTGGCGTGACGCATTCCGACGTACGCATCACTGGAGCGGCGTGATCGCAATCACGACCACCTTCCTGATCGGCCTCATAGCGACCCAAACGAACGGAGGCGCCCCATGAAGAGCACGACATTACTGATCGCATGCCTCTGCGCCCTCACCTCGACCATCGCCGCCGCCGGCGCAAGAACAGGCCGCCCCATGATCATCCATCGCCTGCCCGAACTGAACCTGGAAATCTGGACCGAGCAAGACCCGGAGTGGGAAACGCACTTGGGTGATTTCGCGGGCGTAAACACGTTCATCGCCGAGACACCGGCGCTGACGTACCCGCCGGCGTATATGAGCTGGACGGTGATGAAGGAGCTCAAGCTGCGCCAGCACCAGCTCGAAGATGCCGCGCGCGGCGTGCTTTATCAGGTGGCGATGAACTATCGCACCAACCCACCCAAAGAAATCAGGCCACGCAGCTACGGCGACCTGACGGGCTTCGAAGCAACTCTCGACGTCGCACCAGATGGGACACCCAGCGACGTGCTGCTCTTCTGCGGTCATCGCGAGGGCCGTCCGATTGTCGTCATGCAGGTAGTCACTCTGAAAGACAGGCTGCCGCACCTGTCGGAGCAGATCCGCCGCTCATGGACGAATGTCCGCTATCTCGATTGAACACCGCGAAGGACCCTACGATGAGCACCTCGCACGCCGAACTGTCGGCAGCGCTGAAGGAACAACTGCAGCCGCTGGTACTGCGTGAGCTGGATTTGTTTCGGCGAACCGCGCTCAACAACCTAGGAAGCGTGGATCTTCGAGCCGAGGCGAAGCAGGCCATCGAAACGATTCTGGCCTCGGGCGCGGTGCGACTTCCCGACAGCATCGACGCTGCCTCCTTCGTGAAGGAAGTGACGGCGGAGATCATGGGCTACGGCCCGATCGAGCCGTACCTCAGCGACGACACCGTCAGCGAAGTGATGGTTAACGGACCCAATCAGATCTACGTCGAGCGAGATGGCTTGCTTGCTCCCGTCGCCGCGAAATTCATCAGTGCCGACTCGCTGATGCGCGTGATCGAACGCATCGTCGCGCCGATCGGTCGTCGCATCGACGAAGGCGTGCCCATGGTGGATGGCCGATTGCCCGATGGATCGCGAGTGAACGCGATCATCCCGCCGCTGTCGTTGATCGGCCCCGTGCTGACCATCCGACGCTTCGGCGGTCAGCGCTATTCAATGGCGCGGCTCGTGGACATCGGGGCGCTGACGGAATCGATGGCTGAGTTCCTGAAAGTGTGCGTGCAATATCGCAAGAACATCATCGTGTCCGGCGGCACGGGGACCGGCAAGACCACATTTCTCAACGCGCTCTCGGAATACATCTCCAGCAGCGAGCGCATCGTCACCATCGAAGACGCCGCCGAGTTGCGGCTCGCGCAGCCGCACGTGCTGTCACTCGAAGCTCGGCCGCCCAATGTGGAAGGTCGAGGCGAAGTCACCATTCGCGATCTGGTCCGCAACGCGCTTCGCATGCGACCGGATAGGATCATCGTCGGCGAGTGCCGCGGTGGCGAAGCGCTCGACATGCTGCAAGCGATGAACACCGGGCACGACGGCTCGCTCACTTCAGCACATGCGAACTCACCGCGCGACCTGCTATCGCGACTCGAAGTGATGGTGCTGATGGCCGGCATGGAGCTGCCAGTGCGGGCAATCCGCGAGCAGATCGCGTCGGCGGTCGACATCATTGTGCAGTTGTCCCGGTTCAGCGATGGCCGTCGCCGGGTGACCGCCATCGTCGCCATCGAGGGGCTGGAGGCCGACGTGATCCTCACGCAGCCATTGTTCAACTTCCGACAGAAGGGCGTCGGAGCGCGCGGCATCGTCATTGGCAGCTACCACGGATGCGGTCAGCCACCGGCCTTCTACGAAGCATTGGACGAAGCAGGTGTGCACTTGGATCGAGCCATCTTCTCCGATGCGCCGGAGCGCACGAGTTGACGCGTATGGATCAGCTTTCACAAACCATACTCGCGCCCATCGCATGTACGGCGTTTGCCGCTGCGATGCTGGCCGCAATCGGCGCACGCGCAATTCAGAGCTACCGCCGCTCAGTCATCACAGCCGTCGGCGCCAGTCTCAAGCAGAGCTTCGTGCTGACGAATCCGCGCTCGATGTTTCTCTGGAGCATCGCGCTGACGATGGTCGCAGGCTCTTTAGCTTACGCCGCGGCAGGTCCCGTCGCGCTGGCCGGCGCAACAGCCGCGAGTCTCGCTGCCCCCTGGCTGCTCGCCAAACGCATCGCAGACAAGCGGCGCAAACAGTTCGTGTACCAACTGCCAGACGCACTGCTCGCGCTGAGCTCGGCCTTACGTGCAGGCTGCACGCTCATGCGGGGCTTGGAACTCATGGCATCACGTCAGCCGGCGCCACTGTGCCAGGAATTCAGCATCGTGCTGGCCGAGCAGCGAATCGGCAGACCGCTGGCGGAATCGCTCCATGACCTGCGTCGACGTGTCGGTGCGCCTGAGCTAGACCTGATGAACACGGCCATGAATGTTTCTCGTCGAGTCGGTGGCAATTTAGCCGATACACTCGAATCGCTCGCGCGAACGTTGCAGGAAAAAGCGCATGTCGAAGGAAAGATCGATGCCCTGACGTCGATGGGCCGCGCGCAAGGCTGGGTCGTGGGACTGCTGCCCATCTTCATTGGCTTGGTTCTGTATCAGCAGCAGCCAGAGCGCATGAGTTTGCTGTTCACGCAGTGGTATGGCTGGGTCGTGCTGGCCATCGTCGCAGGAATGATGGCGCTGGCGGCCTGGTTGATCCGCAAGATCGTTCGCATCGACGTGTAGCCGATGATGAGCATGTACATAGCAATGATGTTGGCGTGTTTGAGCACCTGCCTGATCCTGCTGCTGCCGCTCGCTCTGCGCACCAGCACGCAGGCGTCGCCGAGCCGCGATGAAGATTGGCGCGACCACCTGCCGTGGTTTCTCCGAGCGGTGCGCCCTGCCATGCGCTGGTACAGCGCTACCGTGGAGTCGTCGCTAACGTCGGAACGCCGCGAACTCTTGCAAGCGCAACTAGACGCCGCCGGCGCCGCATACATGATCAGCCCGGCGGAATTCCTGATCATCCGACGTGTCGTAGCGGTGCTCGGCATAGCGATCGCCGTCACCGCGATCCTGCTGTTCGAATTGCGAGACCCGCTGCACATATCGATCGCAGCAGCCGTCGCCCCGCTGTCCTTCCTATATCCAGATCTAAGGGTTCGGGAAGTCACCAAGCAACGTCAGACCCGTTTCGAAAAAGAATTCCCTTTCTTTCTAGACGTGCTGGTGCTCGCAATGAAAGCCGGCCTGAACTTCACGGCCGCGCTCGAACAAGCAGTCACTTCGCTACGCAACGGCCCCGTGCAACAAGAATTCTCGCGATATCTGCGTGAATCGCGCGCCGGCCTTGCGAGGCGAACGGCGATGGATCGCCTGGCAGCGCGAGTGTCGCTCCCCGCAGTGACAAACTTCGTGGCGGCGGTCGCGCAAGCCGAGCAGACCGGTGGCTCGTTGGGCGAAGTGCTGGCTGATCAGGCACGACAGCGACGACAGGAAAGATTTCTGCGCGCCGAGAAGCTGGCCAATCAGGCTCCCGTCAAAATGTTGTTTCCGCTGATCGCGCTGCTGTTTCCCACCACCTTCATCATCATCGGCTTTCCGATCGTGATCCAGCTGCTGGAAGCGGGAGTGCTCAGCTTGTTCTAACTCGAGAGTGCAAGGATGCCTCATGAAGACCCTGGAGTTACACACCGCCGATGGGCGGTGCATCGCACGTCACGTGTACATGGCTTGTTCGTTTCGCTCACGTTGCCTTGGCCTGCTCAATCGCGCGGACATTCCCGAGGAAGAAGGGCTATTGCTTGTCCCTGGAGGAAGCATTCACACGATAGGAATGCGCTTCAATATCGACGTGGTGTTTCTGAACCGACAGATGCGCGTTCTGGAGTTAGTAGAACAAGTGCCGCCATGGCGAGTGGTGATTGCCCCGCGCGGCACGAGACGAGTGCTGGAGCTCGCCGGCGGCAAGATCGCGGCCACTAGACTCACAGTGGGGACCTATCTGATGGTCGAGGCACTCACCACCAACGCAGGCGAGCGCCCCAAAGCTTGCCAGCGCTCGCCCATTCAGTTCTCGTTGCGACTACCCGTCGACCGGCGCTGCACCGGCTCGATCCAACCTCAATGCAGCGCCCGTGCGAGAATTCTCAGAAGCCCGCCGCCTTATCTGCGCGCACTCGACGCTCACGCAGAGACGAGGCCGAGCGTTGGAAATTGAGGGCGCCGCTCTTCGGAGCGCCGTCACCGAGCATCCGGCGCAGGGTCGCGCGCACGGTTGCGCCATCGTTGTCGAAATCGCCGTGGTGTAACGCTGTCGACGCATCTATGGCATTGAGCGGCTTGTTGTTCGGCGAAATCACCAGATCGGCATTGCCGTTCTTGAACAACGCCATCAGCTCCGCATCCTTGCGCAGGAACTTCTCCATGCCGAGGATGGGCACACCCTCGCGGAACAGCGGAATTCGCGGTTGATCCTCGAACGAGTGCGACACCAGATAGAGCAACGACTTGTGATAGACGTTGGCGCAGTGGTCGTCCTGCTCCGCTTTGTCCGACAGCGCAAACAGCGAGAATTGCTTGATGCGCTTCCTTTTGATCGCCGGAACATAGTGTTGCTTGAACAGCTCGGTCGTGCATGCGGGCGCCCATAGTGTGCAGGTCTCCACGTCGATACCCGCCTCATTGAGCGCAGTGATCAATGGCGCGTGGAAAATGCTGCCGGCACTGTGACCCACGACGTGAATCTTCGGCGCCTGCTGCTTCGGTAATTTGTCCAGCAGCCGTTTCAGATGACCGACGACGGCGCGCGCTCCACCCTTTGTGTTCTGGGTGGCCGCGAGTGCATTTTCCTTCATTTCATCCCAGGCTGCCTTGCCCGACAGCACTCGCGCCAGCGGCTCCAGCGCGTCGTCGAGCCGGTCGAGCATGAAATCCTTGGCGGCGTCGAGCGGACCTTCCGGCCGCCGGCGCTGGAACGCGTCGTTCAAAATGTTTTTGACCGTGGTCCAGTAATCGCTGTGCCAGATGAAAGTGAGGGGATAGATGCCGGCCGACAACATGGCGGGCCGATAGTCCGCAAGCCGCTGCACGGCCGAGGTCTCGCTGACCAAGCCGCCGTGCGCATATAGAAGAATGTGTTTGTAGCCCGAGCTCTCGATGGCCTTGGGCAGTTCATTCCTGAACAGCTCGGCCACTTCCTCGGCCGAGGTGCCGTAGTTGCCGCCGGCCTTGAACTCTCCTTCATTGCCGAGGCTGATGATGTGAGGTCGCAAATCTGGATAGGAATACGCGGCCGACTGCCCCGCTGACGCAGAGTGCGCCACGGCGGTCGAACTGCTCTTCTTCAGCTCGATGGGCGCCCCCAGGCGGGCGACCCACACGTCGGTGGCGTTCTGCAGCCAGTCGTCATAACTGATGCAAGCGAATCCTTCGTAGCCCCACTCCTCGCCCCAGGAGTTCTGGATCCAGAGCCCGCGCCTGTCGTAACCGACGATGGCGAACGCATGCGCGCCGAGCAGCGTCTCCGAGTGCTCGATCAAACCATCGTCGCCCGGCTGGCTCCAGCCCTGATGCACGTTGGACGTGGCGAACAGGACGCCCACTTCGGCGATGGCCGTGTGCATGGCGACCAGATCTTTGTGATTCACACGGTAGTAAGCGCCGAGTGGACGGCGCAGGGCATCGCCGGTGCGCGCGTCATTCAGGCCAGTAATCAGCTGCCCCTTGTTACTTTTGCTGGGCACCGACGGCCAAAGCTCTTCCGAGCACACACCGTGTTTGTGCCAGCCCTTCATCGCGCCGCGCGCGCTCGAACCTGAATAGCCTTCGCCCGGCCATTCGTCGTAGCGCTTGGCCAGCTCGTACAACATGCGTGGGCTCACGGGGTTGCAATCGCTCACCACTTTGCGAGTGGTGAGTAAGTAATTGACCACCGTAGCGAGCCCGTAACCCGTGCACGCGCCTTCATAGCCCTGATTGAGAATCGGAATGCGATGCTCGCGATAGCGCTGCAACTCCCGCTCGGTCGGCACCTCGATCAACGTAGGGACATACATCTTGTCCCGAAAGTCCAACGTGTCACGCCGAACGTCGAACACACGTTTACGACCGCGAGTCGCCGTCGCGGCGCGGGTCTTGCGCTTCGCCATGGGTTGGGTCCGTGCGATTTGTTATGAAACGGGTTCAGTCCCACATTGCGCGCAGGGCTGCTGCTGCGTCAATTCGTACTTTGGTCTCAGAGGCGGGACTGGAGGGAACATTGGGCGTGGCCGGCCAGGCTTTTTGTTCGAAACATTGCATGAGTCGATCGGTCATGAACCGGCTGCGAGCGCCGTAGACATGCGCGTCCCCAGTGCGGCTTTGCTGAGTGATGTAGTATTTCAGCGGCGCGACCAGATGCAGGTCTTGTTTTGCTCGCGTCATCGCCACGTACAGCAGACGCCGTTCTTCCTCGATCAGTTCGGGCTTGCCGGTGGCATGCTCATTCGGGAAGTTGCCGTCGGCCACATTCAATACATACACCGAGTCCCATTCCTGGCCCTTCGCCGAATGAATGGTGGACAGGATCAGATAGTCCTCGTCCCGTGCCGGATCGCCGGCCAGATCGCCGCTAACCTGCGGCGGATCCAGCGTCAACTCGGTGATGAACTGCTCGCGCGATGCATATTGGCCTGCGAGCCGTTCCAGTTGCTCGATGTCACCCATGCGCACGCGAGCCGCATCGTAAATGCGCTCGAGCTGCGGCTCATACCATTTGCGCAAGCGGCTGAGCTGGCCGATCCACTCGCGCGCCTGCGAGAGGTCGTTCACCAGCTCCACCAATCCGGCCCAATCCTTCTCGGCCGCCGCCGGCATGCGATACGAGGCGAGCGTCGGCCAGGCAAAGCCGCTCGCTTCGAAAACCTTCAAGCAACGTTCCGCGACTGCGGGGCCGACGCCCGTCAACAACTGCAACACGCGGAACCCGGCAATTCGGTGCTTCGGATTGTCCGCCCAGCGCAGCAGCGCCAGCACGTCCTTGACGTGCGCGGCTTCGAGGAATTTCAGGCCGCCGTATTTGGTATAGGGAATATTGCGTCGGATCAGCTCCAGCTCGAGCACGTCGCCGTGATGTGAATTGCGCATCAACACCGCTTGCCGACGCAGCGGCACGCCTTGCTCTCGCGCGGCCAGGATCTGTTCCACGATGTACAGCGATTGAGCCTTATCGTCCTGTACGGACACATAAGCGGGACGCTTCGACGCTGCGCGGCCTGAGCGCAACTCCTTTTGATACTGGCGCGGGCTGTCGCTCATCAACACATTGGCGGCGTCGAGAATCGGCTGCACCGAGCGATAGTTGTGCTCCAGTTTGATGACTTCCGCGGCCGGCGAGAAACGCCCCGGGAATTCCAGGATGTTCTCGATGGTCGCGGCACGAAACGAGTAAATGGCCTGCGCATCGTCGCCGACCACGCATACGCCCGCGCCATGCGGCTTCATGGCCATCACGATTTCTGCTTGCAGGGTGTTCGTGTCCTGATACTCGTCGATCAACACGTGCGAAAAGCGCGCGCCGATGTCTTGAGCGAGCTGCCGTTCCTGGACGAGCAGGTGCCAGTAGAGCAGCAGATCGTCGTAGTCGAGCAGCTGTTGCGAGTGTTTGATCTCCACGTAGCGGCGAAACAGCTTGCCGAGATCGTCGCCCCACTCGGCGCACCAGGGGAAAACGTCTTGCAGGGTCTGCCCCAGCGGCGCCCGGCTGTTGACCTTGTGCGAATAAATCGCCAGACAGGTGTCCTTGCGCGGAAAGCGCTTCTCTTTCTTGGAGAACCCCAGCTCCTGGCGTACGACGTCCAGCAGATCGGCGGCATCGCCACGATCCAGCACCGAAAACGACGGCTCCAGCCCGACGACGTGCGCGTACTCGCGAATCAGCCGATTGCCGATGGAGTGATATGTGCCGGACCAGAGCAGGCGCGCGGCGTTGAGGTGGATCGCACCGGCCTTGGGCGAGCTGCTCAGCGCTTGAGTGGCGATGCGTTCCGCCCGACGAAGCATTTCCTGAGCCGCACGGCGTGTAAAGGTCAGCAGCAGGATGCGCTCAGGCGGTACGCCTTCCAGCAACAAGTGTGCGACTCGGTGAGCGAGCGTGTTGGTTTTACCTGTGCCGGCGCCGGCGATGATCAGCAATGGGCCTGCGGTAAAGCCGTCCGCAGAGCGCGCCCCATAGAGAGCCGCGCGTCGTTGAGCGGCATTGAGTCCTTCTCCGAAGGCCGGGACGGACGGGGATTCGAGGGCGGTACTGGCGGCGATACTCATCGCGGCTATGATGGCGCAAAACTGTATATAACGACAGAGGCGTTTGCTTGCGGCTGTCATGCGCCGACCGGCAGAATTTCGCGCCATGCTTCATCTCGTGCCGCATCTGGTCACTCAGCGCAGCGCCCGGCTCTGGCTGTGCGCGCGAGATCTCGATGAAGCCCTGCTGAATTCGATTTCGTTGCGAGTTAACGGCATCGATATCCCGGTGCGGGCGAAAGACTGGCAGCGGTTTCCATCCGGTGCAGGCGCGCAGTGGCAACCCGCCGGTGTCATGCCATTGCAATATCAGTTCATCGATAAGCCCAACCTCACACCAGATCGCGCGTATCAAGCCTGCGCCGATCTCAATGGCGAGGAACGGGCGCATGCGAGCTTCGTGACTCTGCCTGAACAGCTTGGCGATGAGACCACGCCGCTGCGAGTGTTGCTGTCGTCGTGTTACTTCACCGGAAACAAGCGCTCGCGCCTTGCGTCGTCGCTCTTGTCGCAGCTGGATCGAAATGGATTGCGGCCCCACTTGCGCGTTTGGGCGGGCGATCAGGTGTATCTGGATGCGCCGTGGTACGAATTCGCGATCAAGTCTCATGGCGTGCCGGAGCTGGAGCGTCTGCATTCGGCCACGTACGCCCGAACGTGGTTCGCCGACCAAGGCCTGGCTGCTATCTTTCCGACCGGAGCGAACGTGTTTTGCACGGACGACCACGAGCTTTGGAATAACGCGCCAAATCCCAGCGCTGTCGCCTGGGACACACGCAAACGCGCCAAGCGTGAAGCTTGGTTGGCCATGGCCCGCGAGCTTGGACGGACATTCCAAGGCGACACCGGAACTGCTCAGCGATTCAGCGTGCCGCCCCTGGATTTTCTGGTGCTCGATTCCAGAGTGAACCGCGCTGAATGCTGTGGGCGTTTGTTTTCAGACGCACAGTGGAAACAAGTGCGAGCTTGGGCGGCAGAACCTCACGGCCTCGGCGTTTTGGTCGTGGGACAACCTCTGTTCGAGAACGCCAGCAAGCGCACGGGCGCTTTCGCGGACTATCGTCTTGCGGACTACGAAGACGACTATACCGCCCTGATGGATCTACTCGGTCGCTCGGCTCGCAGCACGACCGTGCTCACGGGAGATTTGCATTTCAGCCGCGTCGCGTGGTCGTCCCGGCCCGGCAATGTGGAGCGCCGGGTCACTGAAATGATCAGCTCGCCTCTGGCCATGGTTGCCGGCGGTCGCCTATTGTCACTGTTGGGCGCCTGGTCGCCGGCGCCGGAGAAAACGAGTCTGCCGGCTCGCCATGCGTTCAATGGTGCTTCCATGCACACCGACGAGGCGTTGCGCTCCTCCGCCGAGGGCACGGTGTTACTGGAGTTCTATCGGCGCGGGCAGCGCGTGTTCTGCACCGTCTCGCATTGGCGGCTGGACGATCTCGATGTCGCTCGCGCCAGTTTCCGTAAGGAATATTTCTTAGGGATCAGCACATGAATCTTTCCGGACTGCGTCGCTCCGATGTTGCCATCGGCAATCCTTTGCTGACCGAGACTCCCGCCGAGGCCGCGGCCGATGGCGAACTGTCCAATTTCACGTGGCTGGAATCGACCGGTTACCGCGACGGTGTCCTGTTGCTCGGAGGCACTTCCATCGTCGACTTCCGAATGCGCGTGGCGCAGTCGGAGCTGCGGCAGGATTTGCTGCCGAGCTTCTGGTCCACCTGCGGTTTGCTGATCGACGGCAAGATGATGATGACGGCCCGCGTCGATGCCATCAGCGATAGCAGCGCGCGAGTGGAGCGCAACGGCTTGGAAGCTGTGGCGCTTGATGCGGAGTCTCGCTACGGGAATCCGACGTTCTATCCAAACATCGCGATCCTGCAATTCACCGACGATCACGCGACCATCAAAGATCACGTCGCGCGCATCGGTCAGGAACGTAACATCGTCGATCTGCTGGCGCAGGTGGTCGCGTGGCTCGGCTATTGCTGGGCCGTGGGTGGTAGCGGCAATCCGCTGATGCAGGGGCACGGCATTCCGTCCGCGACGCTGCTGGAACGAGCGCACGGTCTGGCGGGCATCGATCTCAGTCCGGGATTGCCGTCGGCATCGAGTTGTCCCGAGGCGATCTGGCAGGCGGCGCGCTGGTGGTACAAGGCGTACGACCCGGTCGAGCCATCATCTTCGAAATTTACTCCGCGAGGTGCGTATCTGATTCGACAGCCCGCCGCTGCGGCAGCGGGCATTCGCGACGACGTGCAAGGCGATCAAATCGTGCGCACGACGCGTGGCGATGCGTTGATCGAAAGTCTGCGCCGCCGCGGCGACACCGAGTCGCCGCAGCCCCGATCGACGAGTAAGCGCCGCGCGCCCACTAAGAAGAAATAGGCGTGTGCAGATACTTGCCGTGCCAGTCGAGGTATCGCTGCATTCGATCCTTCAGATACGACGGCTTGCGAATGCCGTGATGTTCCCCAGGATAGATGATCAGCTGTGTCGGCACGCCCAGGCTGCGCAGGGCTTGATACATCTGCTCCGAGTTCAGCAGCGGCACGTTGAAGTCCTGTTCGCCGCACAGGAACAGCGTCGGCGTCTTGATGCGATCGGCGTGCAGGAACGCGTATGAGTTGTGCAGGTAGGTGTCGAGATCCTTCCACGGCAAGCCCAGCTCCATCTCGTACTCGCGGATATACATATCCGTGCCGTAACCCGCCAGCACGTTGGAAATCGACGCGCCGCTGGTGGCGGATTTGAAGCGCGTGTCCTTGGCGATCACGACATTGGTGAGAATGCCGCCGTAGCTCCAGCCGCCTACGCCAAGGCGATTCGGATCGGCGATGCCTTGCTGGACGACGTGATCGACCGCGGCGAGCACGTCTTCCGAATCCTTCCCGCCCCAGTCCTTGTAGATGGCGGTCGTGAATGCCTCACCGCGCCCCGAGCTGCCACGTGGATTCGCAGCTACGATCACATAACCCTGCGAAGCGAAGATCTGCCACGTCAAAGAGAATGAGTTCGCGTACTGTGACACTGGCCCGCCGTGAATCCAAAGCAACGTCGGATAACGTCGGCCCGCGACGTAGCCCGGGGGTTTAACGACGAAGCCGCCGATGCGAGTGCCGTCCTTGGACGGAAACGAAATTTCTTCGGTCGTGCCCAGATTCACGCTCGCAAGCCACTCGTCATTGTGATGTGACAGCGCACGCAGCTGCTTGCCCTCGAGAGCGTAAACAGCGTCCGGTGTATCGACCGTGCTATCGAGCAGGGCGATCCGACCCTTGCTCCCCAGATCGTAATCCGCCGACTCGCGTCGCCCATCGAGGACGCGCTCGATCTTGTCGTTGCGAACGTTCATCCGCGCCAGCACTTGATTGCGATCGTCTTCCAGCAGGAAATAAATCGACGCGCCATCGGCCGACCATTGGGGCTCGATTACATTGCGGTCCAGACTCTTCGTGACGATGCGTGCAGCGCCGCCGCTCGCGGACACGATGGCGAGATTGTGGACGGAGTAATAAATGAGCTTGGGATCGCCCGCCGTCACGAACGCGAGCTCGCGGCCGTCGGGTCGCCACGTCGGCGGGCTCATCCAGGACGAATCGCCGGCATCGCCTTGGAACTTGGTGATCAGCTGTGGCGTGACGCCCGCGCGCGGTTCGATGGTGTATACACCGAACTCGTTGTTGCGATCCGGATCGTTGCTGCGATTGCTATAGAACGCGATGCGGTTGCCGTCGGGCGACCAGCTCGGCATGCTTTCATCGAAAGGGTCCGGCGTGAGATTCTCCGCCTTGCGAGTGGCCATATCGAATACATACAAATGCCGCCGCTGCGTGCCCAGATAGCCGCTGCCGTCTTCCTTGAAGTAGTAGCGATCGATAACGATTGGCGGCGGGGTCTTGTCCTTGTCCGCGCCGCTTTGTTTGCGCGGATCTTCATCGCTCACGATCAACGCGAGCTTCTTGCCGTCGGGCGACCAGCTAAAGTCGACAACCTCGCCATTGAAACCCGTCAACGGCTTGGCTTCGCCGCCCTGGCGATCCAATAACCACACCTGTTCGGGCGGCTCTTCTTCGCCGCGCGCCGTAAGGAAACCGAGATACTTGCCATCCGGGCTCCAGCGTGGCGAGTGCTCGCTGTCTTCGGAGTAGGTGAGCTGCACGCTCTGCTTGCCGTCCCAGCTCGACATCCAGATGTGACTATTGCTCTTGTCCTTCACCGGGTCGGCGGTGCGAACCACATAGGCGACCCACTGCCCGTCCGGCGACAGCTGCGGGTCGCTCACGTCGCGCACGGCGTTGATGTCCTCGGCAGAGAGCAATCGGCGCTCGGCAGCCGCGGCCGCCAGGGAGGGCACAAACTGGCAGGTCGCCAGGGCGAGGAACAGAGTGGCCTTCAACATTGGCACATCGCTCCGTGAGCAAGAGTTGTCGGAAAGCGGGGGACAGCAGAGTGTCGCAGCTCCCATGCCGCGTCAAATCGACTATCAAATGATGGCGTCCGGAAGGCGTTCGGAACCAAGGCTCGGATGGAACGTTTCCACACGGCAGCCGCGCATCGGCGCGAGAGGCGAGCGTCATGAAACCATTGGTGTGGTTGGGAATCGGATTGGTGGTGGCCTGGGCCGTGCTCTGGCTGGGCATCAAGATGGCCGTGTTCGCGGTCCATCTGCTGCTGTTGATCGGCGTGGCGATGATCGGCTGGGGGCTGCTGCAACGGGGGCGGGCCAACCACCCGTCGTGATGTCCATGGGCAACTCAGGCGATGCGTGAACTGCCGCCAGACCTGCCCGAGTCAGTGGTGCAGGCTCACCTGCACGCACGCGAGAACGGCCTGATCTATGTTTCCGACGCCGAGCCGGGTATCGAGCGTCACAAGCGCGGCAAAGGTTTCTACTATCTCGGGCCGGATCACAAGCGCATCACCGAAGAACGCGTCCTCGCACGCATTCGCAAGCTGGCCATTCCGCCGGCGTATACCGAAGTCTGGATATGCACCAAGGAACGTGGCCACCTGCAGGCCACAGGTCGCGATGCGCGTCGTCGCAAGCAATACCGTTACCACCCCGAGTGGCGGATCACCCGTGACAACGGCAAGTTCTCCAAGATGATCGAGTTCGGCCGGCAGTTGCCGAAGCTGCGTCGACGGCTGAAGCAGGACTTGGCGCTGCCAGGCTTGCCCAAGAACAAGGTGCTCGCGGTCATCGTCACATTGCTCGCCGAAACTTTGATTCGCGTCGGCAACGAGGAATATGCGCGCACGAATCGCTCGTATGGGCTGACGACGCTGCGAAACAAACATGTGAAGTTCCTGCGAGACGGTCGCGCGTCGTTCAACTTTCGCGGCAAGAGCGGTCGGCAGCACGATGTGGTGCTGGACGATCGCAGGCTGGCGCGCCTCATCCGGCACATCCAACAGTTGCCAGGACAAGCGCTCTTTCAATATGTGGACGACGATGGTCAGCATCAGCCAGTGGATTCGGGCATGGTGAACGAATACCTCCGCGAAGCCATGGGCGGCGCCAACGATTTCACCGCCAAGGACTTCCGCACCTGGGGCGGGACGGTGCGCGCCATTGCCTTCCTTTCGTGCCAGGCGCGCAAGGAGCCGATGAGTCAACGTGCGTTCAATGGCTGCGTCGTGGCCACTGCCCGCAAAGTTGCCGAAGCGCTAGGCAACACGCCGGCCGTGTGCCGCAAGTCTTATATCAATCCGGTCGTGTTCGAGGCGTGGAAAGCCGGTATCGTCGAGAAACGAGTGCCCCGCACTTCCATGTCGCCCCGCCAAATGGAACAGGCGGCCTTGGCCCTCCTCAAAGGCCAGCAGCGCGCGATTGTTAAATAGCTGGTTTGCGCTTCCAGCGCCTCTCCATCAAGATGCGCGCGCCGGGACGTGGCCCGGCACTCAATCGGTGCGCGCATGGAGCCCGGAAAACAAACCTCGTTCCAAGCATCGTCCAAGGGACTGACGATCGGTCTCACTTTGCTGTTCGCCGTGATGGGCGGCTCGATGGGCCAGGACGGCGAAGGGTTCCTGCTCGGAGCCCTGTTCGGCTTTTTGTTCGCTCAGGTGTTTCACCTGCGCGGCCGTGTTCAATCGTTGCACGAGCAATTGCATAGGTTGCAGCTCTCGCACGACCTGGGCGAGCGCAAGGCTCAAACGCCGCCACCTGCAACAGCGCCACCGCCACAGCCCACGATTTCAGAACCCGCGCCGGCAGCGCCAACACCGCAGCCGACAGTTGCACAACCCGCACCGCAACCGTCGAGAGAAGATCGTGCTGCAGCCATAGCGGCAGAGACGCGGGCGCGTATCGCCGCTGCTTCACTGCCGCCGCGAACTTCACGGCCGGCTGAGCCGACAGCGATCGACCGTCTCATCGGCGAGTTCACGAGCTGGCTCAAGCGCGGCAATCCGCTGGCGCGCATCGGTATCGTGATCCTGTTCTTCGGCGCGACGTTCCTCGCCAAATACGCCGCCGATAACAGTATGTTTCCCATCGAGCTGCGCTTCGTCGCTATCGCTCTGGGCGCATTCGGCCTGCTCATCGTCGGCTGGCGCTTGAGGGAGAAACGCGCGGTCTATGCGCAACTCCTGCAAGGCGGCGGTATTGCCGGACTGTATCTAACGGTGTACGCCGCGACTCGATTCGATCTGCTGCCGAACGGGCTCGCCTTTGGCTTGCTCGTCATCGTCGCGCTGGCCGCGGCCATCCTCGCAGTGGGACAGAACGCACTGTCCCTCGCCGTCATCGGTACGGCGGGCGGCTTCCTTGCACCCATCATGGTGTCGACCGGCAGCGGCAACTACGTCGCGCTGTTCACTTACTACGCCGTGCTCAACCTCGGCGTGTTCGCAGTGGCCTGGTTCCGCACCTGGCGAGTGCTGAATGTGCTGGGCTTCCTATTCACTTTCACCATCACGGGATTGTGGCGGGCCACCAGCTATGAAAGCGCCGACCTGTTCGCGGCAGACGCGTTTCTGATTCTGTTCTTCCTCTTGTATGTCGCCGTCTCCATTCTCAATTGCGTCCGCCAGCCGCCCGACTTGAAGGGATATCTCTCGGGATCGCTGGTGTTCGGTCTGCCCGTCGTCGCGTTCACCTTGCACGCGACGATGGTCGCGCGCATCGAATACGCGATGGCATGGAGCGCGTTGGCGTTGGGCGCTTTCTATCTGGCGCTCGGCGCGGTGCTGTATCGAACCGGCCGCGAGAACTTCCGATTGCTGGTGGAAGCCTTCGCTGCGTTAGGCGTGATCTTCGGCAGCCTCGCGATTCCGCTGGCGTTCGACACCCGCACCACCGCGGCGATGTGGGCGGTCGAAGGCGCAGGTCTGTTGTGGCTCGGCGTGAGGCAGCAACGAAAGCTCGCTCGCGCGTTCGGCGCGCTGCTGCAGATCGGCGCGGGCATCGGATGTTTGATGGGCCTGTACGGTCATCAGAGCGACCTGCCCATTTTGAACAGCGCCTATCTCGGCACGCTCATGCTCAGCATTTCCGGCATTTGCACTGGCTACTGGTTGTTTCGTAACCAGGCGCTGCGGGCCCAATATGAAACTGGCGCGGACGTCGTATTCACGCTGTGGGGCGTCCTCTGGTGGATGGTGGGCGGCCTGCGCGAGATCGATCGATTCCTTCCAACGGCCGCGTATGGCGCGTCGCTTAGTTTCGTGGCGCTCACTGCCGCCTTGCTCGCGGTATTGAGCTTGAAGCGTGAATGGCGACTGCCACTGATCGTCGCGACTTACTTGCCGGCAGTGTCGGCCTTCTTCGCGTTGACCGCCGCGATCAACTTTGCGCATCCGTTCGGGCAATGGGGCGCGCTCGGTTGGCTGTTGCTGTTCATCGCTCATTTCTGGTTGCTGCGCCTGGGCGAGTCGCGAGCTATGCAGGGGCTCGACTGGTTTCACATCGGTGCGAGCTGGGTGCTCACGTTGATCGCGGCGTGGGAACTCAGCTTCAAGGTCGGTGAGCGCACCACCGGTGTGTGGGCGCAGTTGCCGTGGGGTGTTGTGCCGGCGCTTGCGGTCGCATGGCTCGGCCGTCAGCAACTGAGTCCGCGTTGGCCCTTGGCAGCGCGCGAGAATGCGTATCGATTGTACGCGGCGATTCCATTGGGCCTCGCGGTGGGTCTGTGGGTAGTTTACATCAATCTGACCAGCACGGGCGACTCGACCTGGCTGCCCTACCTGCCCTTGTTGAATCCGCTCGATATCAGCGTCGCGCTGTGTTTCGCGGCGCTCGCGATGTGGTGGAGCGCACTGAACGAACAGCAGCGCGCCACCGCCTGGCAATTCGATCCTCGTGCGCTGATTGCAGCGGTGGCCGGCATGGTGTTCATCTGGCTGAACGCCGCGCTCATTCGCACGCTGCATCACAATTTCAGCGCGCCGATCACGCTGCACGGTCTGTCGAACTCGACGCTCGTGCAAGCGTCGCTCTCCATCTTCTGGGCTGTGCTGGGCTTCACTGCGATGACCCTGGCCGCGCGGCAGCGCTGGCGATATGTATGGGTCGTCGGCATGGCGCTGATGATCGTCGTGGTCGCGAAACTGCTGCTCGTCGACCTGTCCAACATCGGCACGCTCGCGCGGATCACCTCGTTCCTCACAGTCGGCGCGTTGCTGCTGGTGACGGGTTACCTCGCGCCATTGCCACCGAAAAAAATCAGCGAGCAGGTGGCGGACTGATGAGATCGAGCAACAGGAATCTGGAATCGCCTATGGCTGTGCGCTTGTCGCTGTTTGTTTCCTTGGGCTGCCTGCTTGCCGGCAGCGTCAGCGCCGCGGGGCCGACCAAGAACGACTACGTCAAAGGCATGTCCGTGCAAGCGGGTTACACTCAGCCTCTGATCGAAACAGAGTTGCCCGATATTGTGTATCGCGAGGTCACACGCCAGGACCTCGGCGATCTGCGAGTGTTCAACGCCGATGGCGCGCCGGTGCCGCATGCCATCTGTTCGGTTCCGCAGACCACCGAAACGCAAGTGACCGAGCAGTCATTGTCAGTCTTCATACTGCGGGGTCGCGACCAGGTTTACACCGAGAGCTCGCGCGTGAATGTACAAACGCCGTCGGGCACCCGAGTGGATGTCGAGGAGTCCTCACCGCCCCAGCCTCAAGTGGTGAGCGGATTGATTCATATCATCGACGCGCGTGACACTCACCCGTTGCGGGCCATTCGTTTCGATTGGAGCAGCCCGGACGGCGTCTCCGAAGTGAAGGTGCGTATCGAGGCCAGCGACGATCTGGATCGATGGCAGACCGTCGTGCCGGAGAGCACGTTGTTACTCGCGCAGCAGGGCGGCCGCGAGTTGCGCCGTGAACGCATCAACCTGCCGTTGCGTGAATATGAGTATCTGCGCGTGCAGCGCGTCGATAGCGGCCCGCCGTTGATCGTCAATTCCGTCCTGGCCGAGGAAGTGTCGGAGACCCGTGAATCCGAGCCACTGTGGTTCACTGCGACCCGTGTGACCTCTTCCGAGCAAACAGAGGCGTTGATGTTCGATGCCGAGCACGTCGCGCCCGTGACCTTCGCTCGCGTGCGCCTCCAGCAAACAAACAGCACGGCAAGCGTGGTCCTGCAGAGCCGTCCCGACGAACAATCGCCGTGGCAGACCCGATGGACGGGCGAAAGTTATGTCATCGTCTCGGACACTGTGCGCCGGGAAAGTCCGCCGGCGCGATTCCAGGCGGTTCATGACCGCTATTGGCGCGTGCAGATTCTGAAGGACGCGCAGGTTTATCGGGACAGCAGCCTGGAGTTGGGCTATCGCCCGGCCAGGGTGCGCTTCCTGGCCCAAGGGGAGGGCCCGTTCACCCTGGCATTCGGCAGCCGCCGCGCCGAGGTGGCGAAGCCGACGGTGTGCGATGGGTTGCTCGCCGACGTGAGCGCCGCCGACCGGGAGCGCATGATCGAACATGGCTATACCGGACCGGTCGTCGATCTGGGCGGTCCCGCCGCACTCAAGCCCCTGCCCAAGGAGACGCCCGTCAAAGTAGTGGTTTTATGGGTAGTGCTGGTGGTCGGGGTGGCGCTTTTGGTGGGCATGGCCCTGTCGCTCTTGAAACGCGTTCGGCAGCCATGAACTAAGCCGCCGGTTCCACTAGAATGGCGGCCCTTTTGGGCCCTACTCCCATGCGTTTTCCGCAAGATTTCGATGTCATCGTGGTGGGCGGCGGTCACGCCGGCACCGAGGCCGCCCTGGCCTCGGCCCGGATGGGCGTGCGCACGCTGTTGCTCACCCAGAGCATCGAAACCCTGGGCCAAATGAGCTGCAATCCCGCCATCGGCGGCATCGGCAAAGGCCACCTGGTCAAGGAAATCGATGCCCTGGGCGGCGCGATGGCGCAGGCCGCCGACCGCGGCGGCATTCAGTTCCGTACTCTGAACGCCAGCAAGGGCCCCGCGGTGCGAGCCACCCGGGCGCAGGCCGATCGCGTGCTCTACAAACAGGCGATCCGCGCCACGCTGGAGAATCAGCCGAACCTGACGCTGTTCCAGCAGGAAGTGGCCGATCTGGTCGTCGAGCAGGATCGCGTGCACGGGGTCATCACCCAGACCGGTATCGAGTTTCGCGCTCGCGCGGTCGTGCTCACCGTCGGCACCTTCCTCGCCGGCAAGATTCACGTGGGTCTCACCAATTATCAGGGTGGGCGCGCTGGCGATCCGCCGTCGAATCGTTTGGCTGAGCGATTGCGCGCGCTGCCTTTCCGAGTCGGTCGCTTGAAGACAGGCACGCCGCCGCGAATCGACGGCCGCACCATCAACTATGAAGGGCTGCTCGAGCAGCCGGGCGATGAACCTGCGCCGGTGTTCTCCTATCTGGGCCGTCGGAGCGATCATCCGCGCCAGGTGAATTGCTATATCACCGCGACGAACGAGCGCACGCACGAGATCATTCGCGCTGGCTGCGATCGTTCGCCCATGTACACGGGCGTTATCGAAGGCGTGGGCCCGCGTTATTGCCCTTCAGTCGAAGACAAGATCCACCGCTTCGCCGACAAGACCTCGCATCAGATTTTCATCGAGCCCGAGGGGCTCACGACGCACGAGATCTATCCCAACGGCATTTCCACCAGCCTGCCCTTCGACGTGCAGTTGGACCTGGTGCGCTCGATCAAAGGGTTCGAGAACGCGCACATCACGCGGCCCGGATATGCGATCGAGTACGACTACTTCGATCCCCGCGACCTGCGTTACAGCCTGGAAACGAAGTTCATTGGCGGTCTGTTCTTCGCCGGACAGATCAACGGCACCACTGGTTATGAAGAAGCCGCGGCCCAAGGTTTGCTCGCCGGATTGAACGCCGCGTTGCTGACTCAGGAGCGTGAGGCGTGGACGCCTCGTCGCGACGAAGCTTACATCGGTGTGCTGGTCGACGATTTGATCACTCGCGGGACGAGCGAGCCCTATCGCATGTTCACCAGCCGCGCCGAATATCGATTGCTGCTGCGGGAAGACAATGCCGATCTGCGTCTCACGACCAAGGGCCGCGAGCTCGGGCTGGTCAACGACGAGCGTTGGGCATTCTTCAACGCGAAGCGTGAGGCCATCGATGCAGAAGTCGAGCGCTTGGATCGCGCGATCGTTCGTCCGCATCACCTGTCCGAAGAACGCTCGATCGAATTGCTGGGCACGACGTTGGCGCGTGAAGCGCACGGCTTCGATCTGTTGCGTCGGCCCGAAGTTTCGTACGCGGCGCTCGCGTCCATCGAGCAGGTCGGTAAGGCCGACTGGATGAATGCCGCCGACGTCGATGAACGGCTGGCCGAGCAGGTTCAGTTGCAGGTCGAAGTGCAGGCCAAGTACACCGGCTACATCGATCGCCAGCAGGACGAGATCGAGCGGCAGCGGCGCCACGAAGACACGCGGCTGCCCGAGAACATCGACTATGCGCAGGTGCGCGGTCTGTCGATGGAAGTGCGGCAGCGCCTGCAGGAAGCCCGGCCTGACACGGTCGGCCGCGCCGCGCGCGTGCCGGGAGTTACTCCGGCGGCTATTTCACTTTTGCTGGTCCATCTCAAGCGGCGCCAAGGCATTCCCTCACAGCGCGCCGGCTGATTCGCCGGAATTCGAAGTTGTTTCACAACTTGCCGAACGCGCGTGGCGGCCGGCCCGACCCTTCCGTAAAGTCTGCGCGCGGGCGGTCGATGCCCGAGATGTCCCACTTCACCCTTTTTTTACGTCCATGATCTGGTTCGCTCTTTTTGCCAGCACGGTGTTCGCTCTGTACTTCTGGCGGCAGTACGTCCAGAGACAGCGTGAGTTGAACAGTCCGCTCGCCAGCCATCGCTCGGGCCACAGTCACATTGGCCAGGTGGTGGTGCTGGAGCAGGGATTGCAGAACGGTGCGGGCCGCATCCGCCTCGGCAATCGTGACTGGCCGATTCGTGGGCCCAATCTACCGCCGGGCGCGAAGGCCCGCGTCACTGGCGTCGACGGCACCGTGCTGCTGGTCGATCGCGTCGCTGCTTAATTACCGGCGGCAGCCGGGCATCCAAGTTCTTTCTTCGCGCGCTCGGCGTTCTCTTTCCATAAGGCGTCGGCCTGTTCGATCGCCGCGTCCTGCATCTGCGGGGGCGCGCTCTTCACCAGCGCCGGAATGCTTTGGGAGAAGCCCAGCGCCGTGACGATGTACTGATCGCCCATGCAGCCGGCTTCGTTGAGCCGATTGCCGAAGTACTGCCACGCCAGCAGCTGGGCGCGCGGTATCTGCCGGCCCCAGGGCATGCGCATCATGGACAAGAACGCCGTCGGCTCACCGTCGCGCGCGGCGTCCAGGCCGAACACTGAAGCCGTACGCGTATCGGCCGGATGGCCATCGCAACCCAGGGACATGCAGTTCGCCAGATCGACCTTGGCTTTGGGGATGTAACGGCCCGCGGTCTTGAGATACTCGCGAATCTTGCTGACGTTCTCGGTGGTCTGCCCGCGTTGAACCGCGACGAGCAGATTGCTGGCGGCGGCATGCATCGCAGGCGCGTAATTTTTACTGATTGCCTGCTGGATCAGCGCTTCGCGCTTGGCGGCATCGCGAAGGAAGGGCGCTAATTCAGTGGCGCTTGCAGGATCGCCGGCATCCGCGGCGGCGCGCAGCCGCGCTTCGATCGCGCCGAAGTCGAATCGCGCTTTGCCGCAGCCGGCCATGGCGCGCGGTTTGAACTCCGCCTCGGCCTTCAACACACCAGCAATGCGAGGCGCGCGGTCGGGCGGGAATTGTTTGCCGACTTCAGGAAGCTGCGATTTCCAATCGGGCGCACGCGACGAGGACACACTGTTGCACCAGTGTTGAATGCGCACGAGCGCTATGTCTGCTTGCCGATTCCCTTGAGCCGCGAGAGTACTCAATGCCGCGACGGCCTGATCGGCCTCGCCGCGTGAAAGCTGATCGATGACCTGATCGCTGACGTTCAGGCCCTTCATGGTTCGGAACATCGTCACCCGCTGCAACACCTGCTGGAACTGGGTTTCATCGGTGGGCGCGACGGTGACGGCGGGAGCTTCAGCCGGAGGCTCAGGTGGTGGGGTCTGTTTCGGCGCTTCGATGGCCTGACTGGCGCCTTGAATTAGAAGCAGCGCTGCCGCTAAGGCAGCGCTGCGTTTCGTTCCGTGAGAGCGGCGATTCATGTGAATAGCCCTCCGAGACGGGCTCGATTACGGCGTGTTCGGAATCAAATCGTACTCGACCTGGACCGTGCCGTTGAATCCCATCTGGCCGCTTTGATACGAGCCCGCGGCGTCGGACGCCGCTTCGGCGCGCATCATCTGCGTCTTCATCATCGGCATCGGAGGCGGCACGAAGCCCGAGCTGGCGGAAATCGTGCGCGGCGGGCCCAGGCGGGCGCCGGCGGCCTTGGCCACGGCTTCGGCATTCAGCTTGGCGTCAGCCACAGCCTTCGCCAGAGCTTCGCGCTCCAGGTCACGACGCTTGCTGGAATCCAGGCGCGGATCGCCGACCTGGTTCACGCCGAGATCGAACGACTTCTCCATCAGCTGGCCGAGCTTGTCGAGATCGCGCAGTTCGATTTCGATCTGGCGAGAGACGTAGTAGCCGATCAGGTTGCGTTCACGAGCGTTGTTGTCCCAGTTGTACTCGGGCTGAATGTTCACGCGCGTGGTGCGCACGTATTTTTGATCGATCTTCAAATCGCGCGTCAGCTTCAGCACGGCGTCGACGGTCTTGGAGACTTCGGCGCGCGCGTCTTCCATCTTCGGCTTACGCGCTTCCACGCCCAGGGTCACCAACGCGCGATCCGGCTCGGCCTGAATCTCACCTTGCCCGGAGACGCTGATTGTGCGGGGACGCTCGGCTTCCGCGCCGGAAGCGCCGGCGGACACCAGGAACGCGCACAGCGCGGTGGTGGCGGCGACAGTGCTGAGCTGAAGAGTTCTGAATCGCATATGAATGTCCTTGATTACGAGCCGCTCATCCGCGGCAGGTCAGAAGCTTTGTCCGTGGCGACGATGGCAAGTTCAGCACTGGAGGGCGCCGAAAAAAAATATTGGGAGCTCAACCCAACAGGCGACGGATCAACGTTTGTAGCTCGGGGCGGTCGCGTCTGAGCGCGTCGCCAAGCCCGGCGACGATGGTTTCGAGGTCGCCGGTGGCGCGCTCGAACTCGTCGTTGACCACGACGAAGTCGAACTCGTTCCAATGTGACATGTCGGCGATGGAGTCGCGCAGTCGACGCGCGATGACTTCGTCATTGTCGGTTTGCCGGCCGCGCAGACGCTGTTCGAGGGCTTCACGCGACGGCGGCAGAATGAAGATCGACTGACATTCCGGCATCGCGCGGCGGATCTGCTGCGCGCCCTGCCAATCGATTTCGAGCAGCACGTTGTCGCCGCTGCGAAGCATGCCTTCCACCTGCGGTTTCGACGTGCCGTAATAATTGTCGAACACGCGCGCGTGCTCGAGAAACTCGCCGGCCGCAGCCATGCGCTCGAACTCGGCGTGATCGACGAAGAAGTAATCGCGCCCGTGCTGCTCATTGGGCCGCGGCTTGCGTGTCGTATAAGAGATCGAGAAGCGCAGCGACGCAACGCGCGTCATCAACGCACGCACCAGCGTCGTCTTGCCCGCGCCCGACGGCGCGGCGATTACGAACAACTTGCCTCTTTGCACCGACGCTTCGCTCATTCCACGTTCTGTACTTGCTCGCGCATCTGCTCGATCGCGACTTTCATGTCCACCGCGGCGCGAGTGGTCTCGCTGTCCTGCGACTTCGACGACAGTGTGTTGGCTTCGCGGTTCAGCTCCTGCATCAGAAAGTCGAGCCGGCGTCCGGCAGGCTCGGCGGAGCTCAACACCGAGGTGACTTCTTCAAGGTGCGCGCCGAGCCGGTCCAACTCTTCGTCCACGTCCATCTTGTGAGCGTACAGCACCAGTTCCTGTTCGAGACGCTCCGGATCCGGTGTCGCGCCGAGCTGCGCGATGCGCTCGACGATGCGATCGCGCATGCGTCGCGAGACTTCAGGCAGGCGCGCGCGCACGGCTTGAACTTGCGTGCGCATCGTTGTACAGCGCGTCAGCAACAGTTCACGAATGCGTTGCCCTTCGCGCAGGCGAGTCTCGTTCAACTCGTTCAGCGCTTCCTGCACGAGCTCCAGCGCGGCGGCCAGCACGGGCTTCACGTCCACTTCCGCCTCGCGCACAACACCGGGCCAGCGCAGCAGGTCGACGGGGCTGACAGGTGCGGGATACTTCAACTGGCCGCGCACCTGATCGACGCGCGCAATCAATTCTTCGAGCAGCTGCGGGTCCAGCTCCAGCGAGCGCTGCGTGCCGGCCGCGGACTTCAAGTACAGGTTGGCGTCTACCTTGCCCCGGCGCAGTGCGGCCGCAATCGCCTGGCGCACGTCGTTGTCCAGCGCCTTCAGCTCGTCCGGCAGGCGCAGCGAGGTTTCGAGGTAGCGATGGTTCACGGTGCGCACCTCGCACACCAGCGTACCCCATGGGCCCTGGCGCTCGCGCCGGGCGAAACCTGTCATGCTGCGGATCATTATTTCGTGCCGTAGAAGAAGATTAAGGCAAACGCTGTCTTACACGCTGAGTGACGCGGTGCTATAAAGCGTCGCCTTGAAAGGGGCAAGTGTATCAGCTGAAGAGCCGTCCGGCCGGAGCCCGCGCTTGCGGATCGAGCATGCAGATTTAAGTCTGATCGGTGATCGTGAGGACAACCAGGACCGTGTGACCGTGGCAGCCACCGACAAGGCGGCGCTGCTCGTGGTCATCGATGGCATGGGCGGCCATTCCGATGGCAGCCGCGCCGCGGACACGGCGCTGAAAAGCCTGCTCGATTCCTTCCAGCAAACGCCCTTGCCGATGTTCGATCCCATCGGCTTCCTGCATATGGCGTTGAGCCGCGCGCATGACGATGTGGCGCGCCTCGGCAACGGTCAGAGCATCGACGCGCGGCCGCGCGCGACCATCGCCGTGTGCCTGGTGCAGGAAGGCGCGGCTTATTGGGCGCACGTCGGCGACAGCCGCATCTATCACATCCGCCACGGCAAGATGCTTGCGCGGACGCGCGATCACAGCCATGTCGAGCTGCTGTTGCGCGAGGGCAAGATCACCGAGGAAGAATTGCCCAATCACCCCATGCGCAATTTCGTCGAGTGCTGCCTGGGCGGAGATCCGGCCATTCCGGAGATGACCATCAGCGGCCGCCACGCGTTGCAGGCGGGCGACGTGATCCTGTTGTGTACCGACGGCATCTGGGCCAATTTGCGGGACATGGACATCGCCGCGTTTTTCCGCGACGACACGCAGCAGCTGCGGGCCTGGCTGGAAGCCCTGGGCCGGCGCGCGGTGCAGGCGTCGTCGCCTTTCAGCGATAATTCTACCGCCGCCGTCATGCGGTACCTGGGGTGAGCGCGGATGCCTTTTCGAGGCGACTTAACGTCGCCTCGAACCGCGCGAACGCCGGTACACGGATGTATCGGCGGGCCGAGGCTCCAGGGACGGCTGCTTGAGATACGCTGCAGACGTATCAACGTAGGTACTGCCATGAAATCCAGACCCAGTGGCCGCGCTCCCGACGAGCTGCGGCCGATCCGCATTACACGCCGTTTTACGCGCCACGCCGAAGGCTCCGTGCTGATCGAGTTCGGCGAGACGCGCGTGCTTTGTACCGCGAGCGTTGAAGAGACGGTCCCGTCGTTCCTGCGTAATCAAGGCAAGGGATGGGTTACTGCCGAGTACGGCATGCTCCCACGCGCCACTCACACGCGTAACAAGCGTGAAGCTGCGACGGGCAAGCAAGGCGGCCGCACGCTGGAAATCCAGCGGCTCATCGGCCGGGCCCTGCGCGCCGTGATCGATCTCAAAGCATTGGGCGAGCGCACGATCACGGTCGATTGCGACGTCCTGCAGGCCGATGGCGGCACGCGAACCGCCTCCATTACGGGCGGCTATGTCGCCATGGTGGACGCAGTGAATTCGCTCGTACGCAAAGGCGCGCTACGTGACAGCCCAGTGCACGGCCAAGTGGCCGCAGTCTCCGTGGGCATCTGGTCGGGCGTGCCCGTGCTGGATCTCGACTATGCCGAAGATTCCGAGGCCGAGACCGATATGAACATCGTGATGAACAACGGCGGCGGCTTCATCGAAGTGCAAGGCACGGCCGAGGGTCACGCTTTCCGGCGCAACGAGCTCGACGAGCTGTTGAATCTCGCGGCGAACGGCTGCGGCCAGCTGCTCGCACGTCAGCTCGAAGCACTGAGCGCGGACTGATGCGTCTGGTGATCGCCACCGGCAATGCCGGCAAATTGAAGGAGCTGCGCGAGCTGCTGCCGCCGCCCGGGTTCGAAGTTCTGCCGCAGTCGCAGTTCACGACGGTGAGCGTCGAGGAGACTGGCCTGAGCTTCGTCGAGAACGCGATTTTGAAGGCGCGGCACGCGGCCGCGGCCTCGGGCTTGCCTGCCATCGCCGACGATTCGGGACTGGAAGTAGACGCGCTCGACGGCGCTCCCGGCATTTATTCGGCGCGCTACGCCGGCGAGGACGCGAGCGACGAGGACAACCTGCTCAAGCTGCTCGCTGCCCTCGACGGCAAATCGCCTGCGCAACGGACGGCTCGCTATCAATGCGCGCTGGCGTTCATGCGCTCGTCGCACGATCCTTCGCCGCTCATCTGTCAGGCGAGTTGGGAAGGTCGCATCACCACCGAACGTCGCGGCACGGGTGGCTTCGGCTACGACCCCATTTTCGAATTGGCCGATCGCGCGGTAACCATTGCGGAGCTGCCTGCCGCCGAGAAGAATCTACTGAGCCATCGCGGCAAAGCGCTGCGGGGCCTGGTCGCACAGTTGCGCGAGATTTACCCGCTCGGATCGTAGCGAGCCCATCGTGTCCCTGGTTCTGCCACCGCTCTCGTTGTACGTGCACATGCCCTGGTGCGTGCGCAAGTGTCCGTACTGCGATTTCAACTCGCACGCCGCGCCCGAGCTGATTCCGCAGGCGCAGTACATCGATGCGTTGCTGGAGGATTTACAGAACGACGTGCCGGCGGTGCAGGGCCGCGCGCTCACCTCGATTTTTTTCGGCGGCGGCACGCCCAGCCTGTTCGGCCCCGAGCAGATCGGCCGTTTGCTCGAAGCCGTCCGCCAGCAAATTCCCTTCGACTCCGAAATCGAAATCACGCTGGAAGCGAACCCCGGCACCATCGAACACGGCCGCTTCTCGGGTTACCGCGACGCGGGCGTGAATCGCGTGTCGCTCGGCGCGCAAACGTTCAACGAAGAGCAGCTGCGTCTGCTTGGGCGCATTCACGGCGCTCGTGACATCGAGCGCGCGGTTGAGGAACTGCGGCAAGCGGGCATCGACAATTTCAATCTCGACCTGATGTACGGCCTGCCCGCGCAGAACGTCGCACAGGCGTTGCGAGACGTGGGGGCTGCCCTCGCCCTGCAGCCGACCCACATCTCGCAATACCAGCTCACTCTGGAGCCAGGGACGGTGTTCTATCACCGCCCTCCGCCGCTCCCCGATCCCGACGATTGCTGGCAGATGCAGATCGAGAGTCAGGAGCTGCTCGCGGCGCGCGGCTACGAGCAGTACGAAGTGTCGGCTTACGCGAGGTCCGGCCGCCGCAGCCGCCACAATCTCAACTACTGGCAGTTCGGCGACTACATCGGCATCGGCGCTGGCGCTCACGGCAAGTTGACCCGGCTCGACGAAGGCGAGGTCATCGTGCGCACGACTCGCTACAAGCAGCCTCGCGAGTACATGTCCCGCGCCGCAGATCAGCGCATGAGCGAACGGCGGGTCGTGCCAGCTGTGGATATGCCCTTCGAGTTCATGCTGAACAGCCTGCGGCTCATCGATGGCTTCGACGAGCAGCAGTTCGAGTCACGCACCGGTTTGCCGTTTTCGACGTTGAGCCGGATCGTCGCGGAAGCTCAGCGCAAAGGATTGTTCGAACTCCACGCGCCTCATCGCTGGCGAGCGACGCCGACGGGCCAACGTTTCCTGAACGACCTGCAGGAGATGTTTCTGCCCGACCCGGAACCGACCCCGGCGTAGGCTGAATCCGACCGTGGCGAGACGCCGAAACACTCTGTTCGGGGTGTGCCGGCAGCGTGATCTGTCACACAAAATTTTCTTTGAAAACCGAATCCTTAGGCCGCTCGCCGCCGGGGTTATGCACACACCTGAAGCGCTGTTGGTTCGTTCCCACGTTGATGACAAAATTACATGCGATATATCAGGACCGGCTCGTAACTCATTGATAGCGCAGGTAGAAATGGCCTGGTGAAAAATTGAGCAATTTGACAGCGTCATATTTCTGCAAGCTTCGGGCTTGCCATGACGGCCAGTCATCCACACACTTATCCACAGGCTTTGTGGATAACCGCAGTCAAGTACCTACGAATCCATTGAGCCCCCGATCCGCGAAAGTTTTTTTCTTGCGAGGGCGGTGATCGGCCGCTACACTGCGCCCCTTTTTTCCGCCCGGCCCGCCCATAGATACAGTCCCATGAAAGACGGCATCCATCCCGAGTACAAAGAGATCAACGTGGTCTGCAGCTGCGGTAACTCCTTTGTTACCCGCTCCACGCTGGGTCATGACCTGCAGATCGAAGTCTGCTCCAACTGCCATCCGTTCTACACGGGCAAGCAGAAGATCGTCGATACCGGCGGTCGCGTGGACAAGTTCCGCAAGAAGTACGCCCGCTAAGGCGAGCGGCTTCTGGCCGGCTGAACGGCCCGGCGTTAAGCACGGGTTCAGCAGCAGGGCTCTACACGAAAGGGGCGCTCCGGTTTGCCGGGGCGCCCCTTTGTCATTTATCTGAATGATGGCCTGGGGGAATCCGCGAGGGAACTCGCGGCGATTTGCATCGACATAGAGCTATAGAGTGCAATGGCGTCCCTGCCGTTGCCGAGACGGACGCCGCCATGCCGCTGAACAAGACCCTTCGCGCCGCATTGTTAATGGCCCTCACCGCCGGCGGCTCGGCCGCAATCCTCGGCGGGTGCGCTTCCAATCCCGTGACCGGAAGTCCGGACCTCGTGTTCCAGAGCGAGGCGGGCGAGGTCAAAAAATCCAAGGAAGTTCACCCGATGATCGTGCAGCAGTTCGGCGGTCCCTATGAGGACCAGCAGCTGCAGGCATATGTGAACGAAGTCGGCCAGCGCGCCGCCAAGGCCAGCCATCGGCCCGAGCTCGAGTACCACTTCATGGTCCTCGACAGCGAGGACATCAACGCCTTCACCACTGGCGGCGGTTACGTCTACATCACCCGCGGCATCATGAATTACCTCAACTCGGAGGCCGAGCTGGCCGCCGTGCTGGGGCACGAGATCGGCCACGTCACCGCGCGCCATCCGGTGCGGCAGCAGAGCAAATCCACGCTGTCGAACATCGGCGCGGCCGCAGTCGGCATTTTCACGGGCAGCGCCGATCTGGCCGGGCTCGCCAACTACGCCGGCGCGGCGCTGGTCAGCGGCTACGGACGCGATCAGGAGCTCGAGGCCGATCGCCTGGGCGCCGAATACCTGACCAAAACCGGCTACTCCTCCGAGAGCATGATCGACGTGGTCCGGCTGCTGAAGAACCAGGAAATGTTCGAGATCGCCCGGGCTCGCGAGGAGAAGCGCGAACCGCGCGTGTATCACGGCGTGTTCGCCACTCACCCGGACAACGATCAGCGTCTCACCGAAGTCGTCAAGGCGGCGGACAAGCTCAAGGGCGGTCCGACCGACAATCTGGATCCCGGCCGGGAAAAATATCTGAAGGTCATCGAAGGCCTGCCGATGGGCCCGAGCCGCTCGCAAGGCGTGCTCAAAGGCAATCGCTTCTATCATGCCGATCTGGGTTTGACGGTCGTGTTCCCGAGCGGTTGGAACGTGGAGAACCAGGCGGATCGCCTCATCGCGGTTTCACCGCAGAAGGACAGCGTCCTGCAGATGCAGACACAGGCGCCGCCGCCGAACACCGGTCCGCGCGAATTCCTGTCACGTCTGCTGGCTCGCTCCAGCGCCAGCCAATCCGAGCCCATCGAGGTCAACGGTCTGCAGGGCTACACCGCGGTGGTGCGCTCGGCGAACACGCCGTTTGGAATGATGCCGACGCGCTACGTCGTCATCTATCACAACAATCTCGCTTACATTTTTGCCGGCGCCAGCAAGGGGTCCACCGGCACGCCCAAGTCCGATGCGCTGTTCATGTCGACGGTCAAAACCTTCCGCCGCTTGAAGCAGAACGAGTTCGCGCTGGCCGAGCCGTACAAGATCAAGACGATCCGGGCCACCGAAACCACGCGCATCGCGGACCTTGCGAAAAATTCACCTTTGCCGGAATACGCCGAGCAGCAGCTGCGCCTGCTCAACGACCTGTACCCGAACAAGGAGCCGCAGCCCGGCCAGTTGATCAAAGTCGTCGAATGACGGTCGCGATCGCGTCGAGACGTTAGTCTCGCCGAAGAGTCGAGAAATTAATCTCGCCGAACGGAAGATAAGTCCGCCTAATAGACAGCGGCGGACTTTTGCAGGCACGGCTCGGATTGCAGATTTGGCTATAGCGTCGCTGCATTAGCGATGCACGTAACTAATGTCCGCGATCGGCTACCATGCTTGATTCGCTGGCGACGACGTGTAAGTCTGCGCCTCCGATTTTTGCGCTTGCAAAAAGCCGCTACGAGCGTCGCCTACGGACGGGCACGGTCGTTTCCACGGCTTGGCCAGATGCTCCCTCACCGAAGCGCCCGGTCAGGCTCCCCTGTGGCATCTGTCTGCGGAATTAGCTCCCAGGTTATCGTCATGACCGAGAAGAAGTTTGAACTGACCAATCTCTCGACCGGCAAGAAATCTCTCGCCGAAGTGAAGAGCGGCACGCTCGGGCCCGATGTGCTCAACATCGCCAGCCTCGCCAAGGACCACGGCATGTTTACTTTCGACCCGGGCTTCATGGCCACGGCGTCCTGCGAAAGTAAAATTACTTTCATCGACGGTGACGAGGGCGTGCTCCTGCACCGTGGCATCCCGATCGAGCAGCTGGCCGAGAAGAGCAACTTTCTCGAAGTGGCGTACCTGCTGATCAACGGCGAGCTGCCGACCACCGAGCAGCAGGCCGAATTCACGCATGCCATCCAGTACCACACCATGATCAACGAATCGCTGCTGCGATTCTTCAACGGCTTCCAGTACAACGCGCATCCGATGGCGATGCTGTCGGGCGTGGTGGCCTCGATGGCGGCGTTCTATCACGACTCGATGGACATCCATAACCCGCGCCATCGCGAGATTTTCGCCCATCGCATCATCGCGAAGATTCCGACGATCGCGGCCGCCGCTTACAAGCACGCGCTCGGTCAGCCGTTCATGTACCCGCGCAACGATCTCGATTACTGCTCGAACCTGCTGCACATGTTTTTCTCGGTGCCGTGCGAGCAGTACAACGTCGATCCGGTGCAGGCGCAGGCGTTGGATCTGCTGTTCATTCTGCATGCGGATCACGAGCAGAACGCGAGCACGTCCACGGTCCGCCTCGCCGGCAGCACGGGCACGAATCCGTACGCGGCGATTTCTTCGGGCATCTCGGCCCTGTGGGGCCCGGCTCACGGCGGCGCCAACGAAGCGGTGCTGGCGATGCTGGAGCAGATCGGCACCGTCGAGAACGTGCCGAAGTACCTCGCCAAGGCCAAGGACAAGAACGACAACTTCCGTCTGATGGGCTTCGGCCACCGCGTCTACAAGAACTTCGATCCGCGCGCGACCATCATCCGCGCCATGTGCCACAAGGTGCTGGCGAAGCTCGGCAAGTCCGACAATCCGCTGTTCGAGCTGGCGCTGAAGCTCGAAGAGATCGCGCTCAAGGACGAGTACTTCGTCGAGCGCAAGCTGTATCCGAACGTGGATTTCTATTCCGGCATCATTTACAGCGCGATCGGCATTCCGCAGTCGATGTTCACGGTGATGTTCGCGATCGCCCGCACGGTGGGCTGGGTGGCTCACTGGCAGGAAATGATCGCCGACCCGGCGATGAAGATCAGCCGTCCGCGTCAGCTGTACACGGGTCCGGCGAAGCGCGAGTACGTCGAGATCGAGAAGCGTTAAAAGCTGCCCAGAGCAGATAACGAGAGCAGACAACGGCGCATCAGTCGTTGTCTGCTGCCTCTAACAAAGATTCCAATTCCGCCGCATCCGCGCGACGCATCGGCCTGCCGTCCACCGGACTGGCCGGCGACTGACGAATGCCGTCGATAGGAAACACGACGGCGTCGATCTCACGATCTCCCGCGACGAACTGCACCACCGGATACGAGACCAGGCGATTGGGCTCGTACCGCAGCCGCCGCTCGGCCAGGTGATGCGGAATATTCTTGTCCATCAGATGCAGCGTCACCCGCTCCGGACTGTCCGCGAACAGGTGCAGATTCACTTCGGAGTGCGCCGAGGCCGTGCCGCTCAGCACGGGGCCGACCAGGCGCGGCTGAAAATTATCCAGCAGCCGCATCGCCTGCAGCGCCGTGCGACGTAACGCGCTCAGCGCCGTGGAATGTTTGTGACCGTCGAACAGGCGGTGATGCGCTTCCAGCGCCGCTTCGATCTCGGTGTTCTTGGGCAGCACCGCGATGTCGGTCGCGCCGAGCCGCTCGGCCGCCTTGCGCTTGGCGAGGCCGTAATCGTCGATGCCCTGTTCGGACATGATACGTGCGGCTTCCTGCGCCAGGGCCATGCGTAGCTGCTCGGCACGTGGGTTGCTTCGTTTGCTCATCTTCGTTCCCGTACTCAGAACAGCCCGACGCCTCAGAACAGCGAGTCGTCGCTTTCCTTGTTCTCTTCGTCGCTGTCGCCGGTGGGCAGGGCCGTGTCGACCTCGGCCTGCGGCGGCAGATGACCCGCCATGAACGTCTCGAAAATCGCGTCCGGATCGCCGGGACGCGCCGCGAGGCCGGAATCCGCCGAGATGCGCATGGAAACCAGTCCGGGCGGCGGCGTGCGACGCTGTTCCGGTACTCCTTTCAACGCTTCGGACATGAAGTAGATCCACATCGGCAGCGCCGTGCGGCTGCCTTCTTCGCCCGGACCCAGCGAACGCTCCTGGTCGAAGCCCACCCAGGCCGTGCCGACCAGCGCGCTGTTGTAACCGCAGAACCAGGCGTCGCGCCGATCGTTGGTCGTGCCGGTCTTGCCGGCCAGGTCGCTGCGCTTCAACTGCAGGGCGCGCACGGCGGTGCCGCGCTTCACCACGTCCATCATCATGTCGGTCATCAAGTAATTGTTCTGCGGCGAGATCACTTGGGGCGCCAGCGCCTTTTCTTGCAGATAGGTGCGGCCGCCCCAGCGCGTTTCGTCGGTGACATTGGCGCTGATCGGCGCGTCGAGCAGATTGGTCGCGCCGCCTTCGGTTTCGGTGTTCGGCTGCACGCAGTCGACGCAGGCGAATTTCGGCTGCGCTTCGTATTCGACCTTGCCGTCCGCGGCGACGATGCGCTGAATGAAATAAGGCTCGACGCGGAAGCCGCCGTTAGCAAACACGGCATACGCGCTCGCCATTTCCAGCGGCGACACCTGCGCCGTGCCCAGCGCCAGTGAAAGATTGCGCGGCAGGCTGTTCTCTGGAAAACCGAAACGTTCGATGAATTGCGTCGCGTACGCCGGGCCGAGCGAGTTCATCACACGAATCGACACCAGGTTACGAGAACGCACCAGCGCTTCGCGCAGTCGCATCGGACCGCGGAACTCGCGAGTGTTGTTTTGCGGACGCCAGCTGCCTTCGAGCATGGCGTCTTCGATCACCAGCGGTGCATCGTTCACGATGCTCGCCGGCGTGAAGCCTTGATCGAGCGCCGCTGAGTACAAGAACGGTTTGAACGACGAGCCCGGCTGGCGCTTGGCCTGCACGGCGCGATTGTAGTTACTGGCGAAATAATCGAAGCCGCCGGTGAGCGCGGCGATGCCGCCGTCCTGCGGATCGAGCGCGACGAACGCGCCCTGCGCTTCCGGCACCTGCACCATGCGCCAGTTACCCGAAACTTCCTGGGCGATATAGATGATGTCGCCGACCGCGAGCACATCGCCCGCGCGTTGCAGCTGCGGGCCGACGCTGCCGTCCGGTAATGGATTGCGCGCCCAGCTGATGCCGTTCCAACCCAGGTTGATACGGCCGGCGTTGCGTGAATAGGCGACGGCGCTTTTGTCTTCGGTCGCGATGACGACGGCCGGCTCCAGGCCGCCGCGCACTGCATATTCTTCGAGCGCTTGCGACCACTCTTTTTCCCGCGCGCCCGACGGCAACGTCGCGCGCCCCGCGGGGCCGCGATAGCCATGCCGTTGATCGTAATCCAGCAACGCGCCCCGCAGCGCTTTGACCGCGGCGTGCTGCAAGCGGCTGTCGACCGTCGTTATAACTTCGTAGCCGGCGGTGTAAGCCTCCGGGCCGAGACGATTGAACAAATCGGCTCGCACCATCTCGGCGATATAGGGCGCTTCCACTTCGACCGCCGGACCGTGCAGCTTCGATTCCACCGGCGAATTCAACGCAGCGTCGTATTCTTGCTGAGTGATGAACTCTTTCTCGCGCATACGGCGCAAGACATACGCGCGTCGCTGCCGCGCCAGCTCGGCATTTGCCACGGGATTGTCACGCGAAGGCAGCCGGAACGTGCCGGCGATCAACGCGATCTCGGGCAACGAAAGCTGCTCGACCGTCTTACCGAAATAAACTTCGGCCGCGGCTCCGATGCCGTAAGCGCGCTGACCCAGAAAACTCTTGTTCAGGTAGAGCGCCAGAATTTCCTGCTTGGTGAGCTCCTGCTCGATGCGCAGCGTGGTGAAGATTTCCACCATCTTGCGCCGATAGCTCTTCTCCGGGCTGAGGAACACGCCGCGCGCCAGCTGCATGGTGATGGTGCTGCCGCCTTCCGCCTTGTTACCCGACAACAGGTGTCGGACCACGGCGCGGAGCAGGCCGGGATAGTCGACGCCGCCGTGCTGGAAGAAACGATCGTCTTCGGCCGCGAGCACGGCGTTGATCATCTGGCCGGGGATGTCCTCGAACGACAGCGGAATACGCCGCTGCTCGCCGAACTGCGCGATCAAGCGCCCGTCGCGACTGAACACCCGCAGCGGCACCTGCAGCCGGATGTCCTTGATGGTGCTGACATCGGGCAGGCTGGGCCGGAGATATTGATACGCCCCGAGCAGTCCGAGCACCCCTGCGCCGGTCACGCCCAGCAGTCCCGCGAGGATCAGCCGGAGGGGAGATTTGAGGTAACGTCGCATGGCAATAAAAAATCCTAAGTCCTTGCTTTGCCAGTTGCTATATCAAAAAGCGCTAGGCAATATTAGCCGTTATACATAATCCCGGACGACGATGTGGAGCGTCGCGGTACGGTCGGCACAGGGGATGAGACTGTAGTGCCTGGCTCTGGGTTCGTCTGTGGGCTCCTCCCAGGATTCGGGGTTCGCCCGAGCTCGAGCCATAAGACGCTGATCTGCTTTGGCTCGAAGCGCATGAACGCGATGAAGCGCGCTTAATACTGTAAAAAAAGCACTTTTGCTGCGGGAATACCGCGATGGTATTTCGTGAGGCTCCTCACATTCAACTTAAGTCACGACTTATATAGTTGCCGCCCGTGTTTCGCGTCCGCTCTACGATCGTCACCTAAGTGTCTGATCAAGAAAGGGAACCAGCGTGCTGTTAACCGCAAAATCCAGACCTCTCCTGGGCCTGGACATCACTACCTCGTCGGTCAAGCTCATCGAACTGAGCATGAGCGGCGGTCAATACCGCGTGGAATCCTATGCAGCGGAAGCGACGCCGCCCAACTCCATCAACGAAAAGGCCATCGTCGACGCCAACGCCGTCGGTGAAGCCATCAAGCGCGCTGTAAAGCGTTCAGGCGCGCGCGCCAAGGAAGCGGCGGTGGCGATCAGCGGCGACGCCGCGATCACCAAAGTCATTCAGATGCCGCGCACCCTGGGTGAGAACGAGCTGGAAGGTCAGGTCGAGCTGCAGGCCGACCAGTACATCCCCTTCCCCATGGAAGAAGTCAGTTTCGATTTCGAAGTGATCGGACCTTCCGAGAAGGATCCCGACATGCTCGACGTGCTGCTGGTCGCGACTCGCTCCGAGAACGTCGAACAGCGCCTCGCTGCGTGCGCCGCGGCCGGCCTCACCGCGCGCATCGTCGATGTCGAAGCGTTTGCACTCGAGAATGCGTGCCGGTTGCTGACTCACCAGATGCCGGACGGCGGCCTCGGGCGAGTGATCGCCGTGGTCGACTTCGGCGCGAGCTCCACCACGTTCAGCGTGCTGCGCGATCTCAAGGTCATTTACACCCGCGACTTCGCGTTCGGCGGGCAGCAGTTGACAGAAGAAGTGATGCGCACCTACGGCCTCAGCATGGAAGAAGCCGGGCGCGCCAAGAAAGAAGGTGGCCTGCCCGGCAACTACGAAACCGAAGTGCTCGGGCCCTTCATCGACGACATGTGCCAGCAGGTGAGCCGATCGCTGCAGTTCTTCCTCGCTTCGGGCGCCGGCCGCGAGCAGCCTGAACAGATCTTGATCTGCGGAGGGTGCGCCAACATCCCCGGCGCGGCGGAAATGATCCAAAGTCGCGTCGGCATCGAATCTCAACGTGGCGATCCACTCGGTCAGATGAAGGTAAGTCAGAAGGCCAAGGCCCAGGCGGTAAAGAAGGATGCGACCGCATTATTGACAGCGTGCGGCCTCGCTTTACGGAGCTTCGACTGACATGCCAAGAATCAACCTACTTCCCTGGCGGGAAGCGGAACGCAAGCGCAAGCGTCAGGAGTTCGGCGTTGGCGCGGTAGCCGCGCTCATCCTGGCCGCCGTGGTGTATTTCGCGGTCAACTGGCAGATGCAGTCGGCCATCGACGAGCAGCAGGCGCGCAACTCGTATCTGAACCAGGAGATTTCCGAGCTCGACAAGCAGATCGCCGAGATCCTGGACTTGGAAGAGCAGAAGAAACGTTTGCAGGAACGCATCACCGTGATCGAACAGCTCGAGCTGAGCCGGCCGGAAATCGTGCACGTGTTCGACCAGCTGGTGCGCACCACGCCCGATGGCATCTATCTCACGTCAGTGAAACAGACCAACCGTAGAATCGAGCTGAAGGGCTTCGCGCAGTCGAGCACGCGCGTGGCTTCTTATATGCGCAACATCGACAGCTCCGAATGGTTGACCGACCCTGCGCTGCAGATTCTCGAGACCAAGGGCAACACCGACGCGGGCTCGCAGTTCACGCTGAGCGCGAACCAGGAGAATCCGCAGCTGGCGGCCGCCGCGCCCGAGGAGCAGTCGCCCAGCAAGCCAGCCGGCAAGGCCGGTAAAGCCGGCAAGGCGGGCGGCAAAACGGGAGGTGCCCGGTGAGCACGTTCGTCGAACAACTGCGCGACCTGGATCCGAACGATCCGAGCCGCTGGCCGCTGGCGTTCCGGCTCGGCGCGATTGCGCTGATCTTCGTGTTCGCCGCCGGTTTTATGTCGTATTTCCTGGCGTGGAAGCCGAAGAAGCCCGAGCTCGACTCGGCGCGCAATCAGGAAATCCAGCTGCTGCAAACGCTCGAACAGAAAGCCCGCAAGGCCGCGAATCTGGATGCCTACAAAGCCCAGCTGGCCGAAATGGAGCAGTCGTTCGGCGCCATGTTGCGCAAGTTGCCCAACAAGACCGAGGTGCCGAACCTGCTCACCGACATTTCGCAGCAGGGATCGGGCGCCGGCCTGGATCAGAAGCTGTTCCAGCCCGAGGCGCAGATCAACAAGGACTTTTACGCCGAATTGCCGATCAAGATGAAACTCACCGGCAGCTATCACTCGATCGGCGCATTCGTCAGCGGCATTGCCGCCCTGCCTCGCATCGTGACCTTGCATGACGTGGACATCCAGCCGGTATCGAAGGAGAGTGGCAACGATCAGTTGCAGTTGAGCGTCACCGCCAAGACCTATCGTTATCTCGACGCCGAGGAACAGGCAGCCCAGCAACCGCAACAGGCCGGCAAAGGCAAGGGCAAGACCCCGCGCAAGCCGCCGAACGCGAAGTGATCGGGCCAGCACTGGATAACGTCAAAGGCAGTCATTTATGACGGTACACAGCACTCAACTTCGAACCCTCGCGACCGCCTCGCTCGCCCTGTTGTGGCTGAGCGGCTGCTCGAGCGACATGGACAAGCTGCAGGCGCAGGTCGCCGAAATCAAGAGCCGTCCCGGCGAGCGCATCGAGCCGCTGCCGCAGATCAAGGCTTACGAAAGCTTCATATACAACGCGTCGAGCATGCGCTCGCCGTTCGTGCCGAGCGCGCCCGCGCGCAACGACGTGGCGAGCTCGGTGCGCCCGGATACCAAGCGCACGCGCGAGTTCCTCGAACAGTTTCCGCTCGACACCATGCAGATGGTCGGCACCTTGCAGCTGCAGGGTCGTAATTTTGGCTTGGTACAGGGTAAGGACGGACTGGTTCATCGTGTGCTGCCGGGTAGCTTCATGGGACAGAACGACGGCCGCGTCGTCAGCATCACGCCCACGCGTATTTCCATCATCGAGATCGTCCCGGACGGTCTCGGCGGGTACATCGAGCGGCCAGCGGCGCTGGCGCTGAACGAATGATTCTCAGGGAGAAACACAGAATGTTGTTCTCAAGCTCAGCCACGCCCGCACGCTCCAGTCGTGCTTTAGGCCTACTCCTGACGCTGGCCGCCTGGGCCGGGCTCGGTGGCCAGGTTGCGTGGGCGCAATCCACCAACCGACTGGAAAGCATCCAGGCGCAGGCCACGGCGGGCGACAAGGTGGAGCTGACGCTGCGCCTGGCGGAAACCGCCCCGACGCCGCTGACCTTCACGGTCGACAATCCCGCGCGCATCGCGCTCGACCTGCCCGCGACGTCGGTAGCGATGACTTCGCGTCGCGTCGATGTGAAACAGGGCGTGCTCGACACGGTCAACGTCGCTGAAGCGAACGGCCGCACCCGCGTCGTGCTGAACGTCGACGCACTGGTTCCTTACGAAACCCGGGTTCAGGGCAACACCATCATCGTGTCCCTGTCCTCCCCCGGCACGGGCCGCTCGCTGCAGTCGAGCGCCGCGCCGAGCGGCTTGGCCGCCGCCACCCAGCGTCCGGCAGCGGCCGCGAACGTGTCCGGCGTCCGCAGCGTCAACAACATCGACTTCCGCCGCGGCGGCGACGGCTCGGCTCGCATCATCGTCGAGCTGACCGACTCCAAGGTGCCGGCGGACCTGCGCCAGGAAGGCGGCAAGATCGTGGTGAACTTCGCCAAAACCGCCATCCCCGAAAATCTGCTGCAGCGTCTGGACGTGGTCGACTTCGCCACGCCGGTGAGCACTGTCGACGCGGTCCGCGTCGGTGACGGCGCCCGCCTGGTGATCGCCGCTTCCGGCGACTACGAGCAGCTCGCTTATCAGTCCGACAACGTCTACACCATCGAAGTGAAGCCGGTGGTGAAGCTGCCGCCCGAGCTGCGCGACAAGAAGGAATACGTCGGCGAGCGTTTGACCCTGAACTTCCAGGACATCGAGACCCGGGCCGTGTTGCAGCTGCTGGCCGACACCAGCGGCCAGAACATGGTCATCAGCGACTCCGTGTCCGGCAACGTGACCCTGCGCCTGCAGAGCGTTCCCTGGGATCAGGCGCTCGACGTGGTGATGCGCACCAAGGGTCTCGACTCGCGTCAGGAAGGCAACGTGATCTTCATCGCGCCGGCCAGCGAAATCGCCGCTCGCGAGAAGGAACTGCTGAGCGCGCGTAAAGAAGCCCAGGAACTCGCGCCCCTGCGCACCGAGTACCTGCAGGTGAACTATGCCAAGGCCGCCGACCTGGCGACGCTCATCAAGTCCGGCGCCGGCTCGCTCGTCTCCGAGCGCGGCAGCGTCGCGATCGACGAACGCACCAACACCCTGCTGCTGCAGGATACGTCCGAGCGCCTCGCGGACATTCGCCGCCTGGTCTCGACGCTGGATATTCCGGTCAAGCAGGTGATGATCGAAGCGCGCATCGTGATCGTCAGCGACGATTACAGCCGCGACCTCGGCGTGCGCTTCGGCGCCAACGTCGCCTTCAGTCAGGGCGGCAGCGACGGCCTGGGTCTGCTCGGCCGCGCGCTGAATACTGAAGACCAGATCAGCATCAGTCCGAACCCGACGGTGGACGACGGCGACGGTAATGCGATCGGTACGCCGACCACCGGCGACGAGGGCCAGCTGGGCGGATTCGGCCTGCCCGAGGACGCGAACGATCGTTACCTGGTGAACCTGCCGGCGGCCAACCCGGCCGGCCGACTGGCGCTGGCGCTGCTCGACTCCGACTACCTGGTCGACCTCGAGCTGTCCGCGGCGCAGGCCGAAGGCCGTGGCGAGATCATCTCCTCGCCCCGCCTGATCACCGCCAACCAGCGTGAAGCCACCATCGAGCAGGGCGTGGAAATTCCCTACCAGGAATCTTCGTCCAGCGGCGCTACGACCACGCAGTTCAAGAAGGCCGTGCTGAGCCTGAAGGTGACCCCGCAGATCACTCCGGACAACCGCGTGATCCTCGACCTCACCGTGTCCAAGGACAGCGTCGGTCAGCTGGTCGCCAGCGCCACCGGCGGCTTCGTGCCCTCGATCGACACGCGCGAGATCGTGACCCAGGTGCTCGTGAACGACGGCCAGACCGTCGTGCTCGGCGGCATCCTGGAAACCGAGCGTCGCGACGCCGAGAACAAGGTGCCCTACCTGGGCGACATCCCGGTGGTGGGCCGCCTGTTCAAGCAGACCACGACCTCGGACTTCAAGGATGAGCTGCTGATCTTCGTGACGCCGCGCATCCTGCGTGAAGGCTCCAGTCTTTATTAACTCGGGATCGGGCATCCTGCCACGACCCTCGTGCGAGCAGGGCAAAAGGCGCGACTTTTGCCCGCTCGCCGCCGCCTAAGGCGGCGGGGTACATCCCTGTACCCGGGGCGGTTCTCGTAACGGCCGCGGCCGCCTTCGGGCGGCCGCTTTCGTTTATAGTCCGTCGTCGCATGACCTCCGAACCGACTTCGCCGGCACGCGGCACTAACGTCTTCCTGATCGGGCCCATGGGCTCGGGCAAGACCGCCGTGGGCAAACAACTGGCGCGCCTGCTGCATTTGCAGTTCTACGACAGCGACGCCGAAATCGAGCACCGCACCGGCGTCGACATTCCGTATATCTTCGAGAAAGAAGGCGAGGCCGGCTTTCGCGAGCGCGAGCGCGAGGTGATCGACGCGCTCACCCAGATGCAGGATGTCATCATCGCGACCGGCGGCGGCGCCGTGCTGTCACCGCAGAATCGTGAGCACCTGGCCAGCCGCGGCCGGGTGGTTTATCTGCAGACCGGTGTCGAGCAGCAGCTGGAGCGCACCCGCCACGGACGTCAGCGGCCTTTGCTTTACACCGAAGATCCCGAGCGCAAGCTGCGCGAGCTGATGTCGTTTCGCGCGCCCCTGTACGAGTCCATCGCGGCCGTCGTGGTGTGCACGGACGGCCGGCAGGTGCGCGCTGTCGCGGACGAAGTCGTGCAGCGACTGCAGGAGCTGTCCTCATCATGAGCCACCATCAACCTCATCAACGCGTCGATATCCCGCTGGGCGAACGCAGTTATCCCATTCTGATCGGGCCGCATCTGCTGGAGGACGACGCGCTGCTCGCGGAGCACGTCGCCGCGCGCAATCTGCTCATCGTCACCAACGAGACTATCGCGCCGTTATATCTGCGGCCGCTGGAAACCGCTTTGAAGCAGCATCGCACTGCTTCGGTGGTGCTGCCGGACGGCGAGCAATACAAGACGCTAGACACGATGTCGCGGATCATCGATGCGCTGGTGAGCGAGCGCATGAATCGAGACGCGGCCGTCATCGCGCTCGGCGGCGGCGTCATCGGCGACATGGCTGGGTTCGCCGCGGCCTGCTATCAACGTGGCATCGATTACATTCAAGTGCCGACGACCTTGCTTGCGCAGGTCGATTCGTCGGTCGGCGGCAAGACTGCGGTCAATCATCCGCGCGCCAAAAACATGATCGGCGCCTTTCATCAGCCCCGCTGCGTGATCGCCGACACCGCCACGCTGCATACGTTGCCGGAGCGTGAGTATCGCGCCGGCATCGCGGAGATCGTGAAGTACGGTTTGATCTATGACCCGGCTTTCTTTACCTGGTTGGAAGAAAACGTCGAAGCGTTGTCAGGTCGCGTCGACACCGCGGTGATACATGCGGTCCGGCGCTCCTGTGAGATCAAAGCCGAAGTCGTTGGCACTGACGAGCGCGAGCAGGGTCTGCGCGCCATTCTCAATCTGGGTCATACGTTCGGGCACGCGATCGAAACTGCCTCGGGTTACGGCACGTGGTTGCATGGTGAAGCGGTTGCTGCCGGTATGGTGATGGCCGCGGATCTGTCGGAGCGGCTCGGCTGGTTGCCGAGCGCCGATAAAGACCGCGCCGTGAACCTGCTTCGGCGATTCAACCTCCCAGTCGAGCCGCCACGCATTGGCGCGGAACGTGCGCGCGAGCTGATGGGATTGGACAAGAAAGTGCTCGACGGCAAGTTGCGGCTGGTGCTGTTACGCAGCCTCGGCAAGGCGGACGTCGTCAGCGACTATTCTGGCGAAGCGTTCGCCGCCACCATGCGGACGCATTTCGACGCTGCCGCATGAGCGCCGTCATCTCGCCGCTCGCGCCGTACGCCTCCTGCGACACACGCTCGAAGGGCCGTCAGCATCCGGAGGATGCGCCGCGTTATCGCAGTGAGTATCAGCGGGATCGAGATCGCATCGTTCATTCCACGGCGTTCCGACGTCTGGTCTACAAGACGCAGGTTTTCGTCAATCACGAAGGCGATCTGTTTCGGACGCGGCTGACGCATTCCATCGAAGTCGCGCAGATCGCCCGCACCATCGCTCGGGCATTGCAACTCAACGAGACGCTTTGCGAAGCCATTTGCCTCGCGCACGATCTTGGCCACACACCTTTCGGGCATGCGGGACAGGACGCGCTCAATGCATGCATGCGCGATTACGGCGGCTTCGAGCACAATCTGCAGTCGCTGCGAGTGGTCGACGAGCTCGAAGAACACTACGCGGCGTTCGCTGGGTTGAATCTCACATTCGAGACGCGCGAGGGCATTCTCAAGCACTGCTCGCTCAACAACGCGCGCAAGCTCGGCGAACTGGGTGAGCGCTTTATCCGCCGTCGTCAGCCGACCCTCGAAGCGCAGATCGCCAATCTTGCCGATGAGATCGCCTACAACAATCACGATCTGGACGATGGCTTGCGCGCGGGGCTCATCACCGTGGATGAATTGAAACAAGTGCCGCTGTTCAGGCGGCAGTACGACGTCGTGACGGCGGCCTATCCAACGCTCAACGGGCGACGGCTGGTGCACGAGATCGTCAGGCGCATGATCGCGTACGTCGTCACCGACCTCATCGAAAACACCGCCGCCCAGCTGCGCGCTGCTGCTCCCAGCGACGTCGAGGCAGTGCGCGGCGCTCCTGGGCCATTAGTGAAATTCAGCGAGCCGGTGCTGGCGGAACACATGGCGCTCAAGCGCTATCTGCTCGATCACGTCTACCGGCACTATCGCGTCCTGCGCATGACCAACAAAGCCGACGCGGTCATCAGCAGCCTCTTTCAAACCTTCTTCGCCCGCCCCGAACTGCTGCCCACGGAACATCAGCAAATCGCCACCCAAATGGAAGCCACCTCCGGCGACGCCGGCCGCGCCCGCGCCGTCGCCGACTACATCGCCGGCATGACCGACCGCTACGCCATCGTCGAGCACGAACGCCTCTTCGACCCTGCCAAGCGCAGCTGACGAGGACCCGCGAAAGCGGGGCGTACAGCTGGTAAAGTCACTCTCATGAGTACGACGCCCCGCCCCCCTTTAACCAACGACCTGCTCCTACGCGCGCTGCTGCGTCAGCCCGTGGATCGCACGCCTGTATGGATGATGCGGCAGGCGGGCCGGTACTTGCCGGAGTACCGGGCGACGCGAGAGCGGGCGGGGAGTTTTTTGAAGCTGTGCATGACGCCCGAGTTGGCGTGCGAAGTCACGCTACAGCCCTTGGATCGCTTCCCTCTCGACGCGGCAATTCTGTTCTCGGACATCCTGACGATTCCTCACGCACTCGGTCTGGGCCTGCAGTTCGAGACGGGCGAAGGTCCGCGAATCGAGCGCCCGGTGCGATCGCGGGCGGATGTTGAAAAGCTCGGTGTGCCCGATCCGCACACAGAGCTACGTTACGTGATCGATGCGGTGAGTTTGATCCGGCGCGAATTGAAGGGCCGCGTGCCGCTGATCGGATTCGCTGGCAGCCCATGGACGGTGGGCACGTACGTCGTCGAAGGCGGCAGCTCGCGAGAGTTCTCGAGAATCAAAACGATGATGTACAACGAGCCCGCCACGCTGCGAGCGTTGTTACAACTGCTGGCCGACTCTACTCGCTTGTACTTGAACGCGCAGATCGCGGCGGGCGCGCAGGCGGTGATGATTTTCGATACGTGGGGCGGCGTGCTCACGCCGAGTCAGTATCGTGAGTTCTCGTTGCACTACATGCAGTACATCGTCGACGGCCTGACGCGTGAAGCTGATGGACGCCGCGTGCCGGTGATTCTCTTCACCAAGGGCGCGGGCGACCAACTCGCCGTGATGGCCCAAACCGGCTGCGACGCGCTAGGCGTCGATTGGACCACCGATCTCGCCGACGCGCGCCGCGCAGTAAACGATCGCGTAGCTCTACAGGGAAACCTCGATCCGAACTGCCTGTATGCCGCGCCCGAGCGCATTCGCGAAGAAGTGGCTCGCGTGCTCGCAAGTTACGGCCACGGCCATGGCCACGTCTTCAACCTCGGCCACGGCATCCACCCCGCAGTCCCGCCCGAACACGCCGGCGCAATGATCGCCGCCGTGCACGAGCTAAGCCCGCAATATCACACCCCGCGCTAACAATCGTCGGGCGCAAAGAGGTTTACCACGGAGGAAAAGGCATCAGAGGGTTGCCACCATCGTATCGGCGACTGCCGGGAAGGGGATATCTCCTCCCGGCATTGTCGAGAAAGAGGGACCTTTTCGACAAAGTGCGCCCAGGGACGGGACCCGACGACGTCGCGCGATAGCGCGACTGAGGGGGAGCACGGTGCCGGGAGGAGATATCCCCTTCCCGGCAGTCGCAAGCCACCGGACCTCTTACTTCCCCTTCAGCTCATCTCGCAGAGCCCGACGCAAGATCTTGCCCACGTTCGTCTTCGGCAGCTCCGTTCTGAAGTGAACATGCCGAGGCACCTTGTACCCCGTGAGCTGCTGGCGGGCGAAATCGATCAGCGCCTGCTCGGTGAGCGACTGGTCTTTCTTCACGACGAACAGCGCCACCACTTCGCCTGAGTGCTCGTCCGGCTGCGCGACCGCGGCGACTTCGAGCACGCCGGGATGAGCGGCGATGACGCTTTCGATTTCGTTGGGATACACGTTGAAGCCCGACACGAGGATCATGTCCTTCTTGCGATCCTCGATGAACACGTAGCCCTTGGCGTCGATCCGGCCGATGTCGCCCGTGCGCAGCCACTCGCCCATCATGACTTTGGCCGTCTCGTCCGGCCGATTCCAATAGCCTCGCATCACCTGCGGGCCGCGAATGCAAATCTCGCCGACTTTGTCGATGCCCAGGTCGTTGCCGTCGTCGTCACGGATGGAAATCTCCGTGGAAGGAATCGGCAGACCGATGGAATTGTTGAAATCTTCGCCGAACGGATTGATGCACGCCGCGGGCGACGTTTCCGTCAAACCCCACGCCTGCGTCAGCACATTCCCCGTCACCTTCTTCCAATGCTCCGCCACCGAGCGCTGCACGGCCATGCCGCCGCCCAAAGTGATGCGCAGCGCGCTGAAATCGATCTCGGAAAAGCCCGGCGTGTTCAGCAGCGCATTGAACAGCGTATTCACGCCGCTGATATAAGTGAACCGATATTTCTTCAGCTCGGCGACGAAAGCCGGGAAGTCGCGTGGATTGACGATGAGCACGTTGTGCGCGCCCAGCTTCACGAACACCACCCAATTCCCGGTGAGCGCGAAGATGTGATACAGCGGCAGCGCCGTGATGATCGTGTCCTGCCCGACGGACGCCGCCGTACCGATCCACGACTCAGCCTGCAACACGTTGGCGACGATGTTTCGATGCGTGAGCATCGCGCCCTTCGCCACGCCCGTCGTGCCGCCCGTGTACTGCAGGAATGCGATGTCCTCATGATCGAGCGACACCGGCGTGAATGTTTCATAGTGACCGAGCTGCAGCGCCTTGTTGAAACGCACCGCGCCGGGCAGATCGAAGCTGGGCACCTGCTTGCGCACATAGCGCAGCACCAGATTCACCAGCGCGGATTTCGGAAAGCCGAGCTGATCGCCGACGCCGGTCACAATCACGTGCTCGATTTGCGTCTTCTCGATGACGTGCTCCAGCGTGTGCGCGAAGTTCTCCAGAATGACGATGGCCTTCGCGCCCGAGTCGGTGAGCTGATGCTCCAGCTCGCGCGCCGTGTACAACGGATTCGTGTTGACGACCGTCAACCCGGCCCGCAACGCGCCGTACAGCGCGATCGGATACTGCAGGACATTGGGCATCATGATGGCGATGCGGTCGCCCTTTTTCAGATGCACGATGCTCTGCAAGTACGCAGCGAAGTCGCGTGACAGCCGTTCGTAATCCGCGAACGTGATGGTGCGCCCCATGCTGGTGAACGCCGGATTTGTGGCGAACTTGGCGCAGGCGCCGTCGATGAGCTCGACCGCCGAGCGGTACTGCTCGGGATTGATCAGCTCGGGCACGCCGCTCGGATAGCTCTTCAGCCAGGGCTTCGTCGGGTGGTCGGATGCAGCCGTCATTGGCGCCCCCTGCGGTATCGCGTTCATTTTTTCAGTACCTTGCTCAAGGCCGGCCACAGATTGTCCAGCAACTTCGGTTGGGCGTCGGCATTGGGATGAATGCCGTCGGCCTGCATCAGAGTGTCGTCGAGCGCCACGCCGTCGAGAAAGAAATCGACCAGTGGCACGTCGTATTTTTTCGCCAGCTCGCCATACAGCGCGTGGAACGAGTTGGCATATTCCGCGCCGTAGTTCGGCGGCATGCGCATTCCGACCAGCACCACCTCGGCCTTGGCCGCCTGCGACGTTTCGATCATGTACTCGAAATTGCCCCGCACCTGTTTGAGGGGCAGGCCGCGCAGGCCGTCGTTGCCGCCCAGCTCGAGGACCACGACCGACGGCTTGTGCAATTCCAGGGCGCGCGGCAGCCGGCCGCGTGCGCCGCCGGTAGTCTCGCCGCTGATACTGGCATTCACTACGCGGTACCCGTAACCTTGCTTGGCCAGCCGCTGTTCCAGCAAGGCCACCCAGGTGGCATTCACTTTGACGCCGTAGCCGGCGCTCAGGCTGTCACCGAGCACCAGAATCGTATTGGGCGCGGTCGCGGCGTGAACCAATCCGGACAGCGCCAGTCCGAGCCCCAGCAGGCCGGCGAGCGCCCCGCTGAAACCGATCGTGACAGTTCTGCGTAAGTTTCCGCTAAGTTTGCGCTGGCAGACTGCGGCGACCCGAGCCGCATGCTCGACTGCCGCCGTGAGCCGCCGCGTGTATTCGCCCAACGATCCAGATTCAGACCTCGACATGAGCATTGCGCAACCGGTCCTCAGAGCGGAAAAAATCAGCAAGCAGGTTAGCAGTCCGGAGGGAACGCTGACCATCCTCGCGGCCGTCGATCTGAGCATTCATGCCGGCGAAACCGTCGCGATTATCGGGGCTTCGGGCGCGGGCAAATCCACGTTGCTGGCGTTGCTTGCCGGATTAGACGAGCCGAGCGACGGCCGCATCTGGCTGAACGGCTCGGAGCTCACCGCGCTGGATGAAGACGGTCGCGCCGCGGTGCGCGCCCAGCACGTCGGCTTCGTGTTCCAAAGCTTTCATCTCGTGCCTTCGCTCACGGCCATCGAAAACGTGATGTTGCCGTTGGAGCTGGCTGGCAAATCGGGCGCGCGCGAAGCGGCGGCCGAAGTTTTAGCGAAAGTAGGACTGTCGCCGCGGCTGGAACATTATCCCCGCCAGCTTTCTGGCGGCGAACAGCAGCGTGTCGCAATCGCGCGAGCATTTGTTACCCGACCGGCGCTGTTGTTCGCCGACGAGCCCACCGGCAATCTCGATTCTGTTACCGGTGAACGCATCATCGAACTGCTGTTCGAGCTGAACCGCGCGACGCAGACCACGTTGGTGATGGTCACTCACGACAACGCGATTGCCCAACGATGCGGGCGCACGATTCGCATCGACGCCGGTAAGGTTGCTGCATGAAGGCACTACGGCTAGCAATCCTCGCGCTAGCGCGCGATGGCAAGTCCGGTGAGCTGCGAGTCTTGATGCTCGCGCTGCTGGTGGCGGTGTCTGCGTTGACGGCAGTGGGTTTCTTCACCAGCCGTGTCAGTCTCGCTGTCGATCAACAAGCGGGCGAAGTGCTGGCGGCGGACCTGCGCCTGCAGTCGCGCTCGCCGTTGGACCGCGAATATTTTCAGGTGGCCAAGGACGCTGGCCTGCGAACGGCCGAGCTGTCCAACTTTCCCAGCGTCGTATTCAACGGCGAGGACAGCGCGCTCACGGCCATTCGCGCCGTGTCGGAAACCTACCCGCTACGTGGTCGCGTCAAAGTGGCCGACGTGCCCTTCGGGCCGGCGCAGGAAGTACAAACGATTCCCGGCCCCGGCGAAGCGTGGCTCGAAGCGCGCCTGTTCGCGCAGCTCGGCGCGAAGGTGGGTGACAAGATTCGCGTCGGCTCCACCGAGCTGACCGCCGCACGCGTGCTCGACTATCGTCCCGACCAGGGCTCGCAGTTCGTCGATCTCGCGCCGACTTTGCTGATGCGCCTGGATGAGGTGGACGCGACCGGTCTCGCACAACAGGGCAGTCGCATTTCTCACTATGCCCTGTTCGCGGGCGAGCAGCAGACCATCGCCGCGTTCAAACAAAAGCTCACGGAAATAAAAAAGCCCGGCCAGCGCATCGTCGATCTCGCCGACGCCAGTCCGCAGATCCGCTCCGCCATCGACCGCGCCGGACGCTTCCTGAATCTGGCCGCACTCGTGACCATCCTGCTTGCGGCCATTGCGGTTGCGATTTCGGCGCGGCGCTATGTCGCCCGGCATCTCGATACGGTGGCGCTGATGAAAAGCATGGGCGCGCCACAGCGATTGGTGCTCGCGATCAGCGTGCTCGAGTTGCTGATGATCGGATTGCTCGCCGGCGTGATCGGCGCGCTCATTGGTTATGCCGCTCAGGAAGGCATCGCATATCTGTTGAAAGACCTGGTGCGCGGCGAGCTGCCGAGCCCGTCGTTGAGCGCGGGCGGATTGGGCATCGTCACTTCCGTGCTGATTCTGATCGGCTTCGCTCTGCCCCCTCTGCTACAGCTTCGATACGTGCCGCCGGCACGCGTGCTGCGTCGGAATCTGGAACCGCCACCGCTCAAGTACGCCACCGTTTACGGCACTGCCCTCGCCGCGTTGATTGCACTGCTGGGTTGGCTGGTTCGCGATGCCGATCTGCTGATGTATGTCTTCGGCGGCACGTTCATCACATTCGCGGTCCTGATGCTGGCCGGTTGGCTGCTGGTCCGCGCCTTGAGCGGACTGCGCGGCAGCGTCGGAATTTCCTGGCGCTACGGCATGGCCAACATCGCGCGCCGTGGCCGGGACAGCGTGATTCAAATCGTCGCCTTCGGTCTGGGACTGATGGTGTTGTTGCTGCTCGCCGTGGTTCGCAACGACCTCATGCAGGAATGGCGCGCCAGCCTGCCGGAGAATGCTCCGAATCATTTCATGATCAACATCCGCCCCGATCAGACGGATCAGATCCGCGAGTTCTTCGCCGAGCATTCGGTGACGCCGCCGCAACTGGTGCCCATGATCCGCGCGCGCCTGATCAAGATCGGCGGCGCCTCGGCGAGCGACCTGAAGATTCAGAGCGATCGCGGCCGTGAGTTCCTGGATCGCGAAGCCAATCTCACCTGGGCCGAGACCATGCAGGACGACAACAAACTGGTCGCCGGCGAATGGTGGCGGCCGAACGATGGCGGCGGGCCGCGCGTGTCCGTGGAGATCGAGCTGGCCGAAGCGCTCAATCTGAAGCTCGGCGACGAGCTCACTTACGACGTCGCCGGCGAGATCATCACCGCCAAGGTCAGCAGCTTTCGCGAAGTGCAGTGGGATTCGTTCCGACCGAACTTCTTCATGGTGTTTTCGCCGGGCACGTTGAACGACAGCACCGGCACATACATCACCAGTGTGCACATTCCCAAGGAGCAGCGCCCTCTGCTGCTCGACTTCGTGCGCAAGTTTCCAGAGGTCACGGCCATCGATCTCGAAGCCATTCTCACGCAGGTGCGCGGCGTGATGGATAAGGCGTCATTGGCTGTGCAGTATGTATTCGGCTTCACGCTGCTCGCCGGCGTCACCGTGTTGCTGGCGGCGATTCAAGCAACGCGCGATGAGCGACGTTACGAGAGCGCGATGTTGCGAACGTTGGGTGCGAGCCGTCGCATCGTCCTGCAGGGCGTGGCCGCGGAGTTCACGACGTTGGGAATTTTGTCCGGCACGCTCGCGGCCATAGGCGCAACGGCCGCGGGATATTTCCTTGCGACCGAGCTATTCAATCTCGATTACACGTTCGACATCACCGTGTGGGCCGTGGGCTTGCTCGCAGGCGCGGCGCTGGTCGGCATCAGCGGCACGCTGGCAACACGCTCAGTAGTCAACCACCCACCAGTGGCAACCCTGCGCGGCGGATGATGCTCACTCCAATCCGAGCATCATCCAACCCACGTCCTGGGTCTGGCCCCGCCAGTTGTAACCTTCGACCTTGACCAAATAGTTGCCGGGGCCGAACGCAGACGAGTTCAGGCTGAAACGCACTTCTTTGTTGGAGTCGCGCATGATGCGTTTGATCTGCATCACGCGGACGCCGTCGGTCTTGTCGATGGTGATTTGATACTGCGCGATCTTGCCTTCCGAAGCATCGATGCTGATGTCGAGCAGTTGCGGCGGATTCATCCACCCCGGTGCGAAAGTCGGCGCCGAGGGTTTGGCTTTCACCATCTGCAGCTTGTAACGCTGCACGCTGCCGGGCGCCTGCATCTGCGTGGCCGTCATTTCCTTGCTCGCGTTTTGCAGTTGATCGGCGAGCGAACTGGCTTGCAGACCGAACACGACGGCAGCGGCGCCAGCGGCGACCACCGCGACCAGCAACGCCATGATGACCACTCGATTCAGTCCCACGCCGAAGTTGAACCGGCGCGATTCCTCTCTGGCTTCGTCGGGATCGAAGTCGTCGTCCTCGACTACTTCCATCGCGGCGCGCGTGGCGCTGGAGGGAATGGCTTCGAACACACCGGTTTCGCTACCTTCGACCGGCCGCCGCGACAGACGCGTTTTCAAACGCACCGGAATGGGTAGCGCCTGCAGATAAGCAGGATGGTCGAGACAGAATTTCTCGAAGTCGCGCGCTTCGCGCACGGTCAGATCGCCGGACAGATAGCGATCGACGATGTGCTCACTCTCGATGTACTTGCGATCCATCCGGGCCGCCTGATTGCCATAACGCGGCCCGGAGCGTAACCCAAGGGTGTCGGTGGATATGTCGCCAGGGTCCGCAAAATCCACCGATAACGAGACGAGCCTCACACTTTAGTTAGTGCTCTGACCGGCGGCGGCCTCCTCGGCCGCGCACTTGGCGCACTTGGGCCAATACCCCTTGGCGATGCGGTCCAGGGTCCACCGATTGCCCTCGGCAAAGAACTTCCGCATGGCCACCGATTGCGGCTGGTCGGTGTAGCCCAGGCCGATGATGCGCACCTGGGTCATGTTGTCCCCGGCCGGGGTCAAATAGATCACGGTCCAGGTGCCCGCCACGGCGTCGAGATACGGAAAGTCCGCCGGAGCCTGCTTGATGCGGAAGGCCAGCATGCGCTCCGGCTCGTAGGCCAGGATCTCGTTGACGATGGTCCTGGCGTCGCCCAGCCGACCCTTGGGATCGTAATGAGTACGGATGGCGCCACCGATCTTCAGGTCGACCTCGGCGTGCGCGACGCCGGTCTGTTTGTAACCTTCGGCTGTCGTGAAGATGCGCCACACCTCGGGCGTGGCCGCGTTGATAAATCCCTCGGTGACCTGCGGCTCGGCGGCCAGCGCGAACTGGCCGGCCAACAGCCAGGCGCTGCCGAGCAGCGCGGCGACCAGCCGACGCCCAGAAATGATTGTTTTAACAAGGAACCTGGAACTCGTGCGCGTCATTCTTGCAGACCTCTGGCCGATACTGCGATGCTAGCTTCCGCTGGTGTAATGCCGGACCGGTACGATCCGGGACGGGCCGTGGCTACGGCGCCGATGAATATTAGTCCCGCAACTGGGTATCCATCGACTGGCAGTGGATTGGCATGATTCTCACCCTGGAAGTCACCGGCCCGCAGGCCCAGGAAATGGGCGCCGGCGCGCGCAAGGCCTTCAAGGCCATCGGCGGCACCATCGGCCGGCTGCCGGACAATGACTGGGTGTTCCCCGATCCGTATGTCTCCGGCCGGCATGCGTTGATCCGCTACGTCAACGGCAAGTTCTTCGTCGAGGACACCAGCACCAACGGCGTCTTCATCAATTCGCCCGAGAAGCGGCTGTCGCGTGGGCAACCGCAGCAATTGCACGACGGCGACTTGCTGTACATCGATGCCTACCAGATCAATGTTTCCATCCAGAACGATGCCGCCGTGGATCGCCGCAACGATCCGTTCGCCAGCCTGAAAAACAGCACGACGAAGGCAGTACCTCCTGCGGCTCGGGCACCCACTCCGACGCCCGTCGCACTCGATGACAAAACTGAAAACCTCGCCGTGCTTCGACAGAACGACAGCACCGTTGCCCAACTTCCACCGTCCGCCAGGGAGGAGGACGAGGAGCCGGAGGACGAGGAAGATGACGATGCGGGCACCGAATGGTTCGGTGTCGCGGACATGGCGCCGAAGAAACCGGCGCCTTCCACAGAGCGCCTGCGGCCCCAGGTTGTGAAATCCACAGTCGCCGTGCCGCCGCCTCTTCCGCCCGTTCGACGACCGCCGCCGGTTGCTAAAGCGGTGCCGAACATACCCGCGCCTCGCCCGCGAGCAGAACCGAGCCCTCGAGCGGAACAAAGCGCGCCGACGCCTGCCACCGACGCACAGCTGAAAGCGCTGTTCGAAGCGGCCGGCATCGAAGGGCTCGATCCGAGCAGCGAAGCGGCGGCCACATTGGGTGAGATGCTGCGCGTCGCGGTCGGCGGCGTGATGGAAGCGCTGCGCACGCGAGAGCGCATGAAGGACGACCTGCGCATGCGGGGCACCAGCTTCAAGGCGACCGACAACAATCCGCTGAAGTTCTCCGCCAATGTCGAGGACGCTTTCCACAACCTGCTGGTGAAGCGCAATCCGGCGTATCTGCCACCGACCGATGCGTTCGAGGATGCGTTCCGCGATGTGAGCGATCACCAGGCGGCGTTCCTCGCCGCGATGCGCCTGGCGTTCGAATCCATGCTGTCGGAGTTCGATCCGCAGCGAATGCAGGAAGAGTTTGACCGGCAGATGAAAGGCTCCATCCTGGGCGTGCCGGCGAAGCTGCGTTATTGGGACCTGTTCCGTGACAAGTACGGCGAGCTGGTCAAGGATGCCGAAGCGGGCTTTCGAACTTTGTTCGGGGAAGCCTTCGCCCGCGCTTACGAGGAACATCTGGAGCGGCTGAGAAAATCCAGCCGCCCGGCAGGACAGTGATTCATGGATGAAACATTGACGGCACAGGACCGCCCACCCGATTACGTATCCGCGGGCAGCACCGATGTGGGGCGCTTGCGGCCCACCAACCAGGATGCCTTCGTCGAGCTCAACGAGGTGGGCGTCTGGGCCGTGGCTGACGGCATGGGCGGCTATCGCGACGGCGATGTCGCCAGTCGCATGGTCTGCCAGGGGCTGCAGCGGCTGAGCCCCCAGGGCTCGCTCGACGAAGCGATCAGCGTCGTGCGCCAGCGCATGAGCGACGTGAATCGTCGCTTGTACGAGGCGTCGGTGCGGGCCATCAATCCCATCGTCAGCGGCAGCACGGTGGTCGTCATGGTGGTCCGGGGCGAAGACTGCGCGCTCCTTTGGGCCGGCGACAGTCGGGTCTATCGCTGGCGCCAGGGTCAGCTGACCCAATTGACCACGGACCATACCTGGGCCGCCGAGCTGAACCTGCAGCATGCCGACGAAGAAGCCGATCATGCGATCACCCGCGCGGTCGGCGGCGAGAGCACGCTGACCCTGGACATCCGCAAGGACAAGGTGCGGGTCGGCGATCGTTATCTGTTGTGTTCGGACGGGCTCACGCGTGAGCTGAACGAAGCGCAGATCGCAGCGGGCCTGGCAGCCGCGGATGTGCAAACCAGCGCGCGCATGCTGATCGAGGCCACTCTTCAGGCGGGAGCGCGTGACAATGTGACGGTGGTCGTTGTCGAAGCTCGATGACAGGCATAAGCCTGCTCAGCATGAAACCCACGGAAGAAGAACAGACCAAACTGCGTTCCGCAGCCGCCGCCGACGGAACCTTGCAACACTCCGGCACCGAAGTGCGGACGGTGCTGCGGCCCGCCGCCGAGACCCAGGTCGAAGCTCGGCAGCCGACGAACATGGACGCGACGGTCGCTCGCACCGTGCAAGAAACGTTGCGCGCCGAGCCTGATGAAGGCGGCACTGTAGCTCGTACGCTCAAAGCCGGCCGGCCGGTCCAGAATTCAGGAACCGTCCATCCCTCCTATACCGAAGAAAGTCCGCTGGGTCCGTTGGAGCCCGGCTCGGTCATCAAGCAACGCTTCGTGCTGGAGCGGATGCTCGGCAAGGGCGGCATGGGATTGGTGTTCGGGGTCGTCGACCGCCGCAAGCTCGAAGCGCGCGACCCCAATCCGCATGTGGCGCTGAAGGTCCTGAACACGGATTTCGCGCGTCATCCGCAGTCGTTCATGGCGCTGCAACGCGAGGCTCGAAAAGCACAAACATTGGCGCATCCCAACGTCGTGACGGTGTTCGACTTCGATCGCGACGGCGATACGGTTTACATGACCATGGAGCTGCTCAAGGGCCGCTCACTGGACGCGATCGTTCGCGAGGCACGCGGCATGGGCACGAGCGCCGAAGTAGCGATGCCCATCGTGCGCGGGATCGCCGAAGGTCTGGCGTACGCGCATCGCAAAGGCATCGTTCATTCCGATCTCAAGCCGGGCAACGTATTCATTGCCGAGGATGGCGCCGCGAAGATTCTGGACTTCGGCATCGCGCGCGCCGTGCCGAACTCGGTCACCGAAGAGAACAAAGACGAATTCGACGCCGGCTCGCTCGGCGCATATACCGAGGCCTATGCCACGGATGAAATGGTCGCGGGTATCGATCCACATCCGGTCGATGACATGTACGCGCTCGGCATCATCGCGTACGAACTGGTCACAGGCTTCCATCCGTATCAGCGACACAGCGCGCCGAACGCCCGCAAGCTCGGCATCAAGCCTCCGCCGCTGAAAGGGCTGAAGCGTAAGCAGGCGCGCGCCATCGAGAGCTGCCTGTCCTTCGAGCGCAAGGATCGGCCACAGAACGCGAGCGAATTTCTCAAAGCATTCCGCGGCGTCACGTTACTTCAGAAAGTGACGCTCGCTGCGACCGCGGTGCTGGCGCTGACCGCGGGCTATCTCTGGTATCAAAACTACGTGGAAACCAGCCCGGCCGTTCCGTTCGCCGAGTTGCCGGCGCAGGTCCAGCAGGACTTCCGCGCCGCCATGCAAGAAGGAAACGAAGCGTGGGCGTTCTATGAGCGCGATGGTTTCGCGGATGCGATCAACACGGCGCTGGCGAGCTATGCCAAGGCCTACGACATGCATCCGCGCAATCGAGAAGCTGTTGCAGCACTCAATCGTGGAGCCGACGAAGCGTTACGCGCGACAAAAGATGATGTTGAGATGCGCCGCGAGCTCGCGCGGGAGTTGCAGAAACTCAGCGCGCACTTCCGGAAATACGCGCCCGTCGTAGAAGCCGCAAAGTAGTCGAACGGAATCAGGCGCGAAACTTCGCTCGGATGTCGCGGATCGCGCGGCTCGGATCCATCTCCAGCGCGTCCGCGATGGCGATGAACTCGATGACGTCGATGCGCCGCTCGCCCCCTTCGTATTTGGAAATGAAGCTCTGGGGTTTGCCGAGACGATCGGCGAGCTGCTGTTGAGTCAAACCAGCCTTCTCGCGCGCGGCGTGCAGCAGCTCGAGCAGGCGGACATGTGCAGGTGAACGCAGTGACTTCAAGGCACGAGCTCCGTGTTGGCGCCCGTGTCTATATTCCGGCCCCACGAATATCCCAACTCAGGATACTATTTATTGCCGCCGCGCAGAGCTGCCTGGCGACCGTTGGATCGGGCCCGCGCACGCCGCCCGGCGCCTGCACTTCGTCTGACACGGAAAATCTGCTGTAATCGCGCCCTTTCCCGCGTCGCGCCGGCACGATTCCAGCCCCCGTTCAACACATGAGCAGCAAACCCCAACAAGCCTCCAAGGCCAAGACCGCCATCACCCCCACTCGGGACGAGAATTATGCCGAGTGGTATCAGCAGGTTATTCGCGGCGCCGACCTGGCCGAGAACTCCGCCGTGCGCGGCTGCATGGTCATCAAGCCGTGGGGCTACTCGCTGTGGGAGAACATGCAGCGGGTCCTGGACGACATGTTCAAGGCCACCGGCCATCAGAACGCCTACTTCCCGCTGTTCATTCCGCTGTCTTTCATGCAGAAGGAAGCCGCCCACGTGGAAGGCTTCGCCAAGGAATGCGCCGTGGTCACGCACCACCGGCTGGAAGCGGGTCCGGACGGCAAGCTGCGGCCGACCGGCGAGCTGGAAGAGCCGCTGATCGTCCGGCCAACCTCCGAGACCATCATCGGCGACGCGTTCTCGCGCTGGGTGCAGAGCTATCGCGACCTGCCGTTGCTGATCAACCAGTGGGCGAACGTGGTTCGCTGGGAAATGCGCACTCGCATGTTCCTGCGCACCGCCGAGTTCCTCTGGCAGGAAGGTCACACTGCCCACGCCACCAAGCAGGAAGCCGTGGAAGAAACCATGCGCATGCTGGAGGTGTACGCCACGTTCGCCGAGGAATGGATGGCTGTTCCCGTGATTCGCGGCGAAAAGACCGCGAACGAGCGCTTCCCGGGCGCCGAGCAGACCTTCTGTATCGAAGCCATGATGCAGGATCGCAAGGCGCTGCAGGCCGGCACCAGCCACTTCCTGGGCCAGAACTTCGCCAAGGCCAGCGGCATCGAGTTCCTCGACCAGAACGGCCAGCACCAGCACGCGTGGACTACCAGCTGGGGCATGTCCACCCGCCTCATCGGTGGCTTGCTGATGACGCATTCCGACGATGACGGTTTGGTGCTGCCGCCGAAGTTGGCGGCGGTGCAGGTCGTGATCCTGCCCATCTACCGCTCCGATGAAGATCGCGCGCGCGTGATCGAGTACTGCCGCTCGGTTGCCGGCGAGCTGCGGGCACAGCGCTTCGCCGACCGTCCGGTCTCGGTCGTCGTGGACGAGCGCGATGAGCGCGGCGGCGACAAGGTCTGGAACTGGATCAAGAAAGGCGTGCCGCTGCGTATCGAAGTCGGCCCGCGCGACATCGAAAAGGATGCGCTGTTCGTCGGTCGTCGCGACCGCGCGCCCAAGGACAAGCAGAGCATCCCGCGCGGTGAGTTCGTCGCGTCGGTCAGCGCGACGTTGCAGTCCATCCAGGACGGCTTGTTCGCGCGCGCCGTGGCGTATCGAGAGCAGTTCACGCGCCGTATCGACACCAAGGAAGAGTTCTATGAATTCTTCACCGCGCCGACTGTGCCGGAGAATGCGCCGACGCCGATCCATGCGGGTTTCGCGCTGACGCATTTCAGCGGCGACTCGCAGCTGGAAGAACGGATCAAGGCCGAGCTTGGCGTGACCGTGCGCTGCATTCCCTTAGAGAAGAGCGAGCCCGGCACGTGCCCGTTCACCGGCAAGCCGAGCCCGCAGCGAGTCGTCTGGGCCAAAGCGTACTAAGCCCGCGATCAACGTTCACTGACAGTCGCCGTTGGGGCGACTGTCACAAGGCTTCTCGATGACCGCGGTTTCGCGCGCCACCTGGCAAATTCATTTCTGCGTCGTCCTGTGGGGCTTCACTGCCATTCTCGGCAAGTTGATCTCCCTGGGCACGCTCGCGCTCGTCTGGTGGCGCATCGTGCTCGTCGCCGGCGCGCTGGTGCTGGTCCCCCGCTTCTGGCGTGGGTTGAAGGCGCTGCCGCCGCGGATGATTGCGACTTATGCGGGCATCGGAATGGTGGTGGCGCTCCACTGGTTGGCCTTTTATGGATCCATTCGGCTGGCCAATGCGTCAGTGGCGGCGACTTGCCTGGCGCTCTCGCCGGTGTTCCTCGCGTTCATCGAACCGTTTCTGGTCGGTCGACGCTTCGACACTCGCGAGCTGTTGTTCGGAGTCGCGGCGATACCGGGTGTGGCCTTGGTGGTCGGCGGCACGCCAACGACCATGCGCATGGGAATTGCGGTTGGCGTGCTCGGTGCGCTGCTGGTCGCGATCTTCGCCAGCCTCAACAAACGTTTCATCGGCCAGAGTGACGCATTGACGGTGACTGGTTTGGAAATGGGCGCCGGCCTCCTGCTGCTGACCGTGATCGCCGCCGTGTTCTCGCCAGAGACAGTTTTCGTTCTGCCCTCGACGCACGACGCAACGCTGCTCGTGGTGCTGGCAATGGGCTGCACCTTGCTGCCGTTTGCCATGTCGCTGGCGGCGCTACGTCACGTCAGCGCCTTCTCGGCGACGATCGCTCTGAACATGGAGCCGATCTACGCCATCGTCATGGCGATCGTCCTGCTCGGCGAGCAACGCGAGCTCAGCCCCAGCTTCTATTTAGGTGTGGCCATCGTGCTCGCGGCCGTGTTTCTGCACCCCTGGCTGGTGCGCCCGCCGACTAGCGCCGCTGCAATAGTTGATCGACCCGATCCCGATAAGATCGGCTGAGCTTGATTTCCTGGCCGTCCTCCAAGGTCAGGAAATATTCGCCGTTGGTGTGAGGCCGCAGCCGCCGCACCCGTGACACGTTGACGATGGTCGACCGATGCACGCGCTGGAACAGCTTCGGATCCAGCACCGCCTCCAGCGACTTCATCGTCTCTCGCAACACATACGTGCGTCCGTCGGCATGCACGCACATGTAGTCGCCGGCCGCATCGATCCAATCGATGGTGTTCACGTCGACTCGCACGGTGCCGGCATCGTCACGAATCGGCAGAATCTGTGGGTACTGAGGCTGTCGCTCCGCGTGCAGGTATTCACGTAATGTTTGCTCATCCACCGAGCCAGTTCCCTGCGTGGTCGCCAGCAGCTTGATCAACTGCTCGCGCTGACTCAGCGCATTCCTCTGTTGCCAGTAACCGCGCATCCGATCCAGCGCCTGGGTGAACCGCAGGTCGTTGATGGGTTTGAGCAGGTAATCGATGGCCTGCGCCTCGAACGCGTCCAGCGCATAACGATCGTACGCGGTCACGAAAATCACCATGGGCAGCGATTCGTGGGGCAGCCGGGCCAGCACCTCGAAGCCGGACAGCCCCGGCATCTGAATGTCCAGAAACATCAGATCCGGCTTTTGTTCGGCCACAGCCGCGAGCGCCTCACGGCCGTTGACGCAGTGTCCGACGATGACGATGTCGGTGTGTGTGGCCAGGCGCAGCTCGATGCCGCGGCGGGCCAGTTCCTCGTCATCGACAATAATGGCGCGAATGGGTTGATCGAGAAGTTGGTCGGTCATGGCACTACTCATGACGTCTTACTCAGGCCGGCGCCGTGGCGCGCTCCGCCGGGAACGTCAGGGACACCCGCAAGCCGGGGTCGGTATTGGCGACGCCAACGGCGCCTCGGTCTCCATACAACACCTGGAGACGCTCGCGAGTATTGCGAATACCGACGCCGCGACCATTGGCCAAACGGGTCGCATCGATCATTCCCGGGCCGTCGTCCGCCACTTCCAGCTGCAGCATACCCCCGGTGACGTGGGCGCCGATGCGGATTTCTCCGCCTTGCTCCCGTGGCGACACCGCATATTTGATGGCGTTCTCGATCAAAGGTTGCAACAACAGGCTGGGCACCAGCATGCAGCTTGCGGCGTCCTCGATGGCGTAGTTCAGGCGCAACCGCGCGCCGAACCGCATCTTCTCGATGTTCAGATACAGATTGAGAGCGTCGATTTCCTGCGCCACCGTCACCTTCTTCATCGGATCCTGATCCAGCGTATAGCGTAGGAACTCCGACAGGCCGGTCACGGCGTTGTTGGCCGTGCTGTTGCGGTTATCGAGAATCAGCGTGGAAATGGCGTTCAGCGTGTTGAACAGGAAGTGCGGATTGAGCTGATAACGTAGCATCTTCAACTGCGCCTCCTGCGCTAGCGAGGACGCTCGCAGAGTGGCGATGCGTTCCGCCTGCAAGGACTCGTAGTAGCGCACGCCGAAGTACAGGCCGATCCAGCACAGCATCAGATAGGTGGAGCTCAGCGCGCCGCTGAAGTACTCCGCCATGTGAACGATGGGCCATTCCGTATCCACATACGTGTGATAGAACCAGTTCATGATCACGCGCAGCACGCAGGCGGTCAGGTAAGCGGCGGCGAGACCGCCGGCGATCATGGTGGCCGGCGGCTGCTTCCATAACCATCGACAGATGTAGCGCAACGGTGCGCTGAGCACGCAACCCGCCGTCGCCGCCACGGCGATGTATTGCACATAGGCCACAGGCTTGCCGTACAGCAGTGCCCCGACGTACTGCGAAACGCCATAGGCGCTCCAGCCGAGCACGTGCAGGGACCAGAACAGCAGGTTTCTGTTTTGTTTCAGTTGTGCGAGGTCCATGCGGCCACTGTAAGCAAGGCACGCATCGCAAGCCAACCTTTCGTCGCGCCGCCGGCACGTCCGGTCGCAAGGCGCGCTCAGCGGCTATCGGCGGCTCCAGCTGCGTTACGTCCAAACGATGGCAAGGCGCGATGAGCGGAAGGAATGCAAGCGCGCGCCGGCCCGTCCAATCGGCGTCGATGAAAAATTTCTCGCGACGCTTGCAACCCTTCTGGAAAGGCTCGCATCTCAAGTTCAAGCGCGCGATGAACGGTACTTGAATAAGCAAAGTTTAGAGGAGACTCGATCATGTCCAGCCCCGTCACTTTCCGCGTCGCGCGTTTCGCTGCCATCGGTGCGTTTGCCGCCCTGTCCTTCGGCGTCACGGCTCAGGCCGGTGAGTTGTCCACCGAGGTCGGTCCGGCCAAGACCGTGATCCAATACTCCGATCTGGACCTGTCCAAGGAAGCCGATGTGCGCGCTCTGTACAGCCGCCTGCAGCGGGCTTCGGCGCGCGTCTGCAACCAGAACAGCGATATCCGCGACCTGCGCATGAAGCGGCTGTACTCAGCGTGCTACCAGGAGACGCTCGAGCGCGCTGTCGAAAGTGTCGGGCACTCAGCTTTGACTGCGGCGTTCGCGGCGGACGATCAGATCCGCGTGGCGGGTCGCGACGACAAAGCCCAAGCGAGCACTTGATGTGATTTCTGGCGCCAGCTCGGGCCCGGCCTACAGGCGTGGGCCGAACAGCCCGAGCAGGCCGATGACGATCAGATAAACGGCGACGATGTAGTTCAGCAGCCGCGGCACCACCAGGATCAGAATGCCGGCGACCAGCGCAACCAGGGGACCGATGCTGACGTACATATAGCGCCTTTATTGGAATTGCCTGTGAGCGGACTCACAGGCGGTACGTCAGAACACCGGCGTTTGTTCCGATGCGTCGCGGGTTCAGTCATACAGGCGCTCGGTCGTTCAGGCGAGTCGGGCCTGCAGCCATCTGGAAATCTCGACCACCTCTTCCATGCACACCGAGTGTTCCATGGGATAGGTGCGCCATTCGATGCGATAACCCAGGCTTTGCAACACGTCGCGTGACGCCTCGCCCATCTGCAGCTGCACGACGGGATCGTATGCGCCATGACACATCAGGATCGGCACATCGCGATTCGCCGCCGAGGCTTCCTGCGCCACCGTGGAGCGTAACGGCAAATAGGTCGACAGCGCCATCAGCCCGGCCAGGCGCTGCGGATAGCGCAAGCCAGCTTGGAAAGCGATGGCGCCGCCTTGTGAGAAACCGGCAATGACGATTTTGTCGGCCGGAATGCCCTGCGCGATCTGCTGCTCGATGTATTTCTTCACCACACCTTCGGATTCGCGGATGCCGGCATCGTCCTCGGCGCGTTCCGGCCCGAAGCCTTTGATGTCATACCAGGCGCGCATGACGTAGCCATTGTTGATGGTCACGGGTCGCGGCGTGGCGTGCGGAAAAACAAACTTCACTGGCAAAGACGCGGGCAGGCGCAACTCTTCGACGATGGGAACGAAGTCGAAGCCGTCCGCGCCGAGGCCATGCAGCCAGATAACTGCCGCGGTAGGCGATGTTGGCGGCGTGAGAACTACGGCATCGGCGGATTCAGAAGTCGAATAGGGCATAACTCTCTCTAAGATCAGTGCACGCGAGCGCGCAAAATTTCTGCAACGGCATTGCCGAGCTCGGCCATGTCGAACGGCTTGCGCAGCTGCCTGGCCATGCCGAGCACCGCTTCCACGGCGGCGCTGTCGGCATAGCCCGAAACGATCAGCACGGGCAAGCCAGGTTGTTTCGATTGCGCCGCCTTGGCCAGCTCGGCGCCATTCATGCCTGGCATGGCGAAATCGGCAAGCAACAAATCGAAACGTTGCGAGTCCATCAGAGCCAAGGCGCCCGCTCCGTCATGCGCGTCGTGCACTTCATAACCGATCGAGCGCAATGACTCACGCATGAATCGGCGCACCAGCTGATCGTCGTCCACGACCAGGATACTCGCCGATCCGGTCGCGCCGGGATGTTCCGCGGCCGCGGGCTGGGGTGCCGGCGCCGTCACTGGCGGAGCAATCGGCGCGGTTGCCAGGGGCAGAGTCAAACGAACCGTCGTCCCCTGATGGAGCTCGCTATCGATTTCCAACGATCCACCGGACTCGCGGGCCACCGCATACACTTGCGACAGTCCCAAACCCGTGCCTTGCCCGACCGGCTTGGTCGTGAAGAACGGTTCGATGGCCCGCACGCGCACGTCCTCGGTCATGCCGGCCCCGGTGTCGGTCACGGACAGCTGCACGTAATCGCCCGCTGGCAAATGTTTGTCCACCGCATTCGCGCGACGGGCGGCGATGATGAGCTTGCCGCCGGCGGGCATGGCGTCGCGAGCATTCACGGCCAGATTGAGCAGCGCAAGTTCCAGCTGATTGGCATCGCTCATCACCCTGCGGGCGTCGGGATCCAGCTCCATGCGCACCTCGATCGACGGGCCGACCGACTGCTCGATCAAGCCGTTGATGCCGTTGAACAGCTGCTGCAAATCCACCGGTCCGACCGACATGCGCTGGCTGCGGGAGAACGCCAGCAGCTGCGATGCGAGCTTGGCGCCGCGTCGTGACGCTTCCAAGGCGTTATCCGCGAAGCGGCGCAGCCGCTCGTTGTCCTGAACGCGGGTGCGGATCATGTCCAGATTGCCGATCACGGCGGTCAGCAGGTTGTTGAAGTCGTGAGCGATGCCGCCCGTCAGCTGTCCCACGGCCTCCATCTTTTGAGATTGACGCAATGTTTCTTCCGCGCGACGACGTTCCGCCATGTCGCGCAGGACTAAAAGCACCAGCGTGCCGCCGAGAACCAAAGCGCCCAGGGCCGCGAGTCCGGCGGCCACGAACGACCAGGTAGTCGGCGCGTCGATCATTCTGGAGGCGACGGCCAGGTGCGCCGACCATTCCGACCACGGCGATGTATGAAACGCCGTGAAGTTCTTCAGCCCCTCATACGTGGTGCCACGATAGAAGCCCCGGTCTCCTTCGCGGATGGCCTGACGTACGAAGCTCGTGGCAGGTGTGCCGACTCGCGTTTCGAAGCTCAGCGTGCGCGCCACGAACTTACCATCCCGGTCCACGATCGCAGCTGTGCTGCCGGGTTCGGCCACTGCCGTCAGGAGCTCCTGGAATACGGGGGGCAGGATGGCGGCGCCAATCATGTACCGCACCTGGCCCTCGATCAGGACGGGTACGTACACCCAGGCGAGCGCATCAGGTGGCGCGGTCACCGAGCCGATGACTGCGGCCTTGCTCCGACGAATCTTCTGCAAGGGTTCCGCGTGTGTTTCAGCGAGCGCCTGAGGCAGGCCGAACGGCCGGCGCAGATCGAATATTTCCTGTCCGCTCTGTGCATCGATCAGCACGATGGTGCGCCAGGCGGGATTGACCTTCATGACCCGCTGCAGACGGAAATAGAAGTCGCGAAAATTGCCGTTGACGAGATTCACCGAGCTGGTCAGCACGCCAAGGGCTGCCAGGTCGCGGCGGAGCCGTCCGTCGACCAGCATGGTGGCGATCTCGCTGCGCCCGAGCGCCTCGGTTTCGACGCGAACGCGTTCGGCGCGTAGGAAATAAAACGCGCCGACTGCGACGAAGACCACCGTCGGTAGCGTCGCGGCCACCCCCAACGTGATCAGCGAGCGTCGAAAGAATCGCATTCTTTGTTTTATCCGCTCACTGGCAAAGAGGGTATTGTGCCTCGCGCCGCCGCCGCGAGATAGCTGTCAGCAAAGCACGGCATACGTAGGTAATCGACCGGGATCGCACAGCGGGAAAATGCTCGGTGCGACTCAGGTCGTTGGCGCTTTGACCCACGTCACAGAAATGGCAAAGTGGCGGCGCTATATCTGCCTCACCTTCTCATTGCGGTTCCACGCCATGCAATCGCGCAAGCTGCACGCCCTGATCGCCTTTGCCTTGTTTGTATTGGCCGCGACTGTCTATGCCGCCTTGTCGGGCAATTCAGTCGATCTATGGCGCGTGGCGCTATGGAGCATCGTCGGCGTCGGCAGCTACATGATGCTGTCGCAGCTGTTCGGCTTCGATCCGCACCGCACGCGCATCGCCGAATGCGCGCCGGCATACATGCACTACGTGGATCGTTGGGAGCTACGCCTCGGGCAGGCGACGTTGTCCATGCTCGGCGGCATCGTCGTCGCCGCCCGTTTGTTCGACGCCGAACATTTCGTTACGGCGGTCGTCAGCGGCACGCTGTCCGCGTGGACTTACTTCGCCTTTCGGCTGTACGTGGGCGGGTACCGGGCGCGCGCCGCGGTCGCGTCGGGTCAGAACAAAATCTAATCAGTGCGCCGGCGGCGGGTTCTCGAGCAGGAACAACTCGTAACCGACCAGCACGAGATAGCAGGCCACCACCAGGTACAGCAGCAGCTCGCCTGGAAACAATCTGAACAGCTTCATCCGCGCGCACGCCACCAGCACGGCCGCGCCTAGACTGGTCAAGCCCAGCTTGATGACCGCGAACCAGCCCAGATTGTGTGGCACGAACAGCGCCATCACCGGATTCACTTCATTCGCGCCCTGCGAGATCAGCAGCAGCGTCAGCACGCCGTCTAGCGTCGACAAGCCGAGGATCAGGAGCACCAGCGCCAGCACGCGCGGCGAATGCCAATCGACGATGGCATAGGCGTGATCGGTTGCACGCCGGCCGGAACGGCGGCGGGGATTCAGGGCGCCACGCAAATAGGCCGCCACGGTGTGATGCCGACGCTCGACACCGCTACGACGTTCTGGAGTGACGCGTTCCTTTGCGTGCATGGACTGTAAGAGGCCTCGACTCACATTGCTTCAGCGAAGCCAGTGTGAGCGAAGCGTACCGGACGATGGAGTCGAGTTACCGTAATCACTCGACAAAATAATGTCGTGACCGACGGGAACAAATGTCGAAAGGGCCTCGGCCTCTTCGACCGGAGGGCGAGTAGAAAACCACTCCGGGAGTTGGCAATTGCTTGCCGGTGCGGAACCGCAGGGGGATGACAGTCGCGCACGCTCCCGGAGTGGGAAGACGGGGCGTCACTCAGATGAATGACGCCATTCAGATTGTGATGTGACGATCTCGAATCAGCGGGCCGCCAGCTTCTGCGCGATCGGCTTGCCGTTCAGCGCGATTACTTGACCGCTACGATCGACCAGGCAGGTGCCGCGAGCCAGGTACTTGCCGCTCTCGACGCCCTTGGCGCTGACGATGATCTTGTAGCCGCGCGAGTAAATCGCGAGCGGGCTCGACACCGACGCTTCCTTCTGCACGCGCACCGGCTGCTCCTTGGGCAGGTTGGAGGCGACGAAGGCGTTGATGCACGAATCCATCGCGGCGTCGTAGTCGTGCGCCTGGCTGGCGAACGGCGCGGCGAGCGCGAGGGTGGCAAGAGCGATAGAAACAGACTTGTTGATACGAGCGTTCATCACAGTGATCTCCCAAAGTTGGTTACACACCCCCGGGAAACATGTCGTTGTCGAATGGGGCCACTGTAGGGCCCGCCCAGCACGCCGACAAACGAGAAGAATTCATGCTGGCAGCAAAAGCGCTCATGCAGGCAATCCCCGATGAGCGCGCACGCGCTTCGCTGCGCCAGAAGAAACAAAACAGAAATATTTATTAGCTGAGGAAATAGCATCGGGCCCACGCCCATGCGTAGGCCGAGCAATGATGCCAGGCGGGAATATTTCCTTAGAGCGAGAGCCCGATCACGCCGCGACGCTGAATTCCTCGATCAGCCACTGCCTGAGCGCCTTGACGTTGGGCCGCTCGGCGTCTTCCCTGCGCAGGATCAGGTAATAGCTCTCGCCCGTCTCCAGCTCGCGATCGAACAGCTTCACCAGCGTGCCTTCCGCGAACCGGTCGTTACCGAGACGTGACGAAACGAGTGCGACGCCGACGCCGTGCTCGGCCGCCTCCGCCGCGGTGTTCATGGAGTCGAAGCGCACGATGCTCTTGGGCCGCAGGTCGATGCCGTGCGTTTGCGCCCATCGCTCCCAGCTGTCGCGACGCGCCTCGTGAATGATCAACGTATGTTTGTTCAGGTCCTGCACCGCCTGGATGGGCAGACGCTGCAACAACGCCGGCGAGCACGCCGGCACGAAGGTTTGCGAGAACAGCTTGCACCAGTCGTGATCGTTGTCGTGTTCCTCTTCCGGTGACGTGTCCACGACGATGGATAAGTCCGCCTCGGCTGGATGCGACTCCAGGGTGCCGGCGACGGTATTGATATGTACGTCCATCTCGGGCCGCGCTTCGAGAAACGACGGCAGGCGAGGCAACAGCATCTCGGTGGCGAAGAACGGCGGGATGTGCAGGCGAACCACATCGCGCCCATAACGAATCCGTAACTGCTCGGTGACCGCCTCGAGCCGGGAAAACACTTTTTCCAAGTGCTGAACGTAGCTTTCGCCGGCCTCGGTCAAGGTCAGCGAGCTGGGGCCGCGCTCGAACAGGGCAACGCCGAGCTGCTCCTCCAGCCCCTTGATCTGATGGCTCACCGCCGAGGGGGTGATGCACAGCTCCTCGGCCGCCTCTTTGAAACTCAGGCGAGTCGCGGCGACTTGGAACGTCTTCAGGAACTTCAGGGAAGGCAGGCGCATGGTCGAAGGCCGGTGAATCGGCGGCACGGGAGGGGGCAAGGATGTCATGCCCTTGTTACAGCAAGTCTTGTGCCGTTGGCATGGGAATGGCGGATTCCATGGACTGGAACCGCCCACGAACCGCGGCCAGTCGTGGCCGCCGCCCCATGCACAGGCAGCCGCCATGAAACACGTGCACTTAGAGTGCGGTCAAGCAGTTAAGTCACGGTTTGTTCACAGATCGTGCAGGTGGCGGATTCACTTGGCCGGAATCTCGGCAGCCGCGTAAGTCAGCGGCACGGCGGCTTCCGGCGCCAACACACGGAATGTGAAGCTCTGCTGCAAATACAGCAGCACCGAGCTGCTGGTGTGGTCGAGATAACCCACAGAGAAATCCTGGCCGACGATCAACTCGAAGTCGCCGCCTCGCAGGCTCATCACCACCGCGCCATCGACCGCCGGCGCCCAGACGATGGGACCGTCGACCAGCTCGCGCACATGATTGATGACTGGATAGCCCCGCAGCGTGCTGCGAGTCAGCCCGGTGTAACAGCGTGGGCCAAGCGCGATTCCATAGGGACCGCTGACGCCTTCGCTCCGCAATCGATGGGTAGCTTCGGCGACCACGTCGGGATACGCGCCGAAGTCGGATGGAATCGTCAGACCCTGATTGGCCGCGGCGGGAAAGATCCCCTCGATCTCACCGGCAGGATAGCCTTGGAAGATGGCCCGATCTTCGGCGATCGCGGCTGCGCGGGCCGCGTTACGCACCGAGTCCAGATCCGGATTGGTATCGCCGCGCCCGATCGCGTCGAGCTCTTCGCGATCCACCTCGAAGGGAATGCGAATCTCAATCAACGGCAGCGACAACCGCAGCCTGGACACCACGCCTTCCTGCAACGATGGCGACAGCGTGCGCGTCCGACCGGTCGAGACCGACGAGCAGTTCCAGCCGAGCGGGCCTTTGAAGTCCACCAGCCGGCGCGCCGCCAGCAGCGTTTGCAGCGTGCGCTTGGCCTCGGCGTCGATTTCATTCCACGCTTCGGCGGCGATGGGCGCGTGATCGCGTAACAGCTCGTTCATGGTTCGATTCCCATGCGCCCCATGTGGCGGATCGGACTCTGCTGCTCGCCGCGCAAGCTGCCGATGCCCAGACAGCCGTCGCCGTTGCCCTTACCGCCGCCGTCCTCACCGGCCGATTCAGCCTCTTCCTCGATTTCGAGCAAGGGCTTATCGGTGAACAGATACGTGCGCAAATGCTCGTCGAGCTTGGGATCTTTCCGCCGCAGCCATTCGAGCACCATGGCCGCGTGCTCTTTTTCCTCGTCGCGGTTGTGCGCCAGGATCCGTTTGAGCTCGGCGTCGGTGGCGGCGTCGATGCGCTGGTCGTACCAGTCCACCGCTTCGAGCTCTTCCATCAGCGAGGACACGGCGCGATGCCGGTCGATGGTCTCGGGGCGCAGCGCCTTGGCGCTCTCGTGCAGGGATTCGCTTGCCATGGGGCCTTCAGCTGTTACGGCTTATAAGTCAAACCAGTACGCATGAGGCCAGCCACGGTTCCGCGCCAGACATGAATAGCGCGTAACCGCTTCTTCACGAAGTTCAGCAGGATTGTGGCTTGCGTTCCGGCCGGCGCTTCGCCTATTACTGGACAGTGTTCGAGCGGCTGTTCACTCATCCCCTCTGGGCGTATCGAACCGGCACGTTCGCGTTTGCGAACGCATGGCCGATAGGGCTGCTCGTAACCTCGATTCTGGTGGGCGCGGCGCTGGTCGCCTGGACGCTGTGGCGGCGGCGGGCGCTGGGTTGGCAGCTATTGCTGCCGGTCGGCGTGCTGCAGACGGCGCTGATCGCATTGATCCTGTGCCTGTTGTGGCGGCCGGTCCTGAACGTCGAGCGGGTTCGGGACCGTGAGAACGAGCTGGCCATCGCCGTCGATGCCTCCGCCAGCATGGCTTACGGCGAGGGCGGGCAATCGCGGCTTCAGGAAGTCGCCGCCGCCTTGCGGAACGACACCCTGCAGGGGCTGGAAAAAACCTTCGCCGTACGTTTGTTCGGTTTCGCGCAGTCCACTACGCCGCTGGATTCGCTCGAAGCGATGCCGCCGCCCGGGCGGCAGACGCGTATCGGCGACGCGCTCACTCAGGTCCTGCAAAGTGCTGGCAGCGCTCCACTGGCAGGAGTGATTCTGTTCAGCGACGGCGCGGAGAACGGCAATACGCTGAGCGAGGAGCGACTCGCCGAGATCGCCTCGTACGGCGTGCCCGTTCACACTGTCGGCCTTGGCCCCGAGCAGGTGACGGACGATCTCGAACTGGAACGCGTCGAAGTGGCCAGCTCGGCTCCGGCGGGCTCGACCATCGATGCGCAGATCGGCATTCGTCACAACGGCGCGGCCCAGGCAAGGCTGCGTGTTTACGATCGTGACAATCTCGTCGCCGCCCGTGACGTGAAGCTGCGCACCGACGCCGCGACCACCCAGCTGTCACTAGATCTTCCCGCCGGTCAGGCGGGCACTCATGAGTTGCGCTTCGTGCTCGATCCCATCGAAGGTGAGCGCAACGTGATCAACAACACGCGCACGCGCGTAGTGAATGTGCCCGCCACTCGACGCAACATCCTGTACGTCGAAGGCGAGCCTCGTTGGGAATACAAATTCCTGCGGCGCGCGGTCGATCGCGATCGCGCGTTACGCGTCGCGAGCATCGTTCGCACCACGCCCAATAAACATTACCGCCAGGGCGTGAATTCCCCCGACGAACTGGTGGACGGCTTTCCTTCGGATCCCGCCGAGCTGTTCGGTTACGAAGCAGTCATCATCGGCAGTTACGAAGCCGCGGCGCTCCGAGCCGAGCAACACCGGTTGCTGAAAGAGTTCGTCGATAAGCGCGGCGGCACGGTGCTCATGCTGGCCGGGCGCTACGGTCTTTCAGCTGGCGGCTGGCAGAACGCGGCGTTGGCACAGACGTTGCCCGTGCAACTCACGGGCCGACAGCCGGCGCAGTTCGTGCAACGTCCGGCGCAGGCGCAGCTCACCATCTATGGCGCCGAATCGCCCATCCCGCGGCTGGATGGGGATGCCCGGCGCAACGTGGACCGCTGGAAGAATCTACCCCAGCTCGCCGATTACCAGTCGCTGGGACGCCTGAAGCCCGGCGCCATCGTTTTGTTGGAAGCAAATGGCCCGCAGGGGCGTTCACCATTGCTGGTGTGGCAACACTATGGCCGCGGCGCGACTTATGTATTGGCCACCGCCAGCACCCTGCGCTGGCAGATGCGCATGCCGTCCGAGGATCAGAGCCACGAAATGTTCTGGCGACAGCTCATGCATGCCATTGCTTCGACGGCCCCATCGCGTGTCACCGTGAACAGCGAGCGTACGGTGTATGAGGACGAGCGCATGGTGCGGCTGGAAGCCGAAGTCCGCGACGAGCGCTTCGAACCCATCAGCAATGCCACTGTCGAATTGCATGTGGCGCCGGAGCGCGACGCCGCGTTCAGCCAGATCATGCAACCCTCCGGGCAGGGCGACGGCCGCTACACGGCGACCCTCGATGCTGCCTCCGCCGGCCTGTATCGCATCGAGATGAATGCACGCGCCGAGAACAAAGAGGTCGGGTCCGCCGTGACGCATGTGTTGCGTAACGACGGCGTGGCCGAGCACTTCGCCACTTATCAGCACCGCGATCTTCTCGAACGTATCGCCAACGCCACCGGCGGACGTTACTGGCCGCTGAGCGATCTCGACGGCCTGGCCGGGGCGATTCCTTATTCCAAGGCCGGCATCGTCGAGCGACAGACGCTGGATTTGTGGAACTTGCCCATCGTGTTTCTGACGCTGCTGGCGCTGAAGTTGGGCGAATGGCTGTTGAGATTGCGCTGGGGGCGGCTGTGAGCACACCGTCCTTCCCTCGCCTCGCCCTCACATCGTTCATCGCCCCAATTATAGGTATGGCGGCGTTGCCCGCCTCCGCTGCCACTTACACTGTCGTCGTCGCGGGTCTGGGCGGCGAACCGGCATATGAACAGAAATTTCGCGAGCATGCCGCGATCGTTGCAAGCGCCGCCCAGGCGGCAGCGGGCAGCGCCGGCAATGTGATTTCGCTGACCGGCGATGCGGCGCGCGCGGAAGCCGTCAGACGGGAAATCAAACAACTCGCCTCTCGCATGAACGCCGACGACTCCGCGGTCGTGGTGCTCATCGGTCACGGCAGCTATGACGGCGACAACTATCGATTCAATCTGCCCGGCCCCGATCTCACCGATGCCGATCTGGCGAGGTTGTTCGACGAGCTGCCGGCGCGGGATCAATTGATCATCAACGCCACCAGCTCCAGCGGCGCCGTGATCGAACGCTGGCAAAAACCCCGGAGGGTCGTGATCACTGCCACCAAGAGCGGCGGCGAGCGAACGGCCACGCGTTTTGCGGAGTACTGGGCAAAGGCGGTCGCGTCCGATGCCGCCGACACCAACAAAGATCAGGTCGTCACCGCGGCCGAGGCTTACGCCTTCGCGACCAGTCAGGTCGAAAGCGCGTTCAAGGCGCAAACCGCGATGGCCACCGAGCATGCGCGCATCGAAGGCGATAACGCGGGCCGCTTCACCCTGGCCCGGCTCGGGACCGCGGCGCTGGCGCCGGACAATCCCGAAGTGGCGGCGCTGCTGTCGCAACGAGGCTCGATCGAGCAGGACCTCGACCGGGTGAAGGAGCAGAAGGCGTCGCTGCCCGAGACTCAGTATTACGATCGGCTCGAAGAAGTGCTGGTGCGCCTGGCCCTGCTGCAAAAAGAGATCGATTCCAAAGTGGGCGGAGGCGCGACGCCATGACGCGGCAGCTGACGGTCGCATTGGTTCTGTCACTGGTCGCCGCCGCGGCGAGCGCACAGTCCATCGACTACGATCCCCGGCGCGCCGTCGAGCTGCGTCCCTGCGACGATCATCGTTATCGGGGCCGCTCCGATCAGGCGCGCACTTGTTATTCGAAGCTGCTCGAATCGGAAACGCCCATCGTGCAAGCGGAAGCGGCCTGGGCGTTGGGAGACATCAAACGCGCCAACGAGATCTTCCGCATTACTGTGCAGAACAATGAGCGGGCCGTGCAGCCGCGAGTTCGTTGGGCGCGATTGTTTCTACAAACGCATCAGTACTCCGACGCCGCTGAATTGTTCGGCGAAGCGCTGCGGGTGTTTCCAAACGACGTGCACGCCAAGCTCGGGCTCGCGGGCGTCTACGCCGAGAGATTCGAAGGCCAGGCGCGGCCTCTGGTCGACGAGGCGTTGAAGACCGACGGCGATCTGATCGAGGCGCATCTGCTCACCGCGTCGATGGATCTCGAAGAGGGCAAGCTCGACGACGCCGAGAAGGCGCTCGATCGCGCCATGCGGCTCGTGAGCAAAGAGAAGTTGCCGCCGCTGGAAGTCTATGCGCTGCGCGCATCGCTGGAGATGTCTCGCGGCAACACGCCCGATCAGTGGGTCAAGCGCATTCTCGACTACAACCCACGCTACGGCGCGGTGTATGAACAGCTGGCGCACTTCGAGATCATGCGTCGTCGTTATAAAGAAGCGACCGCGTTACTGCGTCGGGCCGTCGAAGTGCAGCCGGATCTTTGGAGCGCTCATGCGGAGCTGGGCTCGAACCTGCTGCGATTGGGAATCGTCGACCAAGCTCGCACGCACCTGCAGGCCGCGTACTCGGGCGATCCCTATAGCCCGACGACGGTGAACTCTCTGCGCCTGCTGGATCGAATCGACGAGTTTTCCGTCAGCGTCGATCCCGTGACGATCGTGAACGACACGTTCGACGTTCAGCTGCGGCTCCACAAGAAAGAAGCGGACGTCCTGCGTCCGTACGTACTGAATCTCACTCGACGCAGTATCGAAAGCTTCTCGCAACGTTACGGGTTCAAGTTGCGCGAGCCCGTGACTGTCGAGATGTATCCGGATCACGATGACTTCGCCGTGCGTGTGGCGGCGTTGCCGGGCATCGGTCTGCTCGGCGTCACATTCGGTTATGTGGTCGCTATGGACAGTCCGTCGGGGCGTGCTCCTGGCGATTTCCATTGGGGCAGCACGTTGTGGCACGAGATGGCGCACGTGTTCACATTGGAAGTCACGGATCATCACGTGCCACGCTGGCTGAGCGAAGGCATCTCCGTATTCGAAGAGTGGCGCACCGGCCCGACTCCGGGCGTCGCGGTGCCGCCGGAAGCCATCGCCGCGCTCGACAAGAAACAATTCCTGCCCATCGCCGAGCTGGACTCGGGCTTCATCCGCCCCAGCTATCCGAATCAGGTGCAGGTGTCGTACATGCAGTCGGGCCTGGTCTGCCTGTTCATCGAGCAGCGCTGGGGCTTCGAGCAACTCGGCGTGCTGCTGCGGCAGTTCGACGGTAAGCGCTCGACCGCCGCCGCCATCGAAGCGACGTTCAAGATCGCGCCGGATGCGTTCGACAAGGACTTCGATACGTTCGTACGAACGCGGTTCGCGAACGTGCTCGCCAACATGAACGAATGGCAGCAACAGCAACAGGCCGCGCGTCAGGCCATTCAGAAGGAGCGCTGGGCGGACGCGGTCGAGCCGGCTCGCCGCGCGGTCGCGCTCTATCCCGAGAATGTCGGCGGCGACAGTGCTCATCTGATGCTGGCTCGCGCGCTCGACAAGCTGAATCGCCGGTCCGACGCCATCGTCGCGCTTGAAGCCTATCGACGCGCCGGCGGATGGGATCCGGGTGCGCTGAAAGAGCTGGGGCGTTGGCTGGATGAAGCCGGGCGCACCGACGAGGCCACCGATGTATTTGTGTCGCTGAACTACGCCGACCCGCTCAACACTGAATTGCACTCACAGCTTGGCGAGCGTTTGCTGAGCGCCGGCCGCGCCGAAGACGCTTTGCGCGAGTTCCAGGCGTTACTTGCACTCAATGTGCTGGATCAAGCGCCGGCTCACTATGGCGTGGCGCGCGCGCTGCGCGAGCTCGGTGACAAAGCCGGCAGCCGCCGCCATTTACTGGACGCGCTCGCCACCGCCCCACATTACAAGCCTGCGCAAGCCCTGCTGCTGAAAATGATCGAGGAGCGTACTTGATGAATGCCGTCGCCAACGAGCAGGACACCGCTGCGCTAGTGGAGTTGTTCCGTAATCGCATTGGCGCGATTCGCGGTCAGGTCCAGCGCGTCATCGTCGGACAACAGGAAGTCGTCGATTATCTGCTGTTGACGCTGCTGGTCGGCGGCCATTGTTTGATCACAGGCATGCCCGGCACGGCCAAGACGCTGCTGGTGAAAACGTTGGCGTCGGCGCTTGGCTTGTCGTTCAAGCGCATTCAGTTCACGCCCGATCTCATGCCCACCGACGTGACCGGCACCGACATCATCGAAGAGGACATCACCACCGGCCATCGCCGCTGGACCTTCGTGCCCGGTCCGCTGTTCGCCAACGTGCTGCTGGCCGACGAAGTGAATCGCACGCCACCGAAGACCCAGGCGGCGCTGCTCGAAGCCATGCAGGAACATTCGGTGACAGTGCGTGGCACGACTCATTCGCTCGGCGAACCGTTCTTCGTGCTGGCTACGCAGAATCCCATCGAGCTGGAGGGAACGTATCCCTTGCCCGAGGCGCAGCTGGATCGCTTCCTGTTCAACGTGCTGCTCGACTACCTCAGCGTCGAAGATGAAATGGAAGTCGTCGATCGCAACACCTCGCGTTTGGTCGGCCCGGCGGTGGAGTCCTGCACCAATGCGGATGAGATCGTGAAATTCCAATGGCTGGTGCGACAGGTGCCCCTATCCACCGAAGTCAGGCGCAAGGCAGTGGAGATGGTTCGCGCGACTCGGCCGCGTGAAGCGAATGCTCCTGAAGCCGTGCGCCGCTATGTTCGTTACGGCGCCAGTGTTCGCGCGACTCAATTCCTTTGTCTCGCCGCGAAGGCCCGCGCCTTGATGGAAGGGCGGTATCACGTCACTGACGACGATCTGCGTGCGCTGGCATTGCCGGTGCTGAGACATCGTGTGCTGACCAACTACCAGGCGGAGTCCGACGGCCGCAGTGTCGACGAAGTGTTGCGTGAGGTCATCGAGCTGTGAACGCCGCAGCCTCCAATCGCTTGCTGCCGCCGGAAACGCTGGCCGGACTCGCGAATCTGGAGCTGATCGCGCGCACTGCCGTGGAAGGCTTTCTCACCGGCCTGCATCGCTCGCCGCATTACGGGTTCAGTCAGGAGTTCAAGGAATATCGCGCCTATGTGGAAGGCGACGATCCCCGCTTCGTCGATTGGAACGTCTTCGCCCGCACCGAGCGCACTTACATTCGTCGCTACGAAGGCGAAACCAATACGCGCCTGATGATTCTGCTGGATGCCAGCGCCTCCATGGGCTACGGCTCGCATTCGATCACCAAGCTGCAGTATGGAAAGTATCTCGCCGCCGCGCTCGCGTATCTCGCGGCCCGGCAGCACGACCCGGTCGGGCTGATCGTTTTCGATGAAAAGGTGCGCACCTTCCGCCCGGCCACCAGTCGCGCGGGCAGCTTGATCGCGATGATTCACGCCATCGACGCAGTGACGCCGGGCAATGGCACGGATCTGGAAGCTTGTTTCCAGCGCTTCGGTGAGCATCTGTCACGTCGCGGCCTGGTAGCGGTGATCTCCGATCTGTACTGCGATCCCGAAGCCATGAGCAGAGCCGTGCAGCCGCTGGCTTATCGTGGTCACGACATCATGCTGTTCCAGCTGCTCGATCCGCAGGAAATGCGGCCGAACTGGCGCGAGTCCGTGTTGCTGAAGGACATAGAGACCCAGCAGACCCTCAATGTGTCGCCCGAATTTCTCGCCGGAGAATACCAACAGCGTCTCGAGCGGCACCTCCAGTCGCTGCGTCGAGCAGCGGCCAATGTCGGCGCACATCAGCTGTTGATCACCACGGACGAGCCGCTCGACAACGCCTTACGACGCTACCTGCTGCTGCGGGAAGGGCGGACGTAATGTTTCTCGCGCCCGCGTTCCTTCTGGGATTGCTCGCCATCGGCGTACCGCTGTGGCTGCATCGCGTGGCGCGCGCCAATCCGACACAGCATCCATTTGCCTCCCTCATGCTGCTGGAGGCAAGCGAAACACAGCGAACCGCGAAGCGCACGCTGCGTTACTGGTTGTTACTGGCGACTCGCATTTTGTTGCTGATCGCGCTGGTGCTGGCGTTCGCCGGACCGTTGCTGACGGCGCGCATGGTGCCGCAGCCGAATGCCAACGCGCAGTTGCATGCCATTCTGCTCGATAGCTCGTTATCTATGCAGCACGGGACTCGATGGCAGCAGGCGCTTGAAGCAGCCGAGCGGGTGCTTGCCGACACGCCCTCGTCCGATCGCGTGATGCTGCTGGCTGGTTCTGGCCGACAGATTGCAGTCATCAACGAAAGCACACCGGCAGGCAACGCAGGCGCATTGCGCGCCTCGCTGAGAAATCTCAAGCCGGGCATCGAGCGGCTCGATTACGGATACGCGATGAGCACCGCCAATTCGTGGCTCGGCTCGCCGCGGCCCAAAGTGGTGTTGCATTTGATCTCGGACTTCCAACGTAGCGCTGCGCCGCTGCGCTTCGCCGATCTGCAGTTGCCCGCCCAAACTCAGCTGGCGATGCATGACGTGAGCGACCCGACTGCCGGCAACATCTATATCGCCAATGCATCGCTGCAGCCCGCCGATACACATTCGCTGCAAGCAATGGTCGGCAACTCCGTGACACAGCCTCAACAGCGCGACGTGATTCTGCTCGTCGACGACAAGGAAGTGTCGAGAAAAACCGTGACGCTGCCCGCGGCCGCGGCGCAACCCGATCTCGTAGCGGGCGAAGGCGGCAATGCATCTGGCGCCGACTTGCCACTTCAATCGACGCCGCAACCCGTCAGCAGTAGCGGAATCTCGTTTACCCGAGTGATCTTCAGCGATGTGAATCTCGGCTCCGGCGCGCATCGCATCGAAGTGCGGCTGCAGCCCGGCGATCAGTTGCCTCAGGACGATCGGTTCTTTGCAGTCATCGAGCAAGCCGATCCGGCGGCGTTGCTGATCTCGCGAGATACAGAGGCTGATGACTCCGCCTACTTCGCCGCGGCGATCGGTTCGCTTTCCGCGCCTCGGCTGACGGTCGAGCAGCGAGTCGCGAATTCCATGGACCCGACCGGGCTCGGCAAATATTCCTTGATCGTCATCGCCGATCCGAGCGCGCTGTCCAACAGCGTCGCCCGCCGCATTCATTCTTATGTGGCTGCCGGTGGCTCGGTGCTGGCGACTCTGGGTGAAGAGCCCGACAAGGACAGCCTGCTGCTGGGTGACCTGAACAGCGGTGAGATGCGTAACCGGACCGGCAAAGTCGGCGAAGTGACCAGCACTCATCCGGTGCTGCGGGAAGCCGCCGATTGGAATCGAGTGCGATTCTTCCGACAGCGCTCGATCGAGCTGGGCGCCGACGACAAGACCTTGATCGCGCTGGACGACGGCACTCCTCTGCTGATCGAGCGCACCCTGGGCGCCGGACGCATGCTGATCCTGACCGTGCCGGTGGATCGTCGCTGGAACGACCTGGCCATTCATCCACTGTTCGTGCACTTCATTGGCGCGGCCGCAGGCTATCTGACGCGGACCGAGGCCGGCGCCGCGAGCGCTCTGGTCGGCTCGACTGTCACCACCGGATTGACCGGGGGCGGCGGCGGGCAGATATTCGATCCACAGGGTCGTCGGGTGCTGGGTCTGGCGCAGAGTACGACGGACCGCTTGATTCCCGATCAGGCCGGGTTTTACGAGATTCGCGGCAGCGAAGGGGCGCGCTGGCTGGCGGTGAACGTGGACGCCCGTGAATCGGATCTCACCACGTTGCCTCCGGACTTCGTCGCACGCTGGCAGGCGTTGCGAGTGCAGGAGCCGACGCCCGCGGTTGCCGCGGCTGCAATTCCCGAAGCCACACCGAAATCCTTCGGCCCCTGGCTGTTGTGGCTGGCGGCCATCCTGCTGCTGGCTGAAGTGCTACTGGCGAATCGCCATCTGGCCATTCGTCGCGAGGTGCCCCAATGACCTCACGTGAACGACTCGAAAGCTACCTGGCGTCGTTGCGCCGGCGGCTGCAAAGTCACATCTATCTGCGCGCGGGCGCGGCTGCCGCGGCGGGCACTTTGTTACTTACCTGCGGCGCTGTCTGGTTGTTCAACCGCCAGGACTTCGCGCCGTCCATCGCGATCTCGGCCCGCGTCGCATTGGTTGTTTTGTTGGCGGCCGTGGCGGTGCTCCTGCTTTGGCTGCCGCTGCGACGGTTGGCGCGCGATGAAGGCTCACGAGTTTTCGAAGAGCGCCTGCCCGAAGAGCATGGGCGCATTCAGACTTATCTCGACAGCAAGCAACGCGAAGCTCGAGGCATGGCATCGCCGCTGATCGAGCTGCTGGCCGCCGACGCGGCCAACATCGCCGAGAAGACTCCACCGACATCGATCGTTTCGCCGCATCGTTTCCTGGCAGCCGCTGCACTGGGCGGCGGCGCTGTCATCGCGCTCGCTCTGTTGCTCACCGTCGGGCCATCTTACTGGGGCTTCGGCAGCCGGCATCTGCTGCTCGGCGCCGAGTTGCCGCGGGAAGCGATCACGTTGAAGAGCGTCACCGTTCAGCCCGGCAACGCGACGGTGAGGCGCAATAGCGATGTGGCTATTCGAGCCACAGTCGCTGGCTTCCAGCCGGAACAGACTCAGGTGTTCGTGCGGTTCGCCGATCAGGAGCAATGGGAAGCCGCGCCCATGCGGGCGGCGGAAGAGGGGCTATACGACTTCAAACTTTACGCCGTGCGTGGCCCGCTGACTTACTACGTTGAGGCGGACGGCATTCGTAGCGGCGAGCACAGTATCGGTGTGGTGGACCTGCCGCGCATCGAACGGGTGCGACTGACGTATTCGTATCCGGAGTGGACCGGGCTCGATTCGTTGACCGATGAAGAATCGCGTGACATTCGCGCAGTCGCGGGCACTGACGTCAAGGTCGAAGTGTTTGCCGACGCCCCGCTCGATGCACCCGCGCTGATCGTCGACGGACGCAGCCAGGAACTGGAGCAGGAAGGCCGCGCCAATGTCGGCACCATCGCGGTCAGCGAGCCCGGCTCTTATCAGATCGGCGCTCGCGTCGCGGATGAGTTCGTCGCGCTCAGCGATGAGTACACCATCGAGATCGTCGCCGACGAAAAGCCCACCATCGAGATTCGCAAGCCCGGTCGTGACTGGCGCGCCACCAGCATCGAGGAAGTGCCGGTTCACATCCAGGCCGAAGACGATTTCAAGCTGCGCGATGTTTCTTTGCTGTACTCGGTCAACGGCGGCGATTGGAAAAAAATGCCGGTGGCCGGCAATACCCGACGCAGCGAGAACCAGTCGCTGTTGAGCATGGAAGAGCTCGGCGCCAAGGCCACCGATGAGCAACGGCTCGTACCGGGCGACCTGGTGTCCTATTACGCTGTCGCCAAGGACCGCAAGCAGACCGTGCAGACCGATCTGTTCATGGTGCAGGTCCAGCCGTTCGAGCGAACGTTCAAGCAAGGTCAGGGCGCGGGGGGTGGCGGCGGTGGTATGGCCGACGAGCAAGGCGCGATTTCGGAGCGGCAACGCGAGATTCTGCTCGCGACCTGGAATTTGCAACGAAGCGACGAACGCAATACTCGCTCGCGCGAGCAGTTGGAAGACAGCGCGCGCATGCTGGCCGACTTTCAAACTACTCTGTCGCAGCAAGCTCGCACGCTGGCGCAGAGAACTCGCGCCCGCATGGATACCGAAGCCGACGAGCGGGTGAAAACATTCGTCGAAAGCCTGGAACGCGCGGCAGGATTGATGGAGCCGGCCGCGGGTCATCTGTCGGCCTTTCGTTTGCAGCAAGCCGTGACGCCTGAACAGCAGGCGCTTCAGCAACTGCTGCGCGCTGAATCGGCGTTCCGCGAAGTGCAGGTTTCCATGCAGCAGGAAGGCAGCGGCGAGGGCTCGCAGAACGCGCGCAACTTCGCCGAGATGTTCGAGCTTGAAATGGACGTCGAGAAGAGCCAGTACGAAAGCGAGTCGCAACTGTCGCAGCAGAACAATCAGCAGGAGATGAGCGAGGCGATTCGCAAGCTCAAGGAGCTGGCCGAGCGGCAGGAAAAACTGGCGCAGGAACAACGTAACGCGCAGGCCCTGCAGGAACAGCGCTGGCAGCAGGAACAGTTGCGGCGGGAAGCGGAAGATCTGCGTCGCCGCCTCGACGCGCTGAATCGTCAACAGCAGGCTTCGTCACAACAGCAACGCCCGGGAAATTCCTCGAAGCAGGGGCAGAGCGGCTCGAGCTCGGGCGCCGGCCAGAGCAGCCAATCCCGGGAACGCTCGGAGGTGGAGCAGGCGTTGCAGTCCGTCAACGAGGCGCTGGAGAACATGAAGGCCGCTAATCAGTCGAACGGCGAGGATGACCCCAAGGGCACGCAGTCCGCGCGTGAGGCGAGCAAACATTTGCGCCAGGCGCTGCGGCAGATCGACAAGCCCGAATCTTCGCGGTTGGACGAGGCGCTCGAACAGTTCGCCGATCGCACTGGCGAGTTGCTCGAAGATCAGCGGCGCATCGAAAGCGAGCTCTACAAGGCCCTGTCGCAGGGGAATGAATCGAGCTTCCGCGCCAGCGGCCGTGGCGGTCTGAGTCAGCGCAGCGTCAAGGATCTGGTCGAATCCAAGCAGCGGATGGCGGATGAGCTGTCTTCGCTGCAAGGGGATATGCGCGGCGCCGTGCATCAGCATCGGGCCAACACGCCGAAGAGCACGCAGCGCTTGAGCGAAATCGTGCGCGACATCGAAGGCTCCGATGTGATGTATCGATTGAACCGCAGCGCCGCCGAAATCTACTACGGACGCGCTCGCGAAGCCGCGCCCCGCGAAGGATTGATCACCGATGCGCTCGAAACGCTGGAGCACGACCTGCGGGAAGCCGCGACTCAGGCGTCGAGCGAACGCTCGCGAAAGCGCGATACCGCGACGACCGAAGATTTGCTGGCCCAGGTCGCCGAGCTTCGCCGCGCCGTGAGAAGCGCACAGCGCAGTGGCGACGAACAGGGCGACGGCGCCCAATTCGATGAACAACGCGATCAGCAATCCCAGAACGGCCGCGACGGCGAGCAAGGCGATCGTGCCGGCGCTGGCAAAGCTCGAACTGCGCAGCTGAGCGAGCAAAATCAAAACGGCGGCGACAACAGCGAGGGCCAGCAGTCCGACGGCAGCAATGGCGCTCCGGGCTCGCGTGAAGGCGGCACATCGCAGCGGCAAAGCTCTCGCGGCGGCAGCGCTGGCGCACAGAATGGCCTCTCCGCGTGGAATCCGATCGTTCCCGCGCGAGGGATCAACACGCTCGAAGATGGTCGGGGCTCGCTGGCTCGCCAGACGTCCGCCATCAGCCAACGCATTCGCGATATCACCAATCGCATGAGCAGCGACGAGCTCACGCCCGCCGAGCTGGACGCTCTGCGCCGCCAGGCGAATCAGTTGCGACGTTTGAATGGCGATCCCATGGCCGAGCAGGGCGAGGCCATGATGAAGATCATCGATCAGATCGAGCTCACTGCCTTGAATGCCGCGACTCGCGCGCGAGGCGACAAACCGGCGCATGCAACGTTGCCGTCGCCGGATTCGCAGCGTTATCGCGAAGCCGTGGCCGAGTACTACCGACGGTTGGGGAATCGCTGACCTTGAGAGTTTTCGGCGCGGATCATGAGGAACCGGCTTCCACTCTCGTTACTGGCCACTTACGCCGCCTTCGCGACGCTGGCCGCGCTCGCCGGCACGAATCTCATCACTGGTGACGGCGGCCGCTCGTCCACGCCGCCGGATCTGTCACGACTCAATCTGGTCCGCGCCATTTACGATAGCGAAGGCGGCATGGGCGAAGCGTATTACGCGTACGACGGTCGTGTGTGGGCGCGCTGGGAGACAGACTTTCCCGAAGGCGACGACAACTTCGGCCATCGGCTCAAGCAGCTGACTCGCATCCATGTCGCTCCCCAAGCTTCGAGCCGACTGCTGACCGCGCCCGATCTCGGCGACTTTCCGATGCTTTATATGTCCGACCCGGGATACATGGTGATCTCCGAGGCGGAGCGCGCCGCGTTCGAAAATTATCTCGCCCGCGGCGGCTTCGTCTGGGTCGATGACTTCTGGGGCGACGCCGAGTGGCAGCAGTTCGCCAATGTGATGCGCACCGTCCTGCCGAATCGCGAATGGCGCGTGCTCACGCCGGAGCATCCCATCTTCCACACCGTGTTCGATCTCCACGAGATGCCGCAGATCCCCGCGCTGCCTTTCGCCAGCCCCGGCGGCAGCACGGCCGAGTCGCCCGGCGCGCACAAGTTTCCCGCCGGCTCGCTCGACACGCCACAGATGCGTGCCTGGCTGGACGACGATGGCCGTATCATGGTGCTCGCCACTCACAACACCGATGTCGGCGACGGGTGGGAGCGCGAAGCCTATGGCGATTGGTACTTCGAGACCTTCTCCACGCGCTCCTATATGGTCGGCGTGAACGTAGTTGTGTATGCAATGACCCACTGAGCGCCGCCGGCCATCATGTCCAATGTCATCAATCTGAAAAAAGCCAAACAACAACGCGCCGACGGCAAGACGCTATGCTCGTCGGGCTTTCACAAGTGGGAGCTCCTTTCCGGCCGACGCTTCGACGTGAAGCAAGGCAAGCTGGTCAGCACCGAGCGCTGCAAACGTTGCGGCGAGGAACGCATCAAGCTGACCTGAGGCAGCTTCGGCCGCCGAACCAGACTCTCCTGCCGGCCTCACTGTCGCACGCGCGTCCGATAGGGAAGGCATACTACCGGCGATGGCAGCTGAAGCAGACAAGATCCACACGGACATCGACTCGACGCGCTCGCGTTTCACGCTGGCGTACGCCTGGCTGGCGGGGCTCGCGATCTACGGCGTCGCCATCTATATCGCGAACAATGCCGTGCAGGTGTGGATCAACGATCTCGCCTGGACCGTCGCTGCCGCGGCCGCGACTTACTTCTGCTTTTGTACTTCCCGCCAGGTGGAGCAGGAGCGTCGTCGCGCCTGGTCGACGATCGCCCTCGCCTGCGGCAGCTGGCTGATCGGGCAACTGCATTGGAACTACGTGCAGCTGGTCTTGAAAGTGGCGCAGCCTTTTCCAAGCGTCAACCAGATCTTCTACACGGGCTTCGCCTTGCTGGTGGTCGCCGGCGTGATGATGTTGCCCGAGGCCCGGCACCGGGAGCCATTTACTCTGAAGCATGTCGGCAACCTTGGGCTCGTCACTTGTTGCCTGGCGATTACGGTGGTGCTGGGCATGCTCGAGCCGGCGCTGCAGAACCAGAGCGTCACCGGTACTTTCCTGTGGTTGGGCGTGGCGCATACGGTGCTGGTCGCGGGAACGTTTTTGTCTACCCTCAGCGCTCTGTGGACGTTCCGCTGGGGCTCGTCATGGACGCCGATGCTGTTGCTCGTGTTCGCGACCAGCATCTATGCGATCTCCAACTTCGTGTATGCGCATGCGCTGCTGACCCAGAGCTATCTGGCGGACGACCTGGTCAACGTCAGCTGGCTGGCGATGTTCGGCCTGCTCGCGGCGGCAGCCTACGAGCAGGCTTGGTTGAGCAAGCGCGAGCCGGGCGACATCAGACAAAGGATGCAGACGCGCGAGCGTTGGCTCGAGGCGGTGATGCCGGCGCTGTTGATCGTCATCATGGTGGCCGTGGCGTTGAGCAGCACCGCTACGCTAACGCCTCGGGTCATCTGGCTCTCGGCCAGCATTTTTATTCTGTTCGCCGTCATCCTCGGCGCCCGCGAGGCATGGATTCAGAACGAGTCGCAGCAGCTGACGGATCAGCTGGTGACGGCGAATCAGCAGTTGCAGGATGCGAATGTGGAGCTGCGTCACAGCGAGGCTCGTTACCGAGAGCTCACGACCGTGCTCGAGCAACGCGTGGGTGAGCGTACGACCGAGCTGAAGCGCGCGTATGAAGAGCTCGAAGGCTTCTCGTATGCGGTCGCCCACGACCTGAAAGCGCCGTTGCGCGCGATCAATGGCTTTGCGCACTTGTTCGAGCAGGAACTACAGGGTCAGCTCACCGACCGCGCCCGCGAGCATCTCTCGCGGATCCGCAATGGCTCGCTGAAGATGTCGACACTGATCGACGATCTGCTGTCGTACTCACATATCGATCGCCGAGGCATGCAAGCCAGTGTCGTGAGCTTGCCGTCGCTGGTGGATCAGGTGTTGAGTCCGTATCAGGATGAGGTGCAACGTCGCGGCATCGTGTTGACCGTCGTGGTCGAGCCGATGACGGTGCGTGTCGATGCGAGTGGCTTGGCTCTAGCCTTGCGCAACTTGGTGGAGAACGCGTTGAAGTACACGCGCGATACCAAGAGTCCACGCGTCGCCGTGGTCTGTCGGCGCAAGGATGGCGGCGTCTCACTGGCCGTTACGGACAACGGCATCGGCTTCGACATGCAATATCACGACCACATCTTCAAGCTGTTCCAGCGACTGCATCGTGACGATCAGTATCCCGGCACCGGCATCGGCCTCGCGCTGGTGCGCAAGGCCGTCGAACGGCTCGGCGGTCGCGTGTACGCGCAGAGCAAACCCGGCGAGGGCGCGACGTTTACCATCGAGCTGCCGGGTTAAGCGGTCGCTCGTTTCCAGACTTCTTCGAGGCGTGCAGGGATGGGTTTGTAATCCAGCATGCGCACGACCAGCAGCGTTCCGGCCAGCGCTAGTATCGATCCCGCAGTGAATGCCGCCGCGTACCCAGTGGCGTCCGCCAGCGCGGCGCCGGTGAAGTTGCCGATCGGGCCGACGAGTACCACCAGGCTGGCGAACAAGGTGTAGTCGGTGCCGGCGTGCTTGGGGTCGGACGCGTCCATCATCAATGTGAACAACGCGACGGTCGCCATCGTGCCGATGATGCCTTCGAAGATGGTCGCGACCCAGAGCAAGGTCGTTCCGCCTATTCCCATGGCAGCCACGATGTAGAGCGTGTACGAGGCGGCTTGCGCTACGCCGCTCGCGAGTACAGCTGTACGCCTTCCGGCGCTGAATGCGAGCCAGCCGCCGATGACCGCGCCGAACAGACTGGTGGCGGAACCGACGGTGCCTTTCATCAGAGCGATGCTTTCTTTATCCATGCCCTGATCGATCAAGAACGGGCCGAGCAGCGTCGCCACCATCTGATCGCCGAAGCGATACAGGAAAATGATGAGGGCAAAGCGCAGGATGCCGGGCGTCAGCAAGCGCTGCATCCAGCCGATGACGAGCTGCGCAGCGGTGTGCTTTGGGCCTTCGCTCGCCGGCCCCGATTCCTTCAAAGCCAATGTGGGTACGGTCGCGAGAGCGAGCAAGCCCGCCATGCAGAGGAAGGTCACTTCCCAATTGGTGCGTGCGAATACGGTCAGCAGCAGGCCGCCGCCGAGAATCATGCCGAAGCGATATGCGCCGACCTGGATAGCGTTCGCCAAACCACGCTCCCGCGTGTCGAGCATGCGCACGGCGAGGCCGTCGGTGATCACGTCCTGTGACGCAGCCACGGTGCTAAAGACGAACGCAGCCACGATCATCGGCAGCAGCCCTTGGCTTGGATCTGCCTGCGCCAGGAGCAACGCTGCTACGATCGAGGCAAACTGAAATCCGAGCAGCCAGGCTCGCCGCGACCCGGTGTAGTCGAGCGCGGAGGCCCAAAGAAACTTGAGCACCCAGGGCAGGTACAGAAAATTCAGGGCGGCGATCTGGGTGAGCGAATAACCTGCCTCTCTCAGCAATACCGGCAGCGCCAGCGTGAAGAACCCGAACGGCAGACCCTGCGCCATGTACAGGGCGATCAGCAACGTGACCTTATAACTGCGGGACATCCCGGCCTCGCGAAGCAGAAGTCGTTGCGTATCTTATCTGTTCGGAAGGAGGCAGCCTCGGTGGCTCGCACGCCGCCGAGATGGGGTACCTCCTCCCGGCACCGCGCACCCGCCTCCGCCACGCTGTCGCGTGTCGGCCTGCTTGTACGTCCATGTAGCTGCTGCTCCGACCAACTTCCTGTTGGATCGAAGCTGCTGGGAGGAGGTACCCCACCTCGACGACGTGCCGAAACGTTGGTTGGATGCGGACGCTAGATGCGTCGGCTGGGCGCCTGTCTGCAAAACCTCTCGTCTTTGCGGTTGGAAAGGGGGGGCGAGCGAGGTTGTGTTACTGCGCCGTCCAGCCGCCGTCGAGGACGAGGCATTGCCCGGTGATGTTTCGGGCGGCGGGGCTGAGGAGGAATTCGACGGTGCCGATCAGTTCGTCGGTGGTGATGAACTGCCGTTTGGGCATGGGCTTGAGCATGATTTCTTCGACCACCTCCTGCTCGGTCATGTGGTGAGTCCGAGCGAGGGACGCTATCTGTGCATCCACCAGAGGAGTCTTCACATAGCCAGGGCACACCGTGTTGATCGTGATGTCCGCATCGGAGGTCTCCAAGGCAACGGTCTTGCTGAACCCAACGAGACCATGCTTCGCGGCCACATATGCGCTCTTGAACGGTGACGCCACGAGCCCGTGGATGGATCCGATGTTCACGATGCGGCCAAAGTTATTCCGCCGCATCGATGGCAACGCCACCCGTGTGAGCAGCGCTGTCCCTGTCAGCATCACGGCAATCAACAGCTGCCACTTCTCCGGCGGAAACTCCTCCAAGGGCGAGACGTGCTGCAACCCCGCGTTGTTGATCAGCACGTCCGGCGCATCGTCACGCAGTGACGAAAATGCAGCCTCGATCTGCCCAGCATCGGACAGATCGAACGCCAACGTTCGCACCGACGGCAAATCCTTTTGCAGCGAATCGAGCGCCGCCTGCTGCAAGTCGCAGGCGACCACCCGATGACCGGCAGCCGCGAAGTGCTGGGTCAGCGCCAGCCCGATGCCGCTGGCGGCGCCCGTGATGAGAATGCGATGTTTGGAAGCCATGAGCCGTCGATCAATAGCGGTACGTGGCCGTCACCGACACCGTGCGCGGCGGGCCGTAGAAGCCGATCTGGCTGAAGCCACCCGTCGGGCCCGCGGTGCCGAAGTCATAACCGGCCACGCGATATTCCTCGTCCAGGATGTTCTTGCCTTCCACGGCAAAGCGCCAGGTCTCATTCGCCGTCGTGTAAGCGACACCTAGATCCAGCAGGTCATAAGCATCCTGATCCGTGATGCTACGGGTCGTGTTGGCCACCTTTGTGGCGCTCCGATACTGATAGCCCGCATGCAAACTCATGTCGCCCGCGCCAAGAGACCATTCATAGGTCGCGCCGAGGAACGTCGTCCAGTCTGGCGAGTTGATGGGTTCATTGAGGCCGCTGATATCCACTCGGCAGCCGGGCGTCGGCGTCGGACACGCCGTGAAGAACTCCTCGAACTCCGCATCCAGATAGCCGACATTCAGCACCAGCGTCAGTGCCGACAGTGGCCGCCACATCGTCTCCAACTCGACACCCTGATTCAGCTGCTTGCCTGCATTGAGCACGGCCGTGGCGTTGGTGGGGTTGCCATTGACCAGCACGAATTGCTGAGCGGTGACCTGGATGTCTTCATACGGCGTATAGAACGCGGTGAGATTCAGCTGCAGGGTGTCGTCGAACCAGGTCGACTTCATGCCCACTTCGAAGTTGTCCGCCGTCTCCGCATCGTAGCCATTCACCGTCGTCGGATTCGCGAGCTGATTGCCGCGCATGTCGAAGCCGCCGCTCTTGAAGCCCTCCGCATAGCTGAAATACAGCATCAGATCGTCGTTGAGCCGGAAGTCCATCCCCAACCGGGGCGACACGTTCGAGAAGCTGCGGTCGTTGGTGTAATTGCTTTGCACGGCGACCAGCGAGAAGCCCGGCGGAACATTGTTCTCGTCGAACAAAGTCGCGTTCGGCGCAAGCACGCCGCGGTACTGGGCGACGAACACTCTCGCCTCTTTGTCATCTTCGTTCCAGCGCGCGCCGACGTTCAGGTTCAAACGATCGGTGAGCGGCCAGGTCGTATCGAAGTACACCGCGATGCTATCGGTATCGACGCTGCCCTTGGTCAACGAAGTGAGGCCCAGCGAGCCGAGCGACGCATCGAAAGCGCCTTCAGCCTGCCCGGTGAAGTAATAAACGCCGGCCACGCCTTTGACCAGATCGCTGGTGTACGTGAGTTGCACTTCGCCGCTGCTCTGATCGTCGCTGTACTGCGCCGGCACCTGAAACAGGTTGGCGTTCAGCTCGTCGAAATCGATGAACTGCCGGCCGTCGCCCTCGCGATACGCGCCCACGATTTTCAGATCCAGCGCGTCGGTCAGCGTTTGCGTGTAGGTCGCCGCGATGCCTTTATTGATGAAGCGGTCGCGATCCACCGGCATGTCGGTGCGCTGATCGTATCGATCGCTGAGCCGCGGATGGAATGTGCCGGCCGCCGGGCCGGCCGGCAGCGTGGGCACGGTGAGATTGTTCAGGCGTTGACCGCCCGTCGCATTGGAGTTGTCCTGCACGGTGTCGGCAAGAATCCGCAGCTTGGAGCTGTCGCCCCAGACGAACGTCGCGTTGGCGCGCGCGGCGAGCACGTCCTTGTCCGAAACGTCCTGGCCGACTCGGTTGTACAGACGCGCACGGCCGTCGTCGACGATCTCGCCGTAGCCGTCACGCCGCAGATAAGCCACTGCCGCGCCCAGAAAGACGTGCTCATCGACCACCGGCATGGAACCGCCGACCTTGATCTCGCGCTGGTTGTAACTGCCGCCCGTGGCTGAAACATTCAGCGCCGGCTCGTCGGTGGCGATGTCACGAGTCACGTACTTGATGGCGCCGGCGATGGTGTTCTTGCCGTACAGCGTGCCTTGCGGACCGCGCAGCACTTCGATGCGCTCGACATCGTAAACATCCAGCAAGGCGCCCTGCGGACGCGCGATGTAAACGTCATCGATGTAGATGCCTACACCCGGTTCGAAGCCCCACAGCGGATCGTTCTGACCCACGCCGCGGATATAAGCGTTGATGGTGCTGCTCGTGGCTCGACCCGCGTTCACTTTGATGTTCGGCGCGAACGCGGTCATGTCCTCGAGCGTGCGAACGTTTTGAGTCTGCAGTTGATCCGCGGTCAACGCGGAGATCGCCACAGGCACATCCTGCAGGCTCTCTTCGCGACGCCGCGCGGTGACGAGGACACTTTCGATACTGGTGGCCGATTCATCGTCCACTGACTGCGCACTGGCCGACAACGGCAGCTGGGTGGCAAGGACGGCGGCGATCGACCATCGCAATGCGCCGCGAGCAGCAAAGGCGTTCATGACTCCCCCTAATGACCCGATTTCGATCCGACGACCGCTCAAGCCTGATTTATTCATCAGTTGATGATTATTGGCGAGATTGCCTCTCGCCGGGCCCGCTTGTCAATTATTCATCAACTGATGAATACTGGCCTGCAGCCGCCGTGGAGGGAAAAAGCCCGCTAAAGCGGTATGCTGACAGGGGATTTTCCTAGCCAGGCCGCCAGCCGTGTCGACCCGACCGATGACCACGACCACCAAACGCCGCAAGGTCCGCCGGGGCCGGCCCCTGAAGACCGACGCCGCCCCGGACATGCGCGAGCGCATCCTCGACGCCGCCGAAGATCATTTTTCGCGCCATGGCTTCTGGGGTGTGACGGTGCGCGAGGTGGCGCAGGAGGCGAAGGTCGACACCGCGCTCTTGCATTACTACTTCAATACCAAGCGCGGCCTGTTCGACGCCGTGTTCGAGCGGCGCGCCGAGATCATCAACAAGGAGCGCATCGACTCCATCGACGCGTACGTGAAGGCTGCCGGCAGCGCCATCACCGTGGAAGGCGTGATCGACGCATTCTTACAGCCCATCCTGCGCCGCGCGGCCACGGGCGATCAGCGCTGGCACAACTACTTTGCATTGATCGCCCAGGTGAACAACACGCCGGCCTGGGGCGGCGAGACCATGGGCCGCACCTTCGACAACGTCATTCACCATCTGATCGACGCGCTTCGCAAGGCGCTGCCCGACGTGAGCGAGCAGGAGCTGTACTGGAGCTATCACTTCCTGTCCGGCGCGCTGACGCTCACGTTGTCGCAGACCGGGCGCATCGACCGGCTGTCCGAGGGACTGTGTAAATCCAGCGATTTCGAAGCCATCCGCGAGCGCATGGCGCCGTTCATCGCCAGCGGCTTCGAGCGTCTGTGCAAACCGCAGGCGGTTAAGCGCAAAAAGGCTACGTGAAGCGCGTGCTTTGCTGTAAAAGATCGCTTCACCGAACAGTCGCCGGGAAGCGCGTCGCTGCATGAATTGGTTCGTCCAAGGTATCACCCTCGTTTTGAGCACCATCGGTGCCTTGCTGCCCATCGTCAATCCGCTGTCCGCCGTGGGCATGGTGGTGACCATCACCGCCAATCTGACGGAGCACGAACGTACCGAGCAGATCCGGCGCGCCTGCATCTACATGTTCTTCATCCTCACGTCGTTCCTGGTCGCGGGCGGCTTGATCATGAATTTCTTCGGCATCTCGATTCCCGGCCTGCGCATCGCCGGCGGCATGATCGTGAGCTACCTGGGCTTTCGCATGCTGTTCCCGGACACCGCCACCATGTCGCGCCAGGAGCAGGCAGAGGCGGCGGCCAAGCATGATGTCTCGTTTACTCCGCTCGCCATGCCAGGCCTGAGCGGGCCGGGCTCCATCGCCGTGGTCGTCGGCATGTCGGCCTCGGCGCAGCAGACCGAGCATATCGTCATCGGACACATGCTGATCGCGGTGGGTATCGCCGTCGTCGGCGTGATCTCTTACATCACGCTGCGGGCCGCGACCAAGCTGTCGAAGGTGCTGGGCGTCGCGGGCATGAACGCGATGGCGCGCATCATGGGCTTCCTGCTGATCTGCATCGGCGTGCAGTTCATGATCAACGGCGTGCTGGACGTCACGCGCCTGGCTAGCCAAATACAGCAAACAACTGCCGCGATAGCGCCACCGGCCGTCCGTTCGGATCATGCAGCAAGCCCGTTTGATTGACGTAGCCGGCGGTCGCGGCATCGATGTCGCTGTCGATGCGCCACCACGCTGCCGCGCCGAACTCCAGATCGTGCTCGAAGAATTCCAGCACCCACACCAGTGAACTGCCGGGCGCGGGCGCCTTGTACATGGACAGCGCCGGCGTAGGGATGCAATCCACCAGCGCGACGATGTGGGATTCGGTCAGCGGCGACGGATCGCGATGGCGGATGAACACTTTGGACGGGGACCTGGTGCCGGAGAACGGCTTCGCACCCTGTGCCCAGCGCAGCGCGAAGTGTTGAACGAACGGCGGCAAGCGTTCGGGATCGAAGCGGACCTCGTTGATCTCATCCACTTTCCGCGGCGGATCGATGACGGCCGGTTTGACGAGCACCGCGGACTCGCGGTCCATGCCATAGACGCCCACCTGCACGGCCGCGACCTGATCGCCATCGAGCACTTCGCACTGAGCCAGCGTGACTGCACGGCCCACACGCAGCACACGTGCACGAATGCGCCACGTGCCAGGAGTCGCTGGGCCCACGAACGTCGTTTGCAACGAACGTAGCGGACGATCACGGGGCACGAGCATGCGCATCGCTTCGTTTCCAACGGCGGCCACGAGCCCGCCGAACGTCGCGCGTCCTTGTAACCAATCGTCACTCACCGTGACGTGGCACTCGTCGCCCGTTGCACCCATCGAATCGAGAATCTCGGAGAACTGCATCGCTAGGCCCCACAGAGGAGGCCGCACATTACAGCAGCTTCGCGCCGTTCGGCACTCGTCGTTCAGGACGAACCAGCACGACGCGTCCTTCCTCATCGTGGAATCCGGTCACCAGTACCTCGGAGCGGAACGGCCCGATCTGCTTGGGCGGAAAATTCACCACCGCCATCACCTGCTGACCGACCAGATCTTCCTTGCGGTACAACGCGACGATCTGCGCGCTCGACACGCGCTCGCCGATCTGCGGGCCGAAATCGATGCGCAGCTTCCAGGCGGGCTTGCGCGCCTCGGGAAACTCCATCACTTCCAGAATCGTGCCGGCGCGCAGCTCGACCTTTTCAAACTCGGCCCAGGTAATCGGCGGCGCGAGGCCATTGGCTTCTGTCATCACAAGTCCTCTTATTCCAACGCATGGTCGAGCGCATCGACGTTCGCGGCGCCCGGCGCCACCATTGGCAACACGTGCTGAGTGGCGGCAATCGGCACTCGTATCAACGCGGGTCCTCGTGTCGAGAGCGCGCGAGACAACGCCTCGTGCGGCTCGGCCTCTTCGGCAAGATCGAATGCCGGGACGCCGAACGCCTGCGCGATGGCGACGAAACGGCTCGGCTGCGAAAACAGCGAGGCCACGAAGCGCTGCTGATAAAACAACTCCTGCTGCTGCCGCACCAGCCCGAGCGCGGCATTATCGAGCAGCACGATTTTCACATTCAAATCCAGCTCGGCCAGCGTGGCCAGCTCCTGCACGTTCATCAGCAGGCTGCCGTCGCCGGTGAAGCACAGCGTGGTCGCTTCTGGTGCAACCAGCGCCGCGCCGATCGCCGCCGGCAGGCCGAAACCCATGGTGCCCAGTCCGCCCGATGTCAGCCAGCGATCCGGTCGCGCGAACGGAAAGCGTTGCGCCACCCACATCTGATGCTGGCCCACGTCCGTCGTCACGATCGCGTCGGCAGGCGCCAGCGCGCCGACGGCCTGCACGATTCCATAAGGCGAACACAGCTCTCGAATGCCCGGCGTCTGCAGAGGATGACCGTGTTTTAGCTGCTGCACTCGGGATAGCCAAAGCGTGCGCTGAGTGAGCGGCACGCGCTTCAGCAATTCATGCGTGGCGAAGCCCGCGTCGGCGCAAATGGCCACGTCGGCTGGCTTGATCTTGCCGAACTCGCGCGGGTCGATGTCGATGTGAATGATCCGGGCATGCGGCGCGAACTTCTTCGGATTTCCCGTCGCGCGATCGTCGAAACGCGCGCCGATAGCGATCAGCAGGTCGCACTCGTCGATGATCAGGTTCGTGTAACGCGCGCCGTGCATGCCAAGCATGCCGATGTCGAGCTCGTGTCCGACCGGCAAAGCGCCGAGCGCCATCAGCGTCGAAGTGACCGGCAGGCCGGCGCGTTCAGCGAGCTCTCGAATGGCCGCATGAGCCCGCGCTTTGACCACGCCGCCACCCACATAGAGCACGGGCCGCTGGGCCGCATGAATCATTTGAGCCGCGAGATCGAAGTGCTGGCTGGAGTCGAGCATCGAGATAGTGGCGGACGCGCGTTCGCGAGCGGGTGCTGCGAGCGGCTCGCTGTCGGCGAGTTGCAGCTGAATATCTTTGGGCACGTCGATCAACACCGGCCCCGGCCTGCCGCCCTCGGCGATGCGGAAGGCTTCCGGGATCACGTGCCATAGCTCGCTCGCATTCCGCACGAAGAAACTGGCTTTGGTGATGGGCCGCACCATGTCGAGGGTGGGCACTTCTTGAAACGCGTCGGTGCCGATCAGAGCGGTGGGCACCTGTCCGGCAATGCACACGAGGGGAATCGAATCGAGTTTGGCGTCGGCGAGCGCCGTCACGACATTGGTCACACCCGGTCCGGACGTTGCAAAGCAGACGCCGGCTTTGCCGGTGATACGCGCCATGCCTTGAGCGATGAATCCCGCCGCTTGCTCGTGACGCGCCAGGATGTGGCGAATGCGGGTGGAGCGACCCAATGCCTCATACAGAGGCAACAGAGCGCCGCCGGGAATGCCGGCGACGATATCCACACCCTGCCGCTCCAGCAGGTGGATGATGAGATCGGCGCCGCTGCGTTGCTGGGCGGCGGCCGGTTGGGTCGCGATCATCGATTGGCTCCTTGGATCGGAACCCCATCGGTGCGCCGGCGCTAAAAACGAAAAACCCCCGCCGGCTTTGCACCGACGGGGGTCGTGAATTCGTTTATTTAATAGTTCCCCTACGGCGCGTAACTGATGGCTACGACCGGTACTACGACGTCGATCAGGGTAATGATCGCGGCGATGGGGGAGGAAGTATGGGACACGTGCGGGTTAGTCACTTGAGTCAAGTGTCTGCACTATAGCCACCCTGTGCATAACCTGACAAGAGCGGGCGGCGCTTTATCACGCCGATTCGCGCGGTGCGGGGCCAACATAATGCGCGGCGGGACGAATAATCCGGTTGTCCTGTCGCTGCTCCATCACGTGCGCGATCCAGCCGAACACGCGTGCGGCCGCGAAGCTCGCGGTGAAAAACTCTTTCGGAATGCCGAGCGCGAGATACACGACCCCCTTATAGAACTCCAGGTTGGCGCGCAGGGTGCGTCGTTTCTCACGGGTTTGCTCGATGAACGCCTCGTCGACCGCGCTCAACACGTCGAGCAGCTTCACATGCGCGGGCTCACGCGCCACTTGCTGAGCCAGCGTACGGATCATTCGTGAGCGAGGATCGACCACGCGATACTCGCGATGACCCATGCCCATCACCTTGCGTCCGGTCGCGAGGCAATGCGCCACGAAGTCGCGGGCTCGTTCAGGCTCGCCCACTTCGAGCGCCATCTCCAGCGCTTGCTGATCGGCTGCGCCATGCAATGGGCCATATAGCGCGCCCATCGCAGCGGACAGGGCCGAGGTGGCTGGAGCCAACGTCGATGTCACGACGCGCGCAGTGAACGTGCTCGCGTTGAAGCCATGATCGAGTTGCAAGATCTGCGTGCTTTCGAACACCGACACTTCCGTCGGTGTGGGACGGCGACCGTGCAACAGTTGCAGGTAACGCTCGCCGTAGTGACGCGACGCTGGATAACGATGCTCGGGGTGATCTTGCAACGCTGCGTTAATCGTCGCGATCGCGGCGGGCAGGCGAGCGGCGACGATCAACGCCTCCTCTTCCTGTTGTGATCTTCCCAGGCTGATCGCGGGCGGCTCGATCGCGAGCAGCGAAGCGATCGATTGCAACGTGGCCATGGGATGCTCGCCATGTCGCGCGATCTGCCGCAAAGACGCGGCGACCTCGGGCGGCAGACGGCCGGCGACCCAGAGGTATTCCTCGACTTCGTCCAGGCGCTCGGCATCAGGCAATTCGCCGAACACGACGAGATGCATGACTTCGGCGAAGCGCTTGCTGGTCAGCGATTCCACGGGGTAGCCGCGGTAGTACAGTCGTCCGGCTTCGCCATCCACGAGTGACACGGCGGTGGTGTCGGCGATCACGCCTTCGAGGCCTTTCTGAACGTGAGTGGACTCGCTCATGGCGTATCTCCCGGAATCCGTGGCGTGGCTCGATGAGGTTCAAGCTACGCCCGCGCGTGGGTGACCACGAGAGCTTGGGAGCGATGCGTTTATCAGCGGCTGTGATCGCATCGGAAGGCGCGATACCCTTATCGCCTCGCTGAATGCCGCGCCCTTTCTTGACCAATTTGCAGTAGTTGCGACTGCTGCGCGAAAATTGACCACATGCAAATCGAGCGTAACGAAGTCCGTTGTTTTCACGCCGTGGTGGAGGCCGGCGGCTTCAGTCGCGCTGCCGAACGATTGAACTTATCGCAGTCGGCGGTGAGCCAGGCCATCGCCAACCTGGAGCACCGCCTGGGCGCGGTGCTGTTACGCCGGGGCAATCCGCCGCAGCTGACCGAAGCCGGTATCCGGCTGCTGCGCTACGCGGAGACTGTCCTGAACGAGGAGCGCGAGACATTAGCGGACATCGCGCAGATCAAGACCGGCGCGTTGTCGACTCTGTCGCTCGCGCTCTCGCCCGCCACCAATGCGCGTTTTGGCATCGCCCTGTTGCGCGAATTCTCCGAACGCAATCCGTTGACCCGTTTCAAGGTGACCGTCGCGCCCAGCCGCGAGATCGTGCATGGCGTGGGCGACGGACGCTGGGAAGTCGGCTTCGGCCCCTTGCAGCACACGATGCCCGATTACTTCACGGTGTATTCGTGCTTCTCGGAGACACGTCGATTGATGATTGCGCGCGATCATCCCAGTCGCGAAGCGTTGAAGCGCGATCCACAAGCGACATTACGCACGCTGCCGTTAGTGACTTCCTATCTCGACGAGGCGCCCCGGCGTCCGAGCGGCGATCGATTGCGCAACGCCTTCGCGTCGGTGTGGGAGGTGAGTCACATGGAGCTGCGCCTGGCGCTGGTGGCCGAGGGCAAGGCTGTGACATATGTGTCAAATCTTGTCACCGAGCTGCCGCCCGAGCTCGAGCACATCGAAGGCTTGCCGTTTTCCAGCATCGAACGACAGGTGGGTGTCTATCACCTGCGACATCAGCCATTGTCTCAAGCCGGCGCGCGCTTCCTCGCCCTGTGCCGCGAACGTTGGAATATCTGAAGAGACATTGGTCCGACGTCGGCCTGGACTATTAGCCGCGCGGCCTGATAGCTCACCCCACCCAGTACTCGGCAGCAGGCCGTGCCCACGTCACTGAACGTGGTGCTTACTCCATTCGCCTAAGCGTTTGCCGGGAGAGTTGCTCAAGGCGTTCCGCCCGTTCCCGTGCTACGTTGCCGCTGGGGATAACAAAGATCCGCGTCCGGTGCAGACGCGAACAAGTAAACCTTTCTTCAGCGGGGCGGTTATGTTTGGGTTTACGCAGTGGTGGCGACAGCGTCGCCGGCCTGCGACTCGTGGCGATTTCGATGCGGACGCAGGCGTGCTGCAGCTACAGGCAATCAACAAACGATTGCAGCTGTATCTCGACCGCGCGCCGCTGGCTTGCATCGTCTGGGACACGCATCACATCGTGCGTGCCTGGAACCCGGCTGCCACCGCTACCTTCGGTTACACCGAAGCGGAAGCCATCGGTCGTCACATTCATGAGCTGGTGGCCACGCCCGCCAGCATGCCCATCATCGACGAGGTGTGTCCTAAGTTACTTTCCGGCGTCGAGTTTCCCGAAGGCGTGGTGCTCGAAACGCGACGCAAGGATCACAGTCGACTGCAATGTCACTGGCGCCTGGCGCTGGTCGATCGAGGCACTGCCGATGAGGGCGTAATTGCGTTCGCGAGCGATGTGACGGCGCGCCTGCAGGCCGAGCGGGATCGCGAGCTGCTCGAAAAGAGCCGTGCGCTGGCCGCCATGGCCGGCGGCATCGCGCACGATTTCAACAATATTCTGTTGGCGATCTGCGGTAACGCCCGGCTCGCGGCGGAGGATCTCCCGGGCGACCATCCGGCTCAATTGTCGCTGGCCGAAGTGCAGCGGGCCAGCGCCCGCGCGGCCGGCATCATCAATCAAATCCTGGCGTTCAGCGGCAATGAAGAAGAACCCTCGAAAGACGTTGTGTTATTCCACGACGCGGCCGCCAAGACCCCGTCGCTCGCGACGCAAGTGCTGCGTGGTGAAGGTCAGAGCGTTCTCTACGTCGACGACGAGGAATCGCTCGTATATCTCATAACCCGAGTGCTGCAGCGGCTGGGCTATCGCGTGGCTGGCTTCACTGATGCGAACGAGGCGCTGGCCGCGTTCCGTTCCGATCCGGCGGCGTATGAAGCGGTAGTCACGGATCTATCGATGCCCAGCATGTCGGGCATTGAGTTCGCCTCGCACGTGCTTCAGTTGCGGCCCGAGGTGCCGGTGGTGATGACGTCAGGCTACGTGCGCGCCAAGGATCGCGAGTCCGTAATGAAGACGGGCGTGCGAGATTTGTTGTTGAAGCCAAACACGGTGGAAGAACTGGGCGACGTCTTGCACCGCCTGATCCTGCAGGCCCGCCCGCAGGGCGCCTCATAACGCGGCCGCAGAGATCTTTTCAAAACTATTGTTTTGAGTTTGAGGCGGCGGCGTTATGCCGCTGCGACCGGATCAAAAATCACGAAGCGGTTTCTGCCGGCCGTCTTGGCCTTGTACAGCGCCTCATCCGCCTGCCGATACAACAATTCGAACTTCGCGTCGGCGCCAGCCGCCACGCTGATCCCGATGGACACCCCAAAATGCGAGCGCCCCGAGTGGCCATCGCGTGCGTAGACCTTGCCGAGTATGCGGCGGGCGATTTCCGTGGCCGCGTCCAAATCGCAGCCTGTGGCGAAAATCAAAAACTCATCTCCACCCATACGCGCGCAAATATCTTTCTCACGCACGCTGCCACGAATCGTCTCGGCCACCTTGATGATGAACTCGTCGCCCGCGGCGTGGCCGTAGATATCGTTGATGCCTTTGAGATCGTCGATATCGACCAGGATCACCGCGTAACACGACGCGCGCGTCTCCAGCGCCTCGCGTGAGAACCTGAGCGCGCCACGGCGATTCAATAGCTGCGTGAGCTCGTCCCGAATGGAGATGCGATATTGCTCGTCGATGCGGTCCTGCAAATGAAAGTGGTAGCGCGCCACCACGTACCCGATCAGTAACGCGATCAACACCGCGCCAGCCACCGAGCCATAGAAGATCGAGCGGAAGCTCGATTCCAGCGACAGGTAATACGTCAGATCGAAATCGACGCCGACGAAGCCGCTGTAACGGCCCTGGCTGTCGTAGATGGGCGTGTGGCCGGACAGGAACGTGCCGTACGCATCGCGCTGGAACCCCGGATAGACATAAGTTTCGCCGGCCGCGATCCGTTGCAGATAATCCGGATCGGGCTCGACCTCGAGGCTCACGTACGGCTCCATGTACGCCGAAGCCCGCAGCTTGCGCATGGTCTTCAGCTTGCCCGAGGCCGCGGTGTCGACGACGAAGAAGCTCTTACCGCCGCGCTCCATCATCGTGTAGACATAAAAGATCTCGGGATCCGCCGAGTGGAATCGCACCAGTGGCGCGACGGTGCGCTCGTACAGGTCGGGTGTGTAATTGGCCGGATCGAGCAACTGTCGATGCAAGTCTCCATCGACGACGCTGGCCGCGAGCTGCGCAATCTCGGCCACATGCGAGCGCAGCACCTGCAGTCGCGCCTGCTTGGATAACCACTGCGGAACCGCCACGACAGTGAGCAGCACGGCCAACGCGGCAAGCGTGACCAGCCCGAAAATGCGTGGCGAAATTTTGCGGAAGTCGCGAAACATCGGTCTCGATTAGAACACTCGCACCGGCGTAGTTCCTCGTCCGTTGGTATTGTTGCATACAAGTTGCAACTGCAGGGCAAAACGCGTGTGAGTCAGGAATCGTCAACACGCGCCCCGCGCTCTTGCCGCCGCTCGTGGCGCGCATCGACAATTCGCACGGACTTCATAACCATCAATCAGGGAACAGTCATGAACAGTCTGCGCAGAATGCTTCTGGCCGCGTCCGCCGCGCTCGTTATGCTCACTACGTCCGCCGTCGCCGCCGACGCCAACGTGGCCGGCGAATGGGACCTGACCGTCGAGACTCAGGCGGGCACGGGCAATCCGCATTTCAGCCTGAAGCAGGACGGCAACAAGATCACCGGCACCTACAAGGGCATGCTCGGCGAATCGCCCGTGACCGGCACGGTAAAGGGCAACGAGATCGCAATCAATTTCCAGGTGAACGCGCAGGGCACGGATCTGGCGGTGAGCTACACCGGCACGGTCGATGGCGCGACCATGAAGGGCACGGTGAAGCTCGGCGACCTCGGTGAAGGCACGTTCAGCGGCAAGAAAGCCGGCGGCTGAGCGCTAATCCAACCCTTTCCAGCAATGTATCTGCGCCAGCTCGATGGCGCTGCGACGGCGCAAGCGCCAATGGCGCTCGCGCTGCTCGCGTTCCCGCCGCAGCTCGGGCCAGCGCTCCAGATAGGCCGCCAGCACTTTGCGATCCGGCGAGTAGCGAGCGAATGCTTCGGCATGCGCGGCTCGCAAAGCGATGGCGCCGTTATAACCGCCGAAGCCCTGGGTCGCGCACAGCGCGCCGCCATCGAGATTTCCAGCCACCGGCGCAGATTGCAGCGTGAACGACTCGGCCACCGAGCCGAGATCCGGATCCAGGTGACGCAGCGTCGGCACGCCGACCGCCGGCTGACCCAGCAGGAATTGCAGCGCCTGCGACGTGGCTTTCAAGCCGGTCTCGCCCATGGTGTGGCCGTCGCCCACCGCTTTGGGTGTGCCCACGGCCACCTTCGGCAGTCCGCCTTTCATGCCTTGTCGCTCCGCTGCCGCTGAACGCGCATTGGCCGCCGTCGTCAGATCCGTCTTCGAATTCGTGCGCGTGCCCGTGGCATGCGCGACCAGGTATTGGAAGTCGGAAACACGATAGCCGTGGCCGCGATAAGCGAGCTCCAGCGCATGCATCAATGCGTTCTCGCCGCCGAAGCCCACGCCGGCGAAATGCGCCTTGCCGCCGGCCTCGCCGCTCTGGCCCCAGCCGACGATGATGGAAGTGATATCGAGGAAGTTGCGTAGCGCGAAGTCGAGCGTCGTGACCAGCAGGCCCGAACCGCCCTCGCCCACCACCGTGCCGTTGGCGTCGACGTCGAACGGCGCGAGGCTGTCCGCGATCGAGCGCTGCTCCGCCGGGCTGCGGCCGGCATTGATAGCCTCCAGTTTGGCGCGCGTCATCAGTGCGCCTGGGCCGAAAGCGTCGAGGATCTGCCAGGACGGACGAGTCGCCGCGTCCGCCGCGGTCCACAGCACCACCTGCGGACGTTGATAGCCTGGATAGTCGAGCACCATTTGTGGCGCGAACTCGGAGAACACGATGGAGCTCGACGCGCACGCGCCCACTGCGTTCAGCGGAGTCTGCGGCACGCGCATGTAACCGCTCGCAGAGCGCAGCGTCTCGAGCAGCTCGGGATGCTTCAGCGACTTACTGAGCGAATACGAAGGCGCGAGCATGGTCGACAGCAGCGCCGGTCCGTGCGACGACAATGAATTGGCCAGGCGCATCGCGAATTTGTCGCGCAGTTTGTCGTTGTCCGATGTGACCGAGCCCGCCGGCCGCAGCTGTCCCTGCGCATCCAGACCCGGAAAGGCCGTCGCGCCGGCGACGCGAAACTCATAGGGGTTGGGAATCAGCTCGGACAGAGGCACCGGCAACGCGGCCAGCGCGCCCAGTCCGCTGTAGGCGAACAACTGTGCCTGCAACGACGGGCCCAGGCGCGGATCGTCGTCGAACAGGCCGTACATGTCCTTGAGCGCGGAATCGCGCACATCGCGATAGGTGAGGCCGGCGAGCCGACGCAATCCGCCGCGATCGAAGTCGTGCGGGAGGGAGGCGCCCACATCAGTGACGACGGCATTCCCGAGCGCGGTCAGTTCGTCGATGTAACGGATACCGAGCGAAGCGCGCAGCTGCTGCCCATGCAGACGCTCGATCTCCGCCAGCGTCGTGCTCTCGCCGCCGACCCAGCTCAGCTTCAGCGAGCCATCGGCTTGCGGATCGAGGTCGATCAGCCCTGCGTCGAACGCCGCGAGGGCGATGAATTCAGGCGAGCCCACCACGCGCGCGCGATAGGTCTCAGTGCTGCCCACTGCGGAGATGGAGCAGGGCGTTCCTACCGTGACGAGAACTTTATCGGCCGTGAGCACAGGCTTCCCAGAGAGCCAAACCACTGGGATGGAAGAATACACTTCAGCGCCGCAGGTTGCTGCAACGCGCGGACATCCACAGGCGAATTACATGATTCTGCGGATGTCGGACCGAGCGCCCGACACCCTAAACCCCCAAAAACTATAGACGCACAGGATTGCTCAGAGCTGCGTGGCGACGTGGTCGACTTCTTCGCTGCTGCCGATAATCACAGGTACGCGCTGATGAATGTCGGTGGGCTGGACTTCGAGAATGCGCTCGCCCGGCCCGCTCAGCGCCTTGCCGCCGGCCTGTTCCACGATCATCGCCATAGGATTGGCTTCGTACATCAGGCGCAGCTTGCCCTTGGGCGCTTTGCGCGTGGGCGGATACATGAACACGCCGCCTTGCAACAGGATGCGGTGCACGTCAGCCACCATCGCGCCGGCATAACGGCTGGAATAACCGCGCTCCTGCGCCCAAGACAGGTACTTCTGATAGCCCTCGGGGAAGCTCAACCGGTTGCCTTCGTTGACCGAGTAGCATTTGTTGGCCTTGGGTATGCGCACGCCCTGAGCCACGCGCATGAAGGCGCCGTACGCCGGATCCAGCACGAACATATCCACGCCATTGCCGATGGTCAGCACGAACACGGTCGAGGAGCCATACAGCACATAACCCGCTGCGACCTGCTCCGCGCCACTTTGTAACAGCGAAGCCTGCGGCTGCGCAGACCGACGATCCTTGCGCAGGATGCTGAAGATGGTGCCCACGGCGCCGCAGACGTCCAGGTTGGACGAGCCATCCAGAGGATCGAACAACACGCAGTACTTGCGTTCGGCCGAGTCGTCGTTGCGCAGGATCACCGGCTCCTCGTTTTCCTCCGAGGCGACAATGGCCACACCCTCGCGGCCGCCCAGAGTGCGCAACAGGATGTCGTTGGCGATCACGTCCAGCTTCTGCTGCTGCTCGCCCTGTACGTTCTGATTGCCGACCGTGCCGAGCACGTCGTCGAGGCGCGCGCGCCGGACATGCGACGCAATCATCTTGGCGGAGATCGCCAGCGCCGACAGGATCCAGGAGAACTGGCCGCTGGCCTCGGGATAATGCGATTGCTGCTGCAGGATGTGGGACTGCAGGGTGACGATCTCGCTGGCACGGGGGGCAGCGGCGGGCGTATCGATCATGGCGGACATGCGGCGGTGAGGCTCTCGATGAGGGTCGGGCAGACACAACGATCGCCAGGCCCTTCGGGTTCGGCGTCGGTCCCGAAATGTATCATCAGGAATCGGCTACTCGACGGGTGTCGTCAGTTGATAACGCTGTCGATCACGCGGCTTCGGTGCGTGCTCTCGAACGGGGCACGCGGAATGCGCCAGTGTTGAGTGTCGCGTATTCGCGATCCATCACCACCGTACGGTTGCGGCCACCTTCTTTCGCCGCGTACAGCGCCTCGTCGGCGAGCTGGATCAAGCCATCGTGGTGACGGCCTGCCAGCGGCTCGACGCAGGCAGCACCGATGCTCACAGTCACGTACGGTCCCACGGACGATGCGGGGTGTGGAATCTGCAACGCTGCGAGATTGGCGTGCAACTCCCGGCACAGCTCTTCAACGCGATCGCGCTTCACGTCGAACAGCAGCACGACGAATTCTTCGCCGCCATACCGAGCCGCAACGTCCAGCGGTCGGCGAGCGGACTGCGCGATTGCGCCGGCAACACGCGCCAGGCAGTGATCGCCCGCCTGGTGACCGGCGTGGTCGTTGAAGGATTTGAAATGATCCAGATCGACCAGCAGCAGCGCGACCGGCACGCGCGTGCGAGTGGCCTGATTCCAGAGGCGCTCGATATGCGCGTCGAACATGCGCCGGTTGCCGATGTTGGTCAGCGCGTCACGATGCACCGAGTCGGTCAGCATCATGTTCCTGAACCAATTCAACCGCTGGGTGCGTGAGAAGCTGTAATGAAAGAAAAAACCGAGCACCAAGGCGAAACAGCTCATGGCGACGTCGAACGAGCGCTGCCCACCGTTCAGTCCCGCGGCCCAGCCGGTGACCGCGTAGGCCAGGACGATGGCGGTCGCAGTGATCGTGGCCGGCGCCTGCATCATGCCGAACAGCATGTACGCGGACAGCACCAGCATGGGAATCACCGAGCTCAGCGAATAACCCTGGCGATACATGAGCAAATCGAATGCCACGATGCACAGGCTCTGGAGCAGCGCCACGGCCGGCGCGGCGAATTCCAGCCAACGCGAGTACAGCTTGGTGTAAGTGACCAGCAGCATGGCCGTGCACGTGGGCAGCAGCACGCCGAAGCGGAGCACATCGACGACGGCCATCTGATCGGCCGCGAACAGCGTCTCGCGCAGGTGGCGAAATGGCCCGCCGGCCAGAGACACGATCAGCAGCACGCCCATCGCCGGGAGCATCGTGAACTTCACCCGCTCGCGCGCATGATCGGTGTGCCAGTTGCGGTACTGGCTTTCCAGAGGCTCCGCAAAGGACAGCGGCGGCAAGAGCTTGGCGAGGCGCTCGCGCAGCGGGGTGCGGTTCTTGGTTCGAGAGGGAGGGTTCATCTGCACGGAAGTAGGTTAACCCTGTACGCACCCCCGGGCCTGGACCGAAATCACGCTGCGCGCGTATCACCCTCACTACGGGCGTCGCAAATTGCCGAAGATTTGTGTTTGAGCGGCGAGCTTGTGACTTGCGTCACAAAGCCATGTCCGGGGCCGGTCGTGGGCGAACCTTCGCATGCCTCTGGCGTTGACGACGAGGAAGCAATCGCGCTTTGGCGGAGCGCGATTCGTGACGGGCGGCTCACCGGTGCGAGACCGCGATTCACCGGCATTCCCTTCCTCTGCACGGCGCGCCGGCTCACTATCACTATGTCAAACTCGCGACTCTTTCGAGGTCGTCATGAAGACATATTCCCTGCTCGGCGCGCTGACCGCTGCGACACTGTTACTCAGTGGGTGCGGCGATCGGGGCGATCATTGGACCGACAAGGGGCCGGTGGTGAGCGAGCGCCGCGATGTCGACGGCTTCGATTCCATCAAGCTCGAGGGCGCGACCAAGCTGGAGATCACCATCGGCGAGCCGTTCTCGGTGCAGGTCAACGGTCACGAGTCAGCGGTGAATCGTGTGGAAACCAAGGTCGACGGCGATACGCTGGAGATCAAAGGCAAGGCGCGCGACTGGATCGTCCGGGACAACAGCTCGCGCCTGACCGTGCAGATCACTCTGCCCAAGCTCGAATCGCTGCAGGTCGAAGGCGGCAACGACGTGAGCGTCGTCGGCTTCAAAGGCGGCGACACCAAGATCAAGGCCGCTGGCGCGGCGAATCTCAGAGCGGACGGCCAGCTCGATCAACTCACGGTTCGCATGTCTGGGGCCGGCCATGCCGATCTCAGCAAGCTGCTGGTCGCCGATGCGAAGGTGACGGTCGACGGCGTCGGCAGCGTGGTCGTGCATCCCGTCGAGTCGCTGGATGCGACGATGAACGGCGTCGGCGCGATCTTCTATACAGGCACACCGCGGCGGGTGAACACGCGCATGAACGGGCTGGGCACCATCGCTCAGCGTGGCGTCGATGAGAAATCCAGCGCCGAGCCGGAATCGGACCGAGAGCCGCCACCGCCGATCGATCCGGAGTCACTGGAGCTCGAACGCGAAGATCCCAAGCCCGAGAAAGTGAATCACGAATCCGGGCGGATCATTGTCATCTGAGCGTTACGCGAGATCGGCGAGTGGCGCGGGAACCTGTCTTCTCAATAGAGCACCACGGACCTGCCACTGTTCGGCGGGATCCAGCTGCTCGATGAATTTGACTTCGCTGCCAACGTAAAGCGCCACGGGGATTCCGTCTCGATATAACACTCGATTGCCTGTGAGCGCTGGCAATCGGCCGCCCGGCGTGAGAATGCCGATGAGGTTCAACGGATCCGCGGCGGACAATGACACCAACTGCAGATCATGTTCGCGACGGCGCACCTCGCGTAACTGACCGATGGCTTCGGGCAGGGCGAACTGCTCACCCGAGAAGCCCGCGACGAACTGACCGCCGCGAATCTCGCCGCGTGCTTCCAAGCGACGCAGACACATCAGCAGATCGCGCCAGGGTGGCAGCCAGTCTGCTTCGCGCTCCAACAATTTCCAGAACACGACGCCCCAGCGCTTCAGCAACGTGCGACAGATGTGCTCGACGGCTTCGTCATTGCGTGGCGAGACCGGCTTCGCATCATCCGCTTTCATCTCCTTCTTCCTGACCAGTGCCCAGCGGCCAGCATCCTGCATCCCGAAGATGGCGACGCGCCGTGCGCGGCGGCGGTCGCGAGCGCTGGTGCGACGACGATCCGCGGGCATGAGCAGAGCGCGCAAGCCGCCGAAGCTGTCGGAGTTCACTAATCCCAGCGCGACCAGCTCGCCGAGCGCTTCTTCAACCTGCACTGGAAGCAGATCGACATGATCCACGATCTCGTCATAGAACGATGCGCCATTCTCCTCGATGAATTCCGCGACCTGACGTGCCTTGTCCGTGAGCTGGGAGCGTTCGATGCTGCCGGAGAACACCGACCATTGTTTCACATTGCGTCGAGGCAGCAACGCGATCGGTGTCGAGCGCACGGGCGCCGCGCCTCGCTCCGCATCGCCATTGCGGGTGGCGAGGCGAGTCCAGACGATGCGTCCGGCAAGGCATTGCTCATCGAGCCACGCCGGCTCGTATTCGGCTATGCGCGTCGGCAATATTTCTGTTTCCCACGCTCCGGCCGGTGCATCGAAACCTTCCAGCTGGCCGAGAATAGCAGGCACGGCATCCGGTCCCTGCATGCGGGCGGACGGCGTAACGCGCTGCCAATCGAACAGAAATCTCAGGAAGTCTCGCGCCTGAACCGGCTCGATCTCCGCGCGTAGTTTCTTGACGGTGTAGCGGTGAATGCGCGCGAGCAGTCGCCGATCGCACCATTGCGTCGCGGCCGTGCCACCCATTGCTGGCTCGAAGGATCCACGCATGGCGCTGCCTTCGGCTTCGAGCGCCAGCAGTGCGATGTCCACATCTTCGGTGCTTGCGCCGAAGGATGCGGCGAGTTGCGCGGCGGTCGTGGGACCCAGTCCTTCCAATCGGCCACGCACGATTTCGCGGACTGCTTCATCGCGCTCGCGCTTGGCGGAGTACGCCGCCGGGACGACGATCTCTGGCTGCATCGTTACTTCAGGGAACAATGCCTGGAAGTAAGGCACGCGTTCGGTCGCGACGAAGACGCCCGCTTCACCCGTTCCAAGTTTGGTCACGCGCCCTTGGGTCATGAGCTCCTGGCACAGCGCCGGCCACAACGGTTGGCTTTCAACTTCCTCCGCCGTCATGAAGGTCAGCCACAGCAATGCATCGTGCAGCTGATCCGCGTTACCAGCGTCAGGCCACGCTTCCTCTCGAACTCGAGCAATGGCCGCAGGATCCAGCTTGCCGATGTCGGAAGCCGATTGCGGATCCATCCAGCGTCGGCTCATCACAGCCTGCGTGCGGCGCTCTTCGAGCGGTGCGTCATCGAGATAGGCATAAGGCCGCGCATTCAATACTTCGAGCGCCAGCGGCGACGGCTCGGTGAGATCGCGCGCCTCGACTTTGATTTGCTGGCCGGTCAAAGCGACCAACAAACGTTCGAAGCCTTCGATGTCCATGGCTTCTTCCAGACAATCGCGCACCGTCTGCTGAACCAAGGGATGATCCGGCACGACGATGTCGCCCACGATGTTCTCGCCACACGCCACCTGATCCGGGAACACGGAAGCGAGCAGATCTTCCGCATTCATGCGGGCGATTTGTGGAGGCACCTTCTTGCCACCGCGGAACCGCGGGAGAGCGAGCGCGATGGATGCGCCCCAGCGCCAACGAGTGTTGAACATCGGCGCGTCGAGCATTGCTTGAATGAGGATGTCGCGCGCTGTGTTCGGATGCAGATACTTGGCCACTTCCAGCAGCTCGAAGCTGTGCGAGCCGGTGAGCGAGAGGATGATCGTGTCTTCTGTCGCCGCGGCCTGCAGCTCGAAATTGAAGGTGCGGCAGAAACGTTTGCGAAGCGCCAGGCCCCAGGCGCGATTGATGCGGCTGCCGAACGGCGAATGAATCACCAGCTGCATGCCGCCGGACTCATCGAAGAAGCGCTCGAAGATGATCTTCTGTTGCGTGGGCAGCGAGCCGAGCGCGGCCCGAGCCGACGCCAAGTACTCGATCAGCTGAAGAGCGGCGATCTCACCGATGCCTACTTCCTCCGTCAGCCACTGGTAGGCGCCGGACGCGACGGCATTGCCATTCTGGGAGTGCTCGTCGAAGCGTTGCTCCAGCTCTTCCCGCAATCGCGAGACGGACACCGACAATTCATCGGTTCGGCCCGGCGCTTCGCCCAACCAGAACGGCAGCGTGGGCGCTTCGCCCTTGGCGTTTTCGACACGGACGGTACTGCGCTCCACGCGCAGGATGCGATAAGAAGTATTGCCGAGCTGGAAGATGTCGCCAGCGAGGCTCTCGACCGCAAAGTCCTCGTTGAGCGTGCCGATCATGTGGCCTTCGGGCTCCAGCATCACCTGATAATCGGCGGTGTCTGGAATGGCGCCGCCGGAGGTGATCGCCGTCAGTCGCGCGCCCTTGCGACCTTTGACGGTGTGATTCACGGCGTCGTGATACAGCAGCGCGCCGTGACGCCCGCGACGGGTGGTGAAGCCCTCCGCCAGCATCTTCACGATCTCATCGAACGATTCGCGAGTCACCGATTGGAACGGATGCGCATGGCGCACCAGATCGAACAGCTCCTGCTCGGTGCAATCACGCGCGGCCGCTTCGGCGACGATCTGTTGAGACAGCACATCCGTCGGCGCGACGGGAATTTTCAGGCGGTCCAGCTCGCCACGGCGCACGCTGTCCAGCAGCGCCGTGCACTCGACCAGGTCGTCCCGCGATTGAGGAAACAAACGACCCTTCGGTGTGGCGCCGACCGCGTGACCGGAGCGGCCGACGCGTTGCAGGAACGCATTGATGGCGCGAGGTGAGCCGATCTGACACACCAGATCGACATCGCCGATATCGATGCCCAGCTCCAGCGAGGATGTGGCGACCAGCGCCTTGAGCTGGCCGTACTTCAGGCGCTGCTCGGCATCGAAGCGCAGCTCTTTCGCGAGACTGCCATGGTGCGCGGTGACCGAGGCCGGCGCGCCTTTGGGAAGATCTTTGTCGAGACGCTCGGTGAGCTGACGGCAGATTCTCTCGGCCGTGCGCCGGGTGTTGACGAAGATCAGGGTCGTGCGATGTTCCTTGATGAGTTGCACGAGCCGGTCGTAAACCTGGCCCCAGGTTTCATTCGACATCACTGCTTCGAGCGGCTCCTCCGGCAGCTCGATCGCGAGGTCACGCTTGCGGATGTGACCGCTGTCGACGATGGTGCAATCGGCTTCGCCATCCGGCCGGCGATAACGAGTGCCGACCAGGAAACGGGCCACGTCTTCGATGGGTTGTTGAGTCGCGGACAGGCCGACGCGTGTGACTCTGCGACCGACCAGCGCTTCCAGTCGCTCCAGCGACAGCGATAAATGCGAACCGCGCTTGCTGCCCGCGACCGCATGAATTTCATCGACGATGACGGTGCGCGTCGTGCTCAGCATCTGCCGGCCCGACTCGGAGCCCAGCAGGATGTAGAGCGACTCGGGCGTGGTGACGACGATGTGGGGCGGCTTCCGCCGCATTTGATTTCGCTCGCTCTGGGGCGTGTCGCCAGTGCGAACCCAGGTGCGAATTTCCACATCGCGGCTGCCTAGTTCCAGCAGCTTGTCCCGAATACCCGCGAGCGGCGCTTCGAGGTTGCGGTTGATGTCGTTCGACAGTGCCTTCAGCGGAGAGACGTAGACGATACGAGTCTCGTCCGGCAGACCGAACTGCTCGCCTTCACGAACCAGCTCATCGATCGCCGCGAGAAACGCCGCGAGCGTCTTACCTGAGCCCGTCGGCGCGGCGATCAGTACATGTTTTCCTGACTGAATGGCCGGCCAGGCATCGGCCTGCGCCGGCGTGGGCGCAGAAAACGTTTGGCTGAACCAGGCGTCGACCGCCGGGTGGAAATAAGGGGTGTGACTCATGGGGCAGCGCTGAGCATACCCCAGACGTTGAGAACAACGACGCCAGTTCAAGAGCGGGTCTGGGGGTTGGGCAGCATCCTGCCGCCGAACCCTGCCAATTGCCGTCTTATTTGCAGATTGTCCGCGCCAATCAGGCGTCCGGCCGGCAGTTCTCCAAGGTCATCACGTTGCCTTCGAAGCTGGTGACTTTGCCGCTCAGCGTGGCCCAGTCTTCGATCCGGAGGCTATCGAAATACTCGCGCTGCTCCTGCTGCAGCTCGCAGATGATGATCGGGCGCGCACGCTGCATGAACGCGTCTTCCTTGCCCCCGAGCAGACCCTTGATACCGGTGGTGATCCATTCGATTTCCAGGGGGAGATTCGGGAACAGGGTGCTGGGCTCGCCCTTTCTCGCAACCTGTCCGTCTATGCGGAAACGCTTGTTGAGATATTTTGCGTAAACGCGGTTCAAGTCCACTGCACCCTCGCCGCGTTTGGCCAACTCGCTGTTGACGGCCCTGGCCAGTTCTTTGGCAAGGTCGTGTGCTTTGTAACTTTGCACCTTTTCGACACCGGTCTTCTCGCGCGCCGCGTTAGCGATCGCTTCGCCTTCCGGGCCCGTCTTCAGGCGGCCGAGCATGCTACACATGCCCATGCGAATGTCCTCGGGCTTGGCGACCTGGTCGCGATTCAGGCGGCTATTGATGCCGACCTGGCCGTCGGCATTCGCGTCGATGTAAATCAGAAAGCCGCGATTGGTGAACGTCGACTTCTGCAGAATGGTGAGCGTGCCATCTTTATCTCGAATGTCCTCGTTGCCGATTTCGAATTTGTCGTCGAGCGCGATCTTCTGCATCTGGCCCAGGGCGCTGCGCACGCTCAAGCCGGGAATCGTGACAGAAGTCGAAAAGGCAGCGCCGTTGCGCGGGTCGCCCGAAGTTTTGAAATTCTCCTCGCAGGTGCCCGCGGCTCCAGCCGCGACCGGCAACGTCAGCAATCCGAGCAGGACGGTGGTCTTCATCATCAGTCTCATGTGGCAACAAACTGCCGCATGAGTAGTCATCGGACCGCTGGCGGTCAACGGACGATGGCTTATATTTCCTGATCCTGACCCGGTCGATGGCAGTCGCCGCCGCGCGTGTTAACTTAGTTCGGCATGGTCCATCACGACAGCAATATCCCTCCGCTCGCGCTCGGCGCCGCCTTACGCCGCTGGCGTCTGCTTCACCGTGTTAAACAGGAGCATGCCGCCGAGTTGCTCGGCGTGGCGCAATCGACCATCTCACGCTGGGAGTCGGGCCGTCAGGCCATGGAGCCGGCGGAGCGCGCGAAGATCGAAGCTATTGTGAGCGCGCGTCTCGATACTTCCGCCGACCGGGTGCTCGCGCAGTTGGTCAGTGAGAGCCCGCGCAGTGTGCATTTGATTTGTGATTTCACCCACCGCTTGCTGGCATGCTCGACGGTGCGAGCGAACGAGTTCTCCGTGCCGGCAAGCGAGCTCATCGGCAGCTCGCTGCGTCGATATGCAACCCGGAGAATAGAAGCCGAGGAAACTCTGCTCATCGACAAAGGATGGTACGAGCAAGCCGCGCCAATGCCGGTGGAGTTCGACACAGGGGAGAACGACTCGTCCGTCGTTCCCATTCGTTCAAGTCGCTGTCGCTGGACTCGTCTATTGCTGTCCGACGGCACACCCGCCAGACTGGTGGAGACGCTGCATTACTCCAGGCTGTCGATCCAGTCGGGCACGTCGACGAGCGCCGATAGCTCTTTGAATCGAGGATGATCCAACGGCGGCTCGGCGCGCTCGTGATGCCACACGATCTCCGCCGGTACGAACGCCGCCCACGCGCCAGCCTGCAGCGCCGGCAGTATGTCGGAACGGATGGAGTCACCCACCATCACGCACTGGTCCGCCACGAGTTCATAACGTGAGAACAATCTGCGGAACGTGTCCGCGTTTTTGTCGCTGACGATCTCGATGGCCGAGAAACGTTCACCTAACCCCGACGCCGCGAGCTTCGCTTCTTGATGTAACAGATCGCCCTTGGTCACCAGGATCAGGCGGGCTCGCTCGGATAAGCTCTGCAACGTTTCTTCGACACCCGGCATCAACTCGACCGGGTGGCTGTGCAGCTGGCGCCCAGCCTCGAGGATGTCTCGTACGGTGGACGCCGAGAGACTATCGCCACAAATCTCGGTGGCCGTTTCGATCATGGACAGGGTGAAGCTCTTCGCGCCATAGCCGTAGAGCTTGAGGTTCCTGGCTCCTATCGCCTGCAGCCGCTCCATCGCGACGCCCGTTGCCGCAAAGGGCTCCAGGATGGACGCGAACGCCCTCTCGGCCACGTCGAAATGGCGCATGTTGTGCCACAACGTGTCGTCGGCATCGATACAGATGAGTTCTATCGGCATGACGAAATCGTACCGATCGCCATGCGCGAGTCGACGCATGTTTTATGCGATCCGGCTCCGCCGGGATCGGGCAGAGCCGGATCTTGCAGTCGCTTACAACTTGGCCTGAGCGTCCAGCGGACGGAAGCCGCCGCCGAGTGCCTTGTAGGTCGCGAGCAGGGCCGTCGCGGTCTGAGTCTCGCTGAGAGCGAGCTGATCTTCGGCGGTCAGCGCGCTGCGTTCCGCGTCGAGGACGGTGAGGAAGTCGGCGACGCCGCTCTCATAACGGGCGCGGGCCAATGTCACCGCTTCGAGCGATGCAGTGGTGCTGTCTTGCAGATGAGCTTGCTTCACCTTGGCCTTCACGTAGGCGGTCATGCTGGCGTCGGTTTCTTCCAATGCCTGCAACACCGTCTGCTGGTACACGGCCAACGCACGATCGGTCGCGGCTTCGCGCTGCTTGATGCGCTGGCGAACGCGGCCGAGATCGAAGGCGGCCCACTGAATGCTCGGGCCGAAGCCGTAAGTTTCGCTGCTCGACTTGCCGAGATCGCTGCTTTCGATCGCATCGAAGCCCCAGCTGCCGACGAAGGAGATGCGTGGGAACAAATCGCCGACGGCGACGCCGATCTGAGCGGTGGCCGACGCGAGTTCACGCTCCGCGACCCGAATGTCAGGACGACGACGCAGCAACAGCTCGGGCGTGCCGATGCTCTGAGTGGCCGGCAGCGCAGGCAGCTTTTGCACGGTCGACAGCTGCGGAATCAGCGCTTCCGGCGACTGGCCAGTCAGCACACCCAATCGCAGGATGCTGCTGGTGATGGCGGATTCGAAGTCCGGAATCGTCGCCAGCGTCGCTGACAACTGAGCCTGTGCACGCGACGTGTCGAGCTGCGTGCCACGGCCTGCTTCCAGGCGTGCAGTGGTGATACGCAGCGTCTCACGCTGGTTCTCGGCGTTACGCTGAGCCACAGCGAGCCGCTGCTGCGAGCCGCGAAGCTCGAAATAGTTGCGGGCGACTTCAGCGGTGATGCTCACCTGAGTGGCGTACACGCCTGCTTCCGCCGCCTGCACGAGCGCCGAGTTGGCTTCGACATTGCGACGGATGCGGCCGAAGAAGTCGAGCTCCCAGAACGCATCGAAGCCCGCGTCATAGTAGTCCTGATCGCGCGGGATCGAGGCAACCGGGGCCTGACGCTGACTGGCGCGCGTTTCGGTGTATCCACCGGACGCTGTCACGGTGGGCGCGAAGTCCAAGCGGGCCTCGCCGCGAATCGCGCGTGCTTCACGCAAGCTGGCGGTCGCGATGCGAATGTCGTGATTGGCCGTCAGCGCCTGTTCGATGAGCGTATTCAACTGCTCATCGTTGAACGCCTTCCAGAAGTCGCTCTCGACATCCGCCGGCGAGAACTGCGCGGCGTCGTTGCTCACGAACTGGTCTGGAGAGCTCATCTCCGGTTGTTTGTAGTCCGGTCCGACCGCGCACGCCGCGAGCACGGCGCTCACGGCGAGGACGGAAAGTTTCTTCGTCAGACTCAACGTTTGTTTCAGGTTACGCATGGTGGGCCGCTCCTTCGATGGCCTCTGGTTGTTTACCGCCGCGGACCTTCTTGACGATGGCCGCGCGCAGCAGGACGTAGAACACTGGTGTCAGGAACAGGCCGAAGAAGGTCACTCCGAGCATGCCGGAGAACACGGCGATGCCGATGGCGTGACGCATCTCCGCACCTGCCCCCGACGCGAGCACCAGCGGCACCACACCCATGATGAACGCGATGGAGGTCATCAGGATGGGCCGCAGTCGCAGACGCGCGGCTTCCAGCGCGGCGTTGTAGGGATCGACGCCGGCCGATTCGCGGTCCTTGGCGAACTCGACGATCAGAATCGCGTTCTTACTCGCCAGACCCACGAGCACGAACAGCGCGATCTGCGTGAAGATGTTGTTGTCGCCGCCGGTGATCCACACACCGAAGATGGCCGACAGCAGCGCCATCGGCACGATGGCGACGATGGCTAGCGGCAACGTCCAGCTCTCGTACAGCGCGGCCAGCACCAGCACCACCAGCAGCACGCACAACGGGAACACGAAGATGGAGCTGTTGCCGACCAGGATTTCCTGATAGGTCAGATCGGTCCACTCGTACTTGATGCCGTTGGGCAGGTTCTCGGCGAGGATGCGTTCCATCGCCGCCTTGGCCTGGCCGGTCGAATAGCCGGGCGCTGGACCGCCGTTGATATCGGCGGACAGGTAGCCGTTGTAACGGAACACGCGATCCGGGCCGTAGGTCTGCGACACCTGCACGATCGAGCCGAGCGGCAGCATCTCGCCCGCTTCGTTGCGCGTCTTCAATTGCAGAATGTCTTCAGCCTTGGCGCGGTAGTCGTAGTCCGCCTGCGCGATCACCCGGTAGGTGCGGCCGAAGCGATTGAAGTCGTTCACGTACTGGGATGCGAGATAGACCTGCAGCGCTTCGAACACGTTGTTGAGCGGCACGCCGTGCTCCTTCGCCTTGATGCGATTCACGTCGGCGAGGATCTGCGGCACGTTCACTTCGTAGTTGGAGAACACGCCGGCGAGCTCGGGCGTCTGGCGCGCCTTGGTCATCACAGCCTGCGTAGCCTTGTACAACTCGTCGTAGCCGAGGTCGGCGCGATCTTCGAGCTGCAGCTTGAAACCGCCCAGCGTGCCGAGGCCGTTCACCGGCGGCGGCGGGAAGGTCACGATCTGCGCTTCCTTGATCGAGCTCAGCGCGGCATTCAGCTGCCCGGCGATCGCGAAGCCCGACAGCTCGGCCGACTTACGCTTGTCGAAGTCGTCGAGCGCGAAGAACACGATGGCCGAGTTCGAGGCGTTGGTGAAACCCGCCACCGACAAGCCGGGGAACTGCACGGCGTTGTGCACGCCGGGCACCTTCATGCCGATCTCGCCCACCTGACGCACGATCTCTTCGGTGCGATTCAACGAAGCCGCGTTCGGCAATTGAATCAGCGTGATCAGGTACTGCTTGTCCTGCACCGGAATGAAGCCCTTCGGCGTGATCTGGAACAAGCCCCAGGTCGCGACCAGCAGCAGCGCGAACACACCCATCGTCTTGCCCTTGTGCGCCAATACGCCACGCACACCGCCGACATACTTGTCGCCAGAGCGATGGAAGAAGTTGTTGAACGCGCGGAAGAAGCCACCGAACACCTTGTCCATGCCACGCGTGAGCGCGTCAGGCTTCGCGCCGTGCGGCTTCAGCAGCACCGCCGCAAGCGCCGGGCTCATGGTCAGCGAGTTGATCGCCGAGATCACGGTCGAGATGGCGATGGTCAGCGCAAACTGCTTGTAGAACTCGCCGGTGAGGCCGGTGATGAAGGCGATGGGCACGAACACCGCGACCAGCACCAGCGCGATGGCGATGATGGGACCGCTGACTTCGTCCATGGCTTTGTAAGTCGCGTCACGGGGCGACAGTCCGTTCTCGATGTTTCGTTCGACGTTCTCGACCACCACGATCGCGTCGTCGACCACGATACCGATGGCCAGCACCAGTCCGAACAAGGACAGCGCGTTGATGGAGAAGCCGAAGGCCAGCATCAGCGCGAACGTGCCGATGATGGAGACGGGCACCGCCAGCAACGGAATGATGGACGCGCGCCAGGTCTGCAGGAACACGATGACCACGATCACGACCAGGGCCAGCGCTTCCAGCAAGGTCTTGATCACGGCCTTGATCGAGTCGCGGACGAAAATGGTCGGGTCGTAGACGATTTCGTAGCTGACGCCTTCCGGAAAGTTCTTGCTCAGCTCTTTCATGGTCGCACGCACCGCGTCGGACAGCTCCAGTGCGTTCGCGCCAGGAGACTGCGAGACCGGAATCGCGACGGCGGACTTGTTACCCAGCAAGCTGCGCAGCGAGTACTGACCCGCGCCCAGCTCGATGCGGGCCACGTCTTTCAATGTAGTGACCGAACCGTCGGGCAGCGCCTTGACGATGATGTCGCCGAACTGTTCTTCGGTGATCAAACGACCGGACGTTGTGACGTTCAACTGATAGTCGACATTGGCGGGCGCGGGATCCGCACCGATGACGCCGGCCGCGACTTGCACGTTCTGTTCGCGAATGGCGTTCACCACATCGCCCGCGGTCAGGTCGCGGCTCGCGATGCGCTCGGGATCCAGCCAAATGCGCATGGAATAGTCGCCGGAGCCGAACAATCTCACGTCACCCATGCCCGGCAGACGCGCGAGCACGTCGCGGATCTGCAGCGTCGCGTAGTTACGCAGGTAGACGGTGTCGTAACGGCCATCGGGCGACGTGAGGTGCACGACCATCAACAGGTCGGGGGACGCTTTGAGCGTCGTCACGCCGACCCGTCGAACGTCTTCAGGCAAGCGTGGCAATGCCTGCGCGACACGGTTCTGGACTTGCACCTGCGCCGTATCGACGTCTGTGCCCAGACGAAACGTCACGGTCAGAGTCATCTGGCCGTCGCTCATGGCCTGCGAGGACATGTAGAGCATGTTCTCGACGCCGTTGATCTCCTGTTCCAGCGGCGCGGCCACTGTCTCGGCGATCACCTTGGGGTTGGCGCCCGGATACTGTGCGTTCACCACGATGGTGGGCGGCACCACCTCGGGGTACTGGCTGATGGGCAACTGCCACATCGCGATAGCGCCGACCAGGAAAATGATGATCGACAGCACCGCGGCGAAAATCGGCCGGTCGATAAAGAAACGTGCGAATTTCATAAAGAGTCCCCACAAAAACGGGGGCGAAAGCGTCCCCACAGCCGCGGCGTAAGGGCCGCGGCCACCAGGTCAATCAACTACTACTGGGCTGAAGGAGCGCCCGCCTGCTCTGGCGGGCGCGCCGATTCGTTAAAGCTTCACATCCGTCGACGCGAGCAGCGCGTTGTCGTTCAGTCGCGCATCCATCGCCACCTTCTCGGGAGCGACGGTCACGCCCGGATGCACTCGCTGCAGACCGTTCACGATCACCTGCTCGCCGGGCTGCAGGCCTTCTTCGACGATGCGCAGGCCATCGGTGAGCCGGCCGACCTTCACGCCGCGATAGGAGACTTTGTTCTCGGCATCGACGACGTAAACGAACTTCTGGCTCTGATCCGTACCGACGGCGCGATCGTCCACCAGCACCGCTTTATGCGAGCTGTGACCGAGCAGCTTCACTCGGGCGAACAGGCCGGGCGTGAGATAACCCTCCTTGTTATCGAACGAAGCGCGGGCGCGAATCGTGCCGGTGCGCGGATCGACCTGGTTATCGACGAAGGTCATCTTGCCCGTGTGCGGGAAGCCTTCCTCATTCGCCAGCGCCATCAACACGGGGTTGGCGGCATCGCGCGAGCTCGGACGATCGCCACGGCGCGCCAGCTCGGTGTACTTCAGATACACCTGCTCGTCACCTTCGAACGTCACGTAGATCGGATCGATGGACACCACTGTCGTCAGCAGCGTCGCCTGCGTCGTGCCACCCGTCACCAGGTTGCCGGCGGTGACCACCGCGCGGCTGACACGGCCGTGAATCGGAGACACGATGCGAGTGAATTCGAGATTCAACTTCGCGGCCGTCACGGCAGCACGAGCCGCTTCGACATTCGCCTGCGATTCGCGCTGGGCGTTGACGCGCTGGTCATACTCTTCGCGAGAGACAGCCTTCACATCGAGCAGCTTCTCGCTGCGCTCAACGTCGGTTGTCGCGAGCTCGGCGCGAGCGATGGCGCGAGCCAGCTCGGCTTCAGCCCTTTCCAGATCGGCGCGATACGGACGCTGGTCGATGACGAACAACAGATCGCCTTTCTTGACCACGCTGCCTTCGGTGAAGTTGACGCTATCGATATAGCCGGTGACGCGCGGCCGGACTTCGACCGATTCCACCGCTTCGAGGCGACCGGTGAATTCGTCCCACTCCTGCACCTCACGCTCCAGCGCGGCGGCGACGGAAACCTGCGGCAGCGGGGCGGCGGCCTGCGTGTTCGCTTCGCTCTTGCAGCCCTGCAGCAGCAGAGTGAGCACAGCGGCGGCGAGTGCTGGCAGCACTACGGTCACGAGGCGGCCGGCGGGTCGGCTGTCACGAGTTACATTGTTCATTCCGAGACTCCCTGCATCCTGAAAACAAATCGGGGGGTGGCAGCGGCACTGCCTGACTGGGGCGCCACTTTAGGCATCGGACGCAAGAGGAGAAATCGGGTTGAGCGCACGACATTGATGAAGTCGGATCAGGAATCCGATCGAATTGATCGGTTATTTGGATATGCCGTGGTGAAACGACCGGGGATTTGCTCAGTGCCAGTGCATCCATAACACCAAGAATTGCGACAATGGTGTGACGCCGGCAATTACGTCGCAGGTAACGGTTCCGATGATCGTCGTTCATCACCTCAATAATTCACGCTCGCAACGCGTGCTCTGGCTGCTGGAAGAGCTGGGCGTGCCTTATGAGATTCAGCGTTATCAGCGCGACGCGCGCACCATGCTGGCGCCGCCGGAGCTGAAGAAGGTGCATCCGTTGGGCAAATCGCCCGTCATTACCGATGGCCCGCGCACCATCGCGGAATCCGGGCTGATCGTCGAATACCTCGTCGATAAGCACGGCGGCGGAAAATTGGCGCCGCCGGCGGGAAGTGAAGAATGGTTACGTTATAAGTACTGGCTGCATTACGCCGAGGGCTCGGCCATGCCGCCGCTCTTACTAAAGTTAGTGTTCGATCGGATCGAGAGCGGACCGATGCCGTTTTTCGTGAAGCCGGTGGCCAAGGCCATCGCCAGGCAAGTGAAACAAACGTTCATCTCGCCGCAAATAAACCTTCATCTGGATTATTTAGAAAGCCAGCTGGCGCAGAGCGATTGGTTCGTCGGCGACGAATTCACCGCGGCGGATATTCAAATGAGCTTTCCGTTGGAAGCAGCCGCCATGCGCGGCGGCCTCGACGCGAGCCGACCACGCCTGCACGGCTTCCTACAGCGAATTCATGCCAGGCCCGCGTACCGCCGCGCACTGGAACGCGGCGGTAAATATGACTTCGTGCCCGCCTGAGATTTAGACCGGGGGCGGGGCGCCAGCTGTCATGCGAGCCGATCGCGGCGGAGGCATGCCGTCCGTGCCAGTCGCGCCCAGTGCGGGAATGCGTTCAGGCGCGATCTGCGGGAACAAGCCGGTCACAAACTCGATGAAAGCTCGGATCTTCGCGGTCGGCTGCCGGTGCTGCGGATACACCACGGACACTGGCCAGTACGCGCCTTCGTTCCAATCTTCCAGCACCGGTTGTAACAATCCCGCGGCAATCTGCGCTTCGGCCGTGAAATCCAGCGTGCGCACGAAACCGGCGCCGCTGATCGCCGCGGCCACCGCCGATTCCGGGTCACTGAACGACAACGGTGCGGCCGGGATAATGGTGTGCTCCACGTTGTCCTTTCGGAACATCCATTCACGAATCTGATTGCTGCCTGGACGGAACATGGCGATGCACTGTTCGGGCTTGAGATCCTCGGGCGTCCGGGGCGGCCCGCCCATGCGCTCGATGTATTCCGGCGAGGCGCAGGTCACCCCGCGCAGATTGCCGACACGTCGTGCGATGAGGCTCGAATCGCTCAGGTTGCCCACGCGCAGCGCCGCGTCGATGCCTTCCTGAACCAGATCGATCACCCGGTCATTCATGCTCATCTGCACCGTCAGCTCGGGGTTCTGCTCGATGAACCGCGGCAGCGCGGGCACGATGATTTTCCGGCCCAGCGAAATGGGCACGTCCACGCGCAGCTTGCCCCGCGGCACACCCCTGGATTCCGAGACTTCGTTCTCGGCGTGATCCAGCTGCGCGAGGGCTTCTCGACAGCGCTCATAGAAGCCGGTGCCCAAGTCAGTCAAACTTAGCGACCGCGTGGTACGGTTGAGCAGGCGCGCCCCTAGGCGTTCCTCCAGGCGGGAGACCGCCTTGCTTATCGCCGACGGGGACATACCTAGCGTCTGTGCGGCAGCCACGAAGCTGTGGGCTTCAACGACTCGCACGAAGGCTACGATGTCACTGAAATTATTCATTCAACGAATTCTTTCCCTGCAGTCACGGAACCGTGACGTGGGCTCATTGTAGGCGCTCCATTGATGACCACAATGCACGAAGTTTTTGCTGCAGCGGTGGTTTACCGCAATCCGAAGCTTGCTTAATGTATCGCCCAATTTCGCAACCCTTGATCAAGACCTTTTACCGGGGGATTGAACGATGTTTCTGGTGACGGACGTAACGGGGCATGTAGGCCGAGCGGTGCTCGCCGAGCTGGCCAATCAACCCGTCGGCGTTCGCGCGCTACTAACGGAGCCCGTCGATCTGCCGATCAAGGCGCCCAATATCGAGGCGGTCCGTCCCGATCCCGAGGACCCGACCAGTCTGCAGCGCGCCTTCGAAGGTGTCGAGGCGGCGTTCCTGGCCTCGGGCTATTCCCCACACATCGCCGAAACCCACCTGAAGATCGCCAATGCCGCCAAGGCGGCAGGCGTCAAACGCTTCGTTCAGCTGTCGGGCGTTGGCGCCAATCCGCAGATGTGTTGTGCCCGCATGCTCCGGTGGCTCGGCCAAGCCGAAAGCGGCGTAGCCGCGTGCCCTGACATTGCCGTGACTCGTCTGCGGCCCACTTACATGCTCCAGTTGTTGTTCGAATTTGCGCCCACCATCGCCCAACAGGGTTTGATCGCGGGCCCATTCCGCTCGACGCCCTGGAGTTGGGTCGACGCACGGGATGTCGCCGCGGTCGCGGTTGCGAGTTTGAAAGATCCATCGCATGCGGGGCGCATCTACACGGTGACCGGCTCGGAGTCGCTTAGCTTTCCGCAAATCGCTGACAGGCTCAGTCATATTCTCGGCAAGCCGGTGCGCTACCACGACATTACCGCCAACGAGGCGCGTGGCTGGCTGCAGGGCAAGGGTTTGTCGCCGGTAATGATCGAAGCCAAGCTCGAGTTCTGGGATGCCTGCGCGTCCAACATGCTCAACGTGCAGCCGAACTCGGTCGTGCAGGATGTGACGGGCCGGCCGCCACGCTCGCTCGAAGATTTCGTGCAGGATTACAAAGCGCGCTTCCTATCCGCCTCGGCCGCCTGAGCGCCGGGCAGCGCCCGGTCAGCGATTGAAACTCGGCGTCAGGCCGGGTGAGACCGATATCTCCACGCTGCGATGATCGTTGTCGACGGTGGCCAGAGTCACCGGACGTCGCCACACTTTCGCGACGTATTCCAGCACTTTCCTGCCTCGTTCCGGATCCAGGCCGCGGCCGTCGTTGAGGTGGTCGTGGGTCAGCTCGAGCTTGCCATCCACGTGCACGCGAGCGGCGCTGACCTTGGGCGCGCCAAATCCATACTTCGGCGCCAGCAGCGCTTCGTGTAACGCCGAAAGATCCGTTTCCTGCACGGTCAGCGTCCCGGTGGCGGGCCCTTTGTAGCGGAACAGCTTCAATTCCGTCGCCAGTTCCTGCGTGAGATGGTTGCGAACGAACGAGAAGTCGTCGTCCTCGGCCATGATCCGGCGCGCGGCCTCCAGGCCCTGCGCTTCGACGATCTTTTCCCAGATGGAAAAGCCGAGGTGATAAGGATTGGTCGCCAACGCCACGTTCTCGCCGGAGGCTGTCGGGCGCACCACGTCCGAATGACATTTGATGGCGTCCACATACGCGGCGGCGGGCAGGAAATCGGCTTCACGCAGCAGCCGAGCATGCCAGTACGAAGCCCAGCCTTCGTTCATGATCTGGCAGGCGAACACTGGATAGAAATAAAACGATTCTTCGCGCACGGCCAGGAAGATGTCTCGTTCCCAAGGCTCCATCTCCGGCGCGTACTGCGCGATGAACCACAGCAGATCGCATTCCGGATGCGGCGGAATCGGCGCCTTCTTCGCCGGTCCAGTATGCGCGGGACGGGCAGTGTCGGGCCCCAGCGCCGCGAAGCGTTTGGCGAACTCATCATTCGACGGCGGCGTTTTCTCCGCCAATGTTTCTGGATAACGCGCGCGACGCAAACCTTGGTCGATATCGACGTGCTGTTCCAGCGACAGCGCTGCGTCGAGCACTGTCTCTACTCGCTCAAGGCCGTGCTCTTCGATCGCCATGGCGATCGTGCGCGCGTGCGCAGCCGCCTGCTCGACGATGTGCTCACCGACCTGATCCTGGCTGCGCCGGAACAGCATGTTGTTGGTGGAAAAGTCTGCATGGCCCAGCACGTGCGCCGTCACCAGCACGTTCTCCGCCGCGCTGTTGCTCTTCGCGAGATAAGCGCGCCCGGGATTGCCGGGGAACACCACTTCGAACAGGCGCGACAAGCCCATGCGATGCTGGATGAGCTGATAGATGTAACGCACGCCGAACGACCAGTGCGGCATGCGCACGGGCAGACCGTAGATCGCGATCTCGGTCATGAAGCTTTCGGGCACCACCTCGAATTCGACGGGGTGGTATTTCAATCCCTGCGCGCGTGCCAATTGTTCGATGCGCGAGATGTGGGATTGCCAGTCTTCCCCCATTTTAGTGGATGTGGGCATCGTTGTAGGCATCGACGTCAGGAGCCCTGCGAGGCGTGAGTGAAGAAATGCCGCACGGCATTCCAGATGTCATCCGTACCGCTGACGCGATACGCGCCGACGCTATCGTCATCCCGAGACAGATCGACGAACAGCCTGCCGATCTCGCTGTCCGGCGCGGCGCCCGCGAGCGGCGCCACCTCCAGGAAGCCGCAATAATTGCAGTCGCCGGACACGTCTTCCAACGCGGCCTGCGCCTGCGGTTGATCGGAAGGGAAGTTCTCGCCGTCGGAGGCGTAGAACAAATAAATGTTGTACTGGCTCGGGCTGTAGCGCTCGTCGACGATCTGACGCACTTTCTTCAAGCCCGCCGAGGCGACGGTGCCGCCGGTGCCAGTCACTTTGAAAAATTCGTCTTCCTCGAATTCCCAGGCCTCGGACGTGTGCGCGACGAACACCAGCTCGAGGTGCCGATACTGCCGGCGCAGACCCTGGATGGCCCAGAAGAAGAAGGTCTTGGAAATCTGCCGCTCGCGCTCGCCCATGCTGCCCGACACGTCGAGCAACAACATGACCACGGCCTGCATGGCCGGTTGCTCGCGCTTGGCGAGCTGGCGATAACGCAGATCGTCGTCGGTGAACGAAGGCGAGTCGCCGGATTGGACGCCGCGCCGCTTGATGGATTCCTTCATGGAGCGACGACGATCGAGTCGTGAACGCGCCCCGCGCCGATCCCAGCCTTCGCGCGTCCAGTCATCTTCCTTGGCGCGCCCGGCCTTGGCCTCCAGGTTCGGCAACTTCATTTCTTCCCAGAGCCAGTCGACGATATCGTCGATGCGGAACTCCAGGGTGTATTGCACGCCGCCGTCCTCGTTGCCGCCCTGGCCGCGTTGATTCTCGCTGTCCTGTTGTGGGCGGCCGATACGATCGCCTGGCTTGGCCTGGCCCTGGCCCACGCCTTGTTGCTCGTTGGAATTGCGCAACCGGAAACGATAGTGCTCGAGCATCTTCACCGGCACGCGCACGGTGCTCGCACCGCCGGTGAGCACGTCGGCCCCGGCGACGATCTGAGGCAGATGCTGGCGCACGGCGTCGCGCACCTTCTCATTGTGACGCAGCCAGTCCCTCGCGCCGCGCGAGAAGAGGTCGTACCAACCGGCCTCGCCCGGGCTGCGCTTGTCGCCACCGTCCGAACCGGCGCCCGTTGCGTTGTCGCTCATGTCGCTCGCAACCCCCGTCTCAAGATCTTCGCTAGCAGAGTACTCCTAAGAGATGTCCGTGGATGCGTCTTTACAGAACAAGACTCGTGAAGGCGCTGTCCGGTTCACTTCCCTCGAGTCGATTCCTGGCCAATTCCTGGGCTACTCCTGTGCCAGCAACGTCGTCACGTAGCTCAGCGCCTCCTTGGCGCTGTGATCGTCATAACCATACTCCGAGGTCAGACGGTCCTGAACCGCGGAAATCTTCTTACGGGCCTCGTCGTCCGGCCGCGCCGCCGACGTCACCAGCCGCAACACGTCGCGACGCTCCTCGAACAGATATTGTTCGATGGCCTCGCGCATGCGCGAATGGCTGTTGAGGGTGAATTTCTCACCAGCCTTGTACGCCACCATGGCCTTGCGCACCACTTCCTGACGGAATGTCAGCTTGCCCGACTCCGACACCTTGATCTTCTCCTCCACCGAGCGCAGGAAGCGCTCGTCGGCAGGACGGGATTCGCCGGTGATCGGGTCGGTGACTTCGCGGTGATCGAGCGCGGCCTCCACTTCGTCCAGATACTTGTCCAGCAGTTGTTGCGCCTCGTCCTCGAACGAAGCGAACAGCGCGCGATGCACGTCTTCCTTCACCCAGCGGTTGTAGAAGTCCTTGCGCGCCAGTACCAGATAATCGATCCACAGCTTCTTGGCCTTCGAATCCATGCGCGCATCGGTTTCAATCGAATCCTTCAGCGCGAGCAGCACCTCCATGCTGGTGAGGCTCTTCTTGTCGGTGCGCGTAATGGCGTTGGAAATCGAATTGACGATAAAGCGGGGACTGACACCTGTGAGTCCTTCTTCCGGCGCTTCCGCGCGCAGTCGCGTGATCTCGGTCTCCGGGAAGCCTTCCACGCTCTCGCCCGCGTAGAGCCGCAACTTCTTCGACATGTCGAGGCCTTCGCGCTCCGGCTTGTACAACCGGGTCAGCACCGCGAACACCGCCGCCAGCTTCAAGGCGTGTGGGTCCAGATGCACATCGCGAAACGCCGGCGCCGCGGACACCAGCTTGTTGTAGATCCGAGATTCCTCGAAGTACGACAGCGTGTAAGGCACCTTCACGATGACCATGCGGTCGAGCAGCGCCTCGTTCTCCTTTTCCTGCAGGAACTTGTGGAATTCGGCGAGGTTGGTGTGCGCCAGGATGGTCTCGTCCAGATAGATGAGCGGGAAGCGCGACACCTTTACGTTCTTTTCCTGTGTCAGCGTCAGCAGCAGGTACAGGAACTCGCGCTTCACCTTGAGGATCTCGATCATCTCCAGCACGCCGCGGCTGGCGGCGTACACAGCGCCCGACCATGACCACGCGCGCGGGTCGCCTTCATCTCCAAACTGCGCAACTTTGGACAGATCAACGGAACCGACCAGGTCCGCGAGATCCGCGGTAGTCGGATCATGAGGTGCATAAGTACCCACGCCCACGCGTGCGGCTTCGGAAAGGAAGATGCGTTCGACGGGCATGCGAAGGAAGTCGCCTTCGAATTCACGCTCCAGTCGATCGCGTGCCCACGGACTCAGCTCGCCTTTGATCTCCACACCGTATGTGTCACGGAACTCCGCGCGCAGGCTCGCGGGAATGAGATTCAGTGGCGATTCGTGCATGGGCGAGCCCTGCAAGGCATACATGGCGCCTTCGTCCGTGTGGCTGTATTCCTCCAGGCCGCGTTTCAGCAGGATGGCCATGGTGGATTTGCCACCCGAGGGCGGGCCTAGCAGCAGTAACAAGCGTCTGCCGACATCGGAACCGGCCGCGGCTGCCTTGAAGTAATCGACGATGCGGCCGAGTGGCTCGTCGATGCCGAACAGCTCGCGTTTGAAGAGCTCTTTGGCGCCGGCGCCCTCGCCATTCGCGCTGGCTCCATTGCCATTGGTGTTCGCGACGTTGCCATTCGCGCCCGGGCTCGTTTTGCCGAACCACGTGAGCATGTCCCACAGATACTCGTGGCTGCTGCGAGCCAGCTGCCGGGCATTGCCGGGAACGACGGTGCGAAGAAACTCGCCGAACGTGCCCGACCAGTGCTGCGCACGGTGGAATCGGCTGTAGGCGCTCAAGGCCTCGACGAAGCTCTCGCCGCGTTGCGAGCTTCCTCTGGGGCTGTCTGACTGCATCGAACCGCCCTCCAATCAGCAGACCAGGCGGACGATCTCTAAAAATCTGTCCCGGTCTGGCAACTCTATATACCCACTACGACAGCATGCTCTTGGTCGCAGTTCACACTGTCCTCAAGTTCACACTGCCCGAATTCGTAATCAGCATACCCCCACACCTGTGTGCGAGAGCCTGAGGGTTGCGTTCAACATCGCGCTCATCCGTCAGGGCGATTGCCGACAACCCTACACTCAAAGACTGATCCATGCCCGAACATGTTCCGTGACGTTGTGCGCTAAGGAGGTGCGTGCCATGACGAGCACCCGCGCAGCGCGGATCTGTAAAGATCGGCGTCAGTGACCAACGAGGAATGATGAAGACCCGCGCGGCTCGCGGAACGCGATGCTGGAACGCGCTTAAGTTGCGCATCTCACTCGATTGAGTGCGGAACATGATTCACTGATTACTCCCTTCGCGCCAATCTTGCAATGCGATTCATGCTGATTAGGTGCATGGCGCGTGCCAGCGACGCTGGCCGAGAGTTCAGGACCGGTTCAGCGGCTTTTCCGATGACGACCGATCGGACTCCCTGTCACGACGGGGTCGTGCTCCGAGGAAAAAGCGTGGCCACATCAATCGAACATGGCCTCGGAGCTCGCCGCCTGCGGCGTCGGGCACATCCATGTGCCTTGGACTCACGATTTAGCTAAGCGGCGGCGTTGACCTGCTTTACATTCAAGTGGATGTCCAATGCTTCGCGGATCACGTCATCGACGCGTTCGCAGAACACGAACTCCACTTCGTCGCGCACGCTCTTCGGCACATCTTCCAGGTCCTTCCGGTTGCGCGCCGGGAGCAACACCTTGCGAATGCCCGCGCGATGCGCAGCCACTGTCTTCTCCTTGACGCCGCCGATCGGCAACACCAGGCCGCGCAGGCTGATCTCGCCGGTCATCGCCAGGTCGTTGTGCACGGTCTTGTTGGTGAACAACGAGACCAGCGATGTAAACATCGACACACCCGCGCTCGGACCGTCCTTCGGAATCGCGCCGGCCGGCACGTGTATGTGCACGTCGCTCTTATCGAACACCGTGGTATCGATGCCGAGGCGAGCGGCCTGCGACTTCAACAGTGACAACGCCGCCTGCGCGCTCTCCTTCATGACATCGCCGAGCTGACCGGTGAGGATCAGCTTGCCGTTACCCGGCACACGCGTCGATTCGATGAACAGGATGTCGCCGCCCACCGGCGTCCACGCCAGACCCGTCGCCACACCCGGCACGCTCACGCGCATCGCGACTTCGTTCTCGAAGCGAGGTGCGCCCAGAATGCCCGCGAGATCGCCGACATCGATCGTCTGCTGGGTGATGGTCCCCTCCGCGATCCTCACTGCCACGTTACGCAGCACTGCGCCGATCATGCGCTCGAGATTACGCACGCCCGCCTCGCGAGTGTGATCGCGCGCGATCTGGAGAATCGCAGCGTCCGTAATCGACGCCTGCTCCGGTTTCAAGCCGTTGGCTTCGAGCTGCCGGCGCATCAGGTAGCGCTTGGCGATCTCGACCTTCTCATCCTCGGTGTAGCCGGTGAGCTCGATCACTTCCATACGATCGCGCAGTGGGCCGGGGATGGTGTCGAGCATGTTCGCCGTGGCGATGAACACGATTTTCGACAGGTCGAACGGCACGCCGAGGTAATTGTCGCGGAACGTGTTGTTCTGCTCCGGATCGAGCACTTCCAACAAGGCCGCGGACGGATCGCCCTGGATGCCGGCGCCGAGCTTGTCGATCTCGTCCAGCATCAGCACCGAGTTACGCGTGCCGGCTTTACGCACCGCCTGGACGATGTTGCCCGGAAGCGCACCGATATAAGTACGACGGTGGCCGCGGATCTCGGCCTCATCGTGCACGCCACCCAGGCTCACACGGGCGAACTTCACGCCCAGCGAGCGCGCGATGCTCTGACCCAGGGACGTCTTACCGACGCCCGGCGGACCGACGAAGCACAGGATCGGGCTACGCCCCTGCGGATTGAGCTTGCGCACGGCGAGATACTCGACGATGCGTCGCTTGATCTTCTCCAGGCCATAGTGATCCTCGTCGAGCACCTTGCGGGCATGCTCGATCTCGATCGACTCCTTGTCGAGCTTGGACCACGGCAACTGGATCATCCAGTCGAGCCACGTACGCAGCATCGAGTACTCGGCGCTGGCGTCGGACATGCGCTCGAGCCGCTTCAATTCTTTCTCGGCCTGCTCGCGCGCCTCGTCCGGCATGCCGGCCTTCTCGATGGCTTCTCTCAGCTCGGCGATCTCTTCGCCGGCCTCGCCTTCCTCGCCGAGCTCCTTGCGGATCTGGCGCAGCTGTTCGCGCAACAGCACTTCTTTGTGACGTTCATCGATGGCGTCGCGAGTCTTCTCTTCCAGCTGACGCTGCAGACGCAGGACCTCGATCCGCTTTTGCAACAACTCGCTGACGCGCTCCAGGCGCACTCTCAGCTCCAGCGTTTCCAACAGCTCCTGCTTCTCGGCCGGCTTCACGTCCATGAAGCTCGCCACGAGATCGGCCAGCGTCGAAGCAGATTCGACGGCCTGAATGGCGTTGGACAACTCCGCGGGCGCCTGCGGCAGCAGGCCGATGGCCTCGGCGGCCAGGCGCTTCAGATTGAGCGCGCGAGCTTCGACGTCGCTGCCGACGTTGCTTGGATCGGGCAGATATTCGACACGCGCGACCATGTAAGGCAGACCGTTCTGCCAATCGAGCACGCGGAACCGCCGCTCGCCCTGCACGACCAGATGATGAGTGCCGTCGGCGCCCGTTACATAGCGCACGATGTTCGCGACTGTGCCGGTCGTGTACAGATCGCTGCCGGTGGGCGCCTGCAGGTCCGGATCGTGCTGTAACAGGAAACCGACTTTGCGATTGTTACGCACGGCTTCCTGCGCGGCCGCGAGCGAGCGGTCACGATTGATCGCTACCGGCACGACAGTGCCCGGGAACAGCACCAGGTTGCGCACCGGAATGATGACCAGCATGTCATCGGTGATGGTGTGCGTGCTCTCGGTGCCTTCGGGCTGCTGAGAATTCTTGCGATTTGAGTCAGTCATGTGAATGAGGCTCCCCGCTCTTAGCGTTGTGCCAGGCGAAGGACCAGGCAGCCGTCGGCGTACACCTGCTCCAACAATTGATAGCGACCTTCAGGCAACGCGATGCGCCGCTCGAAACGTCCGTATGGGATTTCCAGCCGATGAACCGCGGTGGCGTGGCTGGCGATCGGCAGCGCGCGTGTGGCGCTCACGATCAGCAGTCCGCTGTCGGTGCGGACCTCGATGTGTTCGGCCGCGACGCCGGGCAACGCCACGGCGACTTGGACCTCGTTGCCATAAGCGAGGATGTCGATGGGCGGTTCCCAGCGAGGCTCCGAGGCGACCGCGCGGCCAAAGCGAAAGAACTGGCGTTGCAGCTGCTGAGCACGCTCCAGCATTTCGCAGGCCTCGGCCCACATCCAGGACGGCGGGTTACGAATGGCCATTTGGGGTTTCCGTTGAGGTCATGGCTGACTAGGTGGGGACTCGTGTCCGGGTATCAAGAACGGCCCGTAGGGGAAGTAAACTCCCACGACCGTTCATCAGATCCATGCACTCATGTCCCAACGCTTCGACGCCAGGTTCTATCAGCGCTTCTATATGAATCCGCGCACGCGGGTTACAACCCGCGAGGAAATGGCCCGCCGCGCCGGCATGGTGGCCGCGCTGGTCAAGCAGCTGGAGCTGCCGGTGAAGCGAATTCTCGATGCGGGTTGCGGACTTGGCTGGTTACGCGCGCCGCTGCTCGATGCCTTTCCCGGGGCGACCTATGTCGGTCTCGAGGTGAGCGAGCATCTGTGCCGCGAGCACGGCTGGGTGCACGAATCGCTCGCGGCGTATCGGCCCCGCGGCCGGTTCGATCTCATTATTTGTTATGACGTGATGCAGTACTTGTCTGATCGTGAGACCGTGCGCGCGCTGGCGAATCTGGGCCGACTGTCGCGCGGCGCTTTGTACTTTCATGCGCCGACTCGCGAGGACTGGCGCGACAACGCCGATCGTTCCACCAGCGATGGCGACATCAATCTGCGCAGCGCGAGCTGGTATCGCTCGCGGCTGCAGAGGCAGTTCGAGCACGCCGGCTTCGGCATTCATGTGCGCCGGGGCGTGCCCTGGGGCCAATGGGAGCTGGAGCGCAGCGTCTAGTTCATTTCAAGGCGCGTGGCTGCCATTCCAGAACGGATCCGCTTCCGGGTCCGTGCCCCATCTCCCATCGAGCAACTCGATGAAGCTGCGCACCTTGGTCGCCAGATACCGGCGCGGGGAATAAACCACGTAAATCCCCAGCGAGCCGGCGTCGTAGTCGGCCAGCACCTGTTGCAACGTGCCCGCCTTCAGCTCCTGGTGCACGTTGAAGGTCGGCTGCAGCGTGACGCCCTGACCACGTAGCGCCGCCTGCTTCAACAGTTCGTTGCTGGTCGCGCGCAACGTGCCCAACGCCTGCACCACCGAGTTGCGCCCGTCGCGCTCGAAGCGCCACTGCTGATACGTGGGCGCGGCATCGGTGAGCGCGAGACAATTGTGGTGAAGCAGATTCTCCGGGATCTCCGGCTGCGGATTCCTTTTCAGATACGCAGGCGAAGCGCACGCCACCATGCGCGAGGTGGCGAGCTTGCGCTTGGTGAGGTTGGTGCGCAGATCGTTGCTGGCGCGAACCGCCAGATCGAAGCCTTCCTCCACCAGATCCACGAAGTGGTTGCTGACGGTGACATCGAGCCGCACATCGGCGTGGCGCGCTGCATATTCCAGCAGCACCGGACCGACGTGCGACAGATCGAAAGCGCCCGAAACGCAGATCTTCAACGAGCCGCGCGGCACGGCGCTGTTCGAGCCGGCGACCGCTTCCGCCTCTTCGAGGTCCTCCAGAATCTGGACACAACGCTGATGATAAAGCTGTCCGACTTCAGTGAGGCTCAACGAATGGGTGGAGCGATTCAGCAGCTTCGTGCCGACCACATTCTGCTCGAGATTGAGGATGTACTTGGTCACCATCGGCGCGGACACCTTCATGCGGCGCGCCGCCTCCGCGAAGCTCCCTAGTTCGACCACCTTCGTCAACGCCACCATGCAGGTGAACTTATCCATCTTTCTTTCCCCCCAGGAAAGATTCCATTGCCCGACAGGCATCGCTCCCGATCGCGACGAAATCCGCTCTGCCCCCGGCACCAATCAGTGGGATCCATTTTTCACGGCACGCTCACGGCTGGACCAACAGTGCGATCACGCCGTCCCGCTAATTTCTGTGCATCACAAGTGGATTAGTGCACTCGCAGCAGTGTGATTGCAATAACGATGCGACGGAGTGGTTGCCGCACGAGTAGTGAGATTTGAGCGGCGCCCTGCGATTCATGACTGGGGATTCATGAATGTCATTCCCTTCGCTGCGTTTATCGAGGCCGTCTCTTTGGAGACAGTAGCGCCACGGAAAAACATCACAGGCGGCAGCGTGGCAAAAGACGCGGCGCGAATGGCAAGGGTATGGTTATGTCGACAACGAACAAGATCGAATGGGCAGCTCAGCTGCGCTGGGCGGTGCTCGCGGCGTTAGGCACCGCCGCCTTGGTAGTTACTGGAAATGAAGCGCGCGCGCAGAGTGTGTCGCCCGCTGATTCTTTCGACGAATTCACGCCGGTCCTGGCGATCGCCGAGCAAACTCCTGCTGTCGATGTGACCGTCGAGGCGCCGACACCGGTCGAAGATGCGATCGCCGAGGTGGTGGTGTCCAATCAGCGCATCGGCTGGTTCGACGGCGTTGATGCAGTGCGGGTACAGATCGACAACGATCTGTTCGCCGGCGATAACCAGGATCGCGACTACACCGGCGGCATGAGCATCACGATTGCCGGCGAGCGCGCCCGCGATGGTCTGCTGTCGCTCGATCCACTGTTGAGCCGCGTCGATGGCTGGTTGTATGACAGCGGCGACGATCGGCAGAGCAATGTGCATTACGCGCGGCAGATCGGCCTGATGGCTTTCACGCCCAGCAATACTTTGGTTGCCGAAGCGCAACCCGACGATCGCCCGTACGCCAGTCTGTTGTTTGTTTCCAATGGCCGTGTGAACGTGGACGCGGATGAGCGCGGCGCCTGGACCAGCAGCCTGACCGTCGGCGTGCTCGGTCTGTCCGTGTCGGAACGCTTGCACAGCGCCGTGCACGAGCTGGTCGGGTCCGAATCGCCGCGTGGGTATGATCATCAGATCTCCGCGGGTGGCGAGCCGACGGCGCGCTACACCCTCGCCCGGCAGCAGCTGTGGATCGCCGATCCCAGCGGTCACGTCGATGTGAAGACGACCGTGCAAGGCAGTGTCGGATTCCTTACCGAAACCAGCGCGTCGATCTCGGTGCGCGCGGGTCGCTTCAACTCGCCCTGGTGGGGATTCGCGCCCGAGCTGACGGACTATATGGCCGCGCCGGTGCCGACCGAGAGCTATCGCGGCGGCCGTGAGCTGTATGTGTTCGCCGGCGCCCGCGTCAAAGCTCGTGCTTACAACGCGTTCCTGCAAGGTCAGTTTCGCGATAGCGAGGTCCGCTACTCCTCGGATGAGGTGCAGCCGCTGCTCGCCGAAGCGTGGATCGGCGTGGTCACGCAGATCCTGGACCAGACGCAGCTCAGCTATGCCCTGCATTATCAGACGGCAGAGCTGCGCCACGGCCCGGCGTCCCGCGACGCCTTCTGGGGCGCGGTTCAGCTGACGCACGCATTCTGATTTGTTGTTTCCTCGACCCCCCGTCCCTGCATCGGCCCACTTCGGTGGGCCTTTTTTTATTTGGACTTAGGTAAGCGCACGCCTTTGAGTCCAGTGTGCTGAGTTCGGAAACGTTGCGGCGTCTTGCCGCTAGATTCATTGCCATCAGTGCGTCTCGCGCCATTCGGCATGCGACGCCCTTCGTGCGCCTCACCCGTGCCGAGCGGCTGCCAGGCCGGAATCAGCTGGTGTTTGCCCGCGCCGATGAGATCCGCGCGCCCCATACGACGTAAAGCCTCTCGCAGAATGGGCCAGTTGTTCGCGTCGTGCCATCGCAGGAACGCCTTGTGCAACCGGCGCACCTTCAATCCCTTCGGGATGTGCACACCCTCGCTGCTGTGGGTCACTTTGCGCAGCGGGTTCTTGCCCGAGTGCCACATGGCCGTCGCGGTCGCCATCGGCGAAGGCAGGAACGCCTGGACCTGATCGGCGCGATAACCGTTCTGCTTCAGCCACAGCGCCAGCTCGAGCATGTCCTCGTCGGTCGTGCCCGGATGCGCGGCGATGAAGTATGGAATCAGGTACTGCTCTTTACCCGCTTCCTTGGAATATTTCTCGAACAGCTCTTTGAACCGGTAATACGTGCCCACGCCCGGCTTCATCATTTTCGACAACGGCCCCTCGCCGATCGCCTCGGGAGCGATCTTGAGATAACCGCCGACGTGATGCTGAACGAGCTCCTTCACGTACTCGGGCGACTCCACCGCCAGGTCGTAACGCACGCCCGAGCCGATGAGGATCTTCTTGACGCCCGGCAGGGCGCGCGCGCGTCGATACAAATTGATCAGCGGCGTGTGGTTCGTGTTCAGGTTCGGGCAGATGCCCGGATACACGCACGACGGCCGGCGGCACGCCGACTCGATCTCGCGTGATTTACACGCCAGGCGATACATATTCGCGGTCGGTCCGCCGAGATCCGAAATCACGCCGGTGAAGCCCGGCACGGTGTCGCGGATGGTCTCGATCTCCTTGATGATGGAGTTCTCCGACCGATTCTGAATGATCCGACCTTCGTGCTCGGTGATCGAGCAGAAGGTGCAACCGCCGAAGCAGCCGCGCTGAATGGCGATCGAGAAGCGGATCATCTCGTAGGCGGGAATCTTGTTCGCACCCTTCTGCTCGCCGTAGAACGGATGCGGCACGCGCTGATACGGCAGCTCGTAGATCGCATCCATTTCTTTCATGGCCAGCGGAATCGGGGGCGGGTTCAGCCACACGTCGACATTTCCATGTCGCTGAACGAGAGCGCGCGCGTTACCCGGATTCGATTCAAGGTGCAGGATGCGCGAGGCGTGCGCATACAAGACCGCATCGTCACGCACGGCCTCGAACGCAGGCATGCGAATGACCGATTGCGCACGGTCCGCGGTCGGCACGTGCCGATGAAACTTCACGACCTTGGTGGCAGTGGGCTCGCCCTTGCTGGCGCAAGCGGGCGCGTCAGTTTTGGCCTTGGAGCCAGCCTCGTTCATGGCATACGGATCGATGGGCGGGTTCAACGGCCCCGGCTCGTCGATGGTGGTCGAATCGATCTCCGTCCAACCTTCCGGCGTGGCCTGCCGGACGAACGCCGTGCCGCGCAGATCCGTGATCTGATCTATCGGCTGGCCCTTGGCCAGGCGATGCGCGATCTCGACGATCTGCCGCTCGCCATTGCCGTACACGAGCAGATCCGCCTTCGCGTCGAGCAGCACCGACCGCCGCACCTTCTCCGACCAGTAGTCGAAGTGCGCGATTCGCCGCAGGCTCGCCTCGATGCCGCCAATCACGATGGGCACGTCGTTGAACGCTTCGCGGACGCGTTGGGAATAAACGATCACCGACCGATCCGGCCGCTTGCCGCCGGCGCCGGCCGGCGTGTACGCGTCGTCGCTACGAATGCGTCGATCCGACGTGTAGCGATTCACCATCGAATCCATGTTGCCGGCAGTGATGCCGAAGAACAGGTTCGGCTTGCCGAGACGCGCGAAATCTTCGGCGGAACGCCAGTCCGGCTGCGCGATGATGCCGACTCGGAACCCCTGCGCCTCGAGCACGCGGCCGATGATGGCCATGCCGAAGCTGGGGTGATCCACGTAAGCGTCGCCAGTGACGACGATGATGTCGCAACTGTCCCAGCCGAGCGCGTCCATCTCCTCCTTCGACATGGGCAGGAACGGAGCCGTCCCGAAGCGGGACGCCCAGTGCTTGCGATAGGAGAACAATTCGCGCGGAGCAGGCTGCATGACAGACAGTGGAGCAGAATCCCGTAGGTTAGCGAAGGGCGGGAAAAAGGGCCCGAATAGTACGCTATTTGCGCGGCACTCGCGCCCGGCTGGGCCCCACATCCGGTGTCAGCGCCCGCCGGCGGGCGGCTGCGCTGACCGTGGAGACGTAGGGCGAATCCCGATCGAAAAATCGCCAGGGCTTCTTGGCCCAGTCCCCGGCGTAATCCACGCCGATGCGGGTCGCGCGGGCAACCTTCGGCGGCCGATATCGGGTCGGCTTTTCCAGCCACAAGGTATCCCCAAGCAGATCGGCGCCATTCAGGCCGCGATCTATATGTAGAGCGCGACATAACAGACCCGGCCCGTGAGTCGTGTCGGTGATTCCCTTCACCGGCTCCAGCCCACGAAGCAACACCGCGTGCGGGATGCCGTCCGCCGCCGTCACGATGTTCAGGCAATTCCAGAACCCATAGATCAGGTACACGTAGGCGTGCCCCGGCGGCCCGAACATCACCTCGGTCCGCTGCGTGCGGCCTCGGGAGGAGTGTGCCGCCAGATCATGCGGCCCCTTGTAAGCCTCGGTCTCGACGATGCGTCCGACCTGCTTCCCGTCCGGCCCGTCATGCACCAGATGCATGCCGAGCAGGTCGCGGGCCACGACTAAGGTTTCTCGAGCGTAGAAATCCCGGCTGAGCTTGGGCATCCGGACATTATAAAAACCTCCGTACGGTTGGCGCGCAACTGACAACCATTTGGTTGCACGTGGATGCGGGCGGAGTTATAGTGCAACCACTTGGTTGTCAATCAGGAGCGAGCTCATGCACACCATCGAACGCCAGGCTCTGTTACGCGCGCCCCGCGGCCGCGTCTGGAATGCGCTGACCGATATAAAAAAATTCTGCGAGTGGTTCGGGGTCAGCCCGGTCGACGGCGAATTCAAGCCAGGAGCGAAGGTGCGGATGCGGGCGCCCAAGGAGTACGGCGGGGACTTCGATATCATGGTCGAGCAGATGCAGCCGGAACATTTGTTCACCTGGCGCTGGCATCCGGGTGCGCGTGACGAGTCGGTTGACTATGAGAAGGAGCCGACGACGCTGGTGGAATTCAAACTGGTCGAGACCGCCGGCGGCACCCTGCTGACTATCACCGAATCCGGCTTCGATAACATTTCTCTCGCGCGGCGTGCGCGCGTGTTCGGTGAGAACAGTCAGGGCTGGGAGGAGCAGCTCAAGAATCTGGAGCGCTATGTCAACAAAACGTCCTGAGCTCAGACTCAAAGCCTCGGCGCCCATCTTCGCGGCGCTGGGCGATGAAACGCGGCTGCGGCTGGTGATCTTCCTGTCCGCAGCCGGGCCTTCGTCCACGGCGACGCTCACCGCGAACGTCGATGTGACGCGGCAGGCAGTGGCGAAGCACTTGCGCGTGATGAAGGAGGCCGGGCTGGTCAGCAGCGTCTATCAGGGGCGGGACAGCGTCTGGCAGATCGAACCTTCGCAACTGGAGGAGGCGCAGCGCTGTATCGAGTTGATCTCATCGCGCTGGGACCAGGCCCTCGACCGCCTGCGCGCCATGGTCGAGCAGGAGTAGAAATAAAAACCTTGGGTCGGGGGTGGTCTTCCGGCCTAAAGGTTATTCGTCGTCGAACCGATTCGGCCAGTGCGCATGCATTTGCATGACGTCGACCTCGATCAGGCCGGCCTTCGGATCGGCCGACTTGAGCTTCATGCGCATGAATTCGATGGAGTCGCCGCGCTCGTAGTAATAGAACACCGAGCTGCGGTGCTCGTCGCGGCTGGCGCGGGGGACCACGAACTCGTTGAAGGCCGTTTCATGCACGAGCGGGCCGCAGCTCAGCTGCGCGCCGCTGAACTCGACCGCGATATGCGCGGCCTCCAGATCGCTGCCTTCGACGATGCTCTTGCAGCGAATCCGAAAGCGCGGCGGCAAAGCCGCGGGCGTGGGCAGCAGGTCGAGGGACTCGCCGACCTTCAGGCGAACGACTTTCCGGGTGCGATCGACGCGTTGGGCGTCAGCGACGCGAACCGTGGGCGACTCGCGATAGACCAGAGTGGCGGGCCGGGCGGGCGTGCGGGCGGCGGTCGCGGGCAAGTGATGGCGTCGCCAGTACACTGCCCCGGCGATGAAGACGGCCGCCAGGGCGACCGCGAGCCATAACTGTTGCAACACGTCTACCATTTCACATCTATGGATGCTTGCGGAGCATCCTTGTCCTTGTTATCGGAAGTCGCCGTCCAAACTGGTGTGAGCGACTTGGAGTTCCTCGGATCCGGAAATGCTAGGGAGTGTCCGTAGGGATCCTGCGGAAAGCGAGCGACTACGTCACAGCATTGGCGGCTCGCACGTGCGTGCGTTACAGCACGCCCAAGGCCAAGCCCGCGGCCAAGGTCTGGCCCAACTCCGAACAGCGTTGCAGATCGGCTGGGCCGAGATCGCCTTTGACGATCAGCGGCTCGGCGCATTGTTTCCAGCGATAGCCGATGGCGATGCGTTCGATGGAGCTCACCGCGCCGGCGCCATCGTTGCCGGCGCTGACGAAGATTGCATAAGGCAGTCCGTCGACGCGGCCCTGCACTGGATAGAAAGTGCGGTCGAAAAAATCCTTGATCGCTCCCGCCATGTAGCCGAAGTGCTCGGGCGTGCCGATCAGCAATCCGTTCGCCCACAGCAGGTCGTCGACGCCTGCCTCCAAAGCAGGCAATGCACGTAGCTCGACGTCTTCGCCCGCGTCAGCCACTCCCTGCTTCACGGCTTCGACCATGACGTGCGTGCGACCGCCCGCGTGGCCCGCATAGATCAGCAGGAGGTGAGGTCGAGTTGAGGACGGCTTTGCGGAGGACATCTGTTAAAGTTCTCTGTCACCGTCAGCATTTGCACGGAGTTTTCCATGTATACAGTGTTGCGACCCCGCCGGCCGCTGTCAGCGCTGCTGATTTCAGCAGCCTTGCTCACGGCGGTCGCCGGATGCAAACCCAAAGAGCCGAAGCCGGTACCCACGCCCGAGGCCGCGAGCCCCGTCAGCGCTGAAGCTACCACCGCGGCTGGACAGATTTCCGCCGACTATCTGCGCGAACACATCACGAAGTTCTCGGCCGATGAATTCGAAGGCCGCGGTCCCGCGACGCCGGGTGACGAGAAGGCTCGTCAGTATCTTGCGGATCAGCTGCAGCAGATCGGCTTCGCGCCCGGCGGAGCGGATGGCAGCTATCAGCAGTCGTTCGACGTTGTCGGCATCACTGCCGAGATGCCCAAGCAGTGGTCGTTCAAGAAGGGCGGCAAGACCGCGTCGTTCAAGTGGTGGGATCAATACATCGCGGGCAGCGGCGTGCAGGACGAAAAAGGCTCGGTGAAAAACGCCGAAGTGGTGTTCGTCGGTTACGGCATCCAGGCGCCGGAGTTCGGCTGGGACGACTTCAAGGGCCAGGACCTGAAGGGCAAAGTGTTGTTGATGTTGAATAACGATCCGGATTGGGATCCGAAGCTGTTCAACGGCGACACGCGCCTCTACTACGGCCGCTGGAGCTACAAGTACGAGAGCGCCGCGCGCCAGGGCGCCGCGGGCGCGATCATCATTCACACCACGCCGTCGGCGGGTTATCCGTTCCAGGTCGTGCAGTCCTCATGGACTGGCGAACAGGTCGAGCTGCCCGCCGCCAGCGAGCCGCGGATTCAAGTCAAAGGCTGGCTCACCGAAGAAGCCTCGCGCGAGTTGGCGAAGCTCGCCGGTCAGGATCTCGACAAGCTGGTCGAGGCCGCGAAATCCAAGGATTTCCAGCCCGTCCCGCTCGGCGTGACCACCTCGCTGGAGTTCAAGAACAAGATCAATCGTTCCAGCACCGGCAACGTATATGGCGTGTTGAAGGGCAGCGATCCGGCGCTCAGCGAAGAGTATGTGATCTATAGCGCGCATCACGATCACCTCGGCGTCGGCGAGCCCGATGCCGAAGGCGACAAGATCTATAACGGCGCGATGGACAATGCTTCGGGCGTGGCGCAGTTGCTCGCCATCGGCAAGGCGTTCAAGGCGCTGCCGCAGCCGCCGAAGCGCTCCATCATGTTGTTGTTCGTGGCCGCGGAAGAGCAGGGTCTGCTGGGCTCGAAGTTCTACGCCGAGCATCCGACGGTCGCGCCGGGTAAGATCGCCGCGAACATCAATGTCGACGGCGGCAACATCTGGGGCCGCGCCAAGGACATCGTGTTCGTCGGCAAGGGCAAGTCCACCATCGACGATTACGTGAACGCCATCGCCAAGCTGCAGGATCGCGTCGTGACCGCGGATCAATTCCCGGATCGCGGCTTCTTCTATCGCTCCGACCAGTTCAACTTCGCCAAGATCGGCGTGCCCGCGCTGTACCTCGACACCGGCACCGACTTCGTCGGCAAGCCGGCCGATTGGGGCAAGCAGCAGCACGAAGCGTACGAAGAGAAGCACTATCACCAGCCCTCGGACGAGATCCAGGCGGACTGGAACTTCGACGGCATGATCGAAGACGCGCAGTTGCTCTTCTACGTCGGCAACAACGTCGCCAATGCCGCGCCGGCGGATGCGCCGAAGTGGCTGCCGGGCGACGAGTTCGAAGCGGCGCGCAAGGCCGCGCAGGCTCAGCTCACTACCAAGACGGAATGAGCCGACCCTCGTGATGTTTGCAGCCGGGGCTCGATCGCGTGCGATGGAGCTGTGCAGTCGCAGCTCCTTACGGCTGTTCCGCGCGGCGGCTTTGTTCGGCTTGAGTGTGGGCATCGGCGGTGTCGGGGCGTCGCGGATGCGACCGCTCGGATTGTCCGGGCAGCATGCGGCGATCACAAGCGAGCCTGGACCTGCAGCTGTCCTACGACGTGAGTGAAAACCTCGCGCTGTCGTTCGACGCGGTGAACCTCACTGAAGAAATGCAGCAGGAGTACTACGCATTCGGTTCGGCCGGCGGCCCGACCACGATGAATTTCGGCAACTTGCTGCTCAGCCGTTCGTTCGCGTTCGGCGTGCGCTGGAAGCTGTAAGGCGCTTGTATACGCGAGCGGTAGCGCGCGACTTCGCCGCCGCTCGCGTTAAGATCCGTGCCCCGTCATTCGACAGGTACGGTCATGATGTTATCCCGCTCTCGCCTGGCCGCCGTGCTCGTGGCCTTTGTCGCAGCGACGGCCTCGCCGTCACACGCTAAAACCGTCAAGCCGCCACTGCACGGCCAGCACTGGGTCGCTGTCACAGGCAAGCCGCTGGCCGCGACTGCTGGAGCACGCATCTTCATGCAGGGAGGAAACGCGGTCGACGCGGCGTGCGCGATGATCGCGGCCACTTCCACGATGTGGGACACGCTTGGCTGGGGCGGCGAGACTCAAGCGCTCATCTATAACCCGCACACACGCAAGGTAATCGGCGTGAATGCGCTCGGTGTCGCTCCGACCGGCGCGACGCCGGAGTTCTATCGCTCCAAGGGCATGGAATATCCGCCGGAGTTCGGTCCACTCGCCGCGGTCACTCCGGGAACCCCGGGCGGCATCATGGTGATGCTGGCGGAATACGGAAAGCTCAGTCTCGCCGATGTGCTCGCGCCCGCCATCGAAATGGCCGACGGCTATCCCATCGAAGCGCAGACCGCCGACCTGATCGAGAAATGGCAGGACGAACTGCGCAAGTGGCCCGAGTCGCGCCGCACGTTCCTGATTCATGAAGGCAAGGATGGCAAGCCGTTGCCGGGATACTCGCGCGTGGGTCCGGAGCCGGGTGAAATCTTCCGTCAGCCGGAGCTCGCGGCGACCTTGCGCAAACTGGTGGATGAAGAAGCCAAGGCTCGCAAAGCTGGCAAGAATCGCAAGCAGGCCATCATGGCCGCCTACGATCGTTTCTATAAAGGCGATATCGCGAAGGAATTCGCGCGCGGCTCGCAGGAGCTCGGCGGCTTGCACACGCCGGAGGATCTCGCCAACTGGAAGGTGTATCTCGAAGAGCCCGTGAGCACCAACTACAAGGGCATCGAGGTCTACAAGCTCACGCACTGGGTGCAGGGCCCGTCGATGCTGCAGGCTCTGAACATTCTGGAGAATTTCGACCTGCAGGCCATGGGCTACAACAGCGCGCGTTACATTCACACGCTGTATCAGTCCATGAACCTCGCGTTCGCCGATCGTGACTTTTATTACGGCGATCCGCGCTTTCCGCCCGAGGAGCCCATCAAAGGTTTGCTGTCGAAGGAATACGCGCGCGAGCGCGCCAAGCTGATCAAGGATCGCAACGATCCCGACATGCGGCCCGGCGATCCGTATCCCTTCCAGGGCGGCACCAATCCTTTCAAAACGCAGCTCGAGGCGTGGCGCACGGTCAAACCCGGCGACAAATCCAAGCCGAATCAGTGGAGCCCGACGGCGCTGGCCGAATTCGATCGCACTTTCCGGCTCGGCACGACCAGCGTTGAAACCGTCGATAAGGAAGGCTGGGTGGTGTCGGTCACGCCGAGCGGCGGCTGGCTGCCGGCGACCATCGCTGGCAAGACGGGCATCGGCATGAGCCAGCGCATGCAGAGCTTCGTGCTCGATCCGGCCGACAATCCGTTCAACGTGGTCGCGCCCGGCAAGCGGCCGCGTGCGACGCTTACTCCGTCGATGGCGCTGAAGGACGGCAAGCCGTACCTCGCTTTCGCCGTGCAAGGCGGCGACACGCAGGAACAGAACCTGCTGCAGTTCTTTCTCAACGTGGTCGAGTTCGGCATGACGCCGCAGGAAGCGGCCGAAGGCGCCAATATCACGACCTATCAGCTGCGCGATTCGTTCGGCTCGCATGAGTCGATTCCGGGCCGCATGACGCTCGCCAGCTCGGTGCCGGAGTGGGTGCGCAACGAGCTCACTCGCAAAGGTTATAAGTTGGAATTCACGACCAACAATTCGGGCCCGGTCACTGCCATTCAGATCGATGCCAGGCACGGCACTTTCTGGGGCGCGGCCGCGTATCACGGCGAGGATTACGGCATCGCCTGGTAGCGCCGGCTTGCCACGCCCGGCATAGGGTGGTACCTTGGTACCAAGTTACCAAGGTACACACCCGTGCCCACGACCGTCACCCGCGTCCAGACCGGCGTTCGTATCGAAGCCCGCCTGCTGAATGTGCTCAGGGCCCTGGCGGCCCTCAAGAACACCTCGCTGGGAGATTTGCTGGAAGGCATCGTGCTGCATGCCTTCGACGGGCAGCAGGCGTTCAGCGCGCCGACCCTGGCGCAGATCGCCGAGCTCAAGAAAATCTATGGACTGGATCTGACCGCTGCAGACAGTCATCAACTGGTCGAGTCCGAACGCGCTGCCGTCCAATCCGGGACGAACAGGGTGACGGCGAAGCGTCCGGCCCCGGCCACTCACCGTGGGAGGAAACGCTGATGGGAACCACCGCAGTCAGGCGCCAGACCCTCGATCCGGCCTCTGAGAACATCGACGAGACACTGCTCGCGTTCGAGCGCGCCACGCTCGATCCCGGGCAGTTCAATCATCGCTTGCATCTGGCGCTCGCGTGGCGCTACTTGCAGCGCGACGGATTTCCCGAGGGGGCCCAGAAATTCCGACACGACTTGCGACGCTATGTTGCCAAGGTGGGCGCGGAGGGCAAATATCACGAGACCATCACTTGGGCGTATCTCGTGTTACTGAACGAGGAGCTGTGTCTGCGCTCACCGCCGGGTGAGTCGTTCGACGCCATGATTCAGCGGCGGCCGGATCTGCTCGATCATCGCAACGGGCCAATCGCGCGCTGTTACAGCAAGGCCCAGCTGGAGTCTCCCGAGGCGCGCAGAGTGTTCATGTTTCCTGTCATCCAGGAGAGAGCCACGTCATGAGTTCTTTCGTTGGCGCCATCGATCAGGGAACGACCAGCACCCGCTTCATCGTGTTCGATGCGGCCGGGAACATCGTCGCCAGCGCTCAACAGGAACATCCGCAGATCTTTCCACAGCCGGGCTGGGTCGAGCACTCACCCATGGATATCGCTCGCAACACCGAGGCAGTGATCGCAGCGGCGCTGCAATCGGCCAAGCTGACCGCCAGGGACCTCATCGCCATCGGCATCACCAATCAGCGTGAGACCACGATGATTTGGGATCGGCGCACCGGCGCGCCGTTGCACAACGCGTTGGTGTGGCAGGACACGCGTGTCGATCCTCTCGTTGCTTACTTCGCGGGACAAGGCGGCAAGGATCGGTTTCGCGCGATCACGGGTCTGCCGCTCGCGAGTTATTTCAGCGGTCTCAAGCTGAAGTGGCTGCTGGATCATGTGCCGAACGCGCGAGCGCTGGCCGATGCGGGGCATTTGTTATTTGGCACGATGGATACGTGGGTGCTGTGGAATCTCACGGGCGGTGTGAACGGCGGGCTGCACATCACCGATGTGACCAACGCCAGCCGCACGCAGCTGATGCGACTCGATACGCTCCAGTGGGACGACGAACTGCTGCGCACCTTCTCCATTCCGCGAAGTGTGTTGCCGAGGATTGCGTCGTCCAGCGAGGTGTATGGCGACGTGGCAAGCGGCCCGCTCAAAGGCGTGCCTATTGCTGGCATTCTCGGCGATCAGCAGGCGGCGTTGGTGGGTCAGACCTGCTTCCAGCCCGGCGAGGCCAAGAACACATATGGCACTGGCTGCTTCCTGCTCATGAACACCGGTCATGAGCCGGTGTCGTCGGCCGCGGGTCTTGTGACTACGGTCGCTTATCAGTTTGGCAGGAATCCCGCGTGCTTTGCGTTAGAAGGATCGATAGCGATCTCGGGCGCGCTGGTCCAGTGGCTGCGCGACAACTTGGGCCTGATCCGCAACAGCGGCGAGATCGAAGCGCTCGCGGCGAGCGTGCAGGACAATGGCGATGTTTATGTCGTGCCGGCGTTCTCGGGCTTGTATGCGCCGTATTGGAAAGATCACGCGCGTGGCGTGATCACCGGGCTGACGCGCTACGCGAATCGCGGGCATATCGCTCGCGCCGCGCTGGAGGCGACGGCTTATCAAACGCGCGACGTGATGGCGGCGATGGAGCAGGACTCCCGCATTCAGTTGCAGGAGCTGCGGGTAGATGGCGGCATGGTCGTGAACGAGCTGCTGATGCAGTTTCAAGCGGACATTCTGGATGTGAGCGTGGTGCGACCCAAAGTCACAGAAACGACTGCTCTCGGCGCCGCGTACGCCGCCGGCCTGGCGACGGGCTATTGGAAGAGCATCGACGATCTGCGAGGTAACTGGGGCGTGTCGCACACGTGGCAGCCGCGTATGAACAAGGAAGATCGCGGGCGGCTGTATGCGTCCTGGCAGAAGGCAGTGACACGCTCGTTCAATTGGGTGGAGTGATATGTCCGCCGCTGAGCTTCCGGTCTGGACGGCAGCGGAGCGAGAGAGTTTTTTCGCGGCCATAGCACGACATCGTCGCGCGGCATGGCAGGTAAGCGCGGTCGCCGGTGTCGGCATCGCGATCCTCGCGTTTGTCGTGGCGACGCTCACTTCGCCGCTGTTCTATGCGTTGCTCGGGTTATTGCTCGATGTCGTCAATCTGATCGTTCCGATGCCCGATCTGTTCGGCGCGGTGATGGAGACGCTGGGATATATCAGCGACAACATCGAGACTCAGCCGCTCAGCAGCTGGTTGTATCTCGCGCTCGTCGCGGCGCTGCCGGGTTTGATTGCCGTGTTCCTCGTGTTGCTTACGTTGAGGCGCATCGTTCGCGAAGCGGAGGCGAGCGGCGTGCAAGAGTTGGCGTTGCGAGCGCCGAATCCGAGCGTGCTTGCGGAACAGCGACTCGCCAACGTGGTTGCCGAGATGGCCATCGCTGCGAATATCAAAGTGCCGAAGGTGGCCATCATTGAGACCGCTGGCGTCAACGCGGCCGTGTATGGGCCCGACGATGAGACAGTCACCGTGCTGGTTTCCACCGGGCTGCTGGAAAAGCTGGACCGCGCGCGGATGCAGGGGGTCGCGGGGCATCTCATCGGATTGATTGCAAACGGCGATGTCGTGCAAGGCATGCGCGTCGCGCAGGCGTTGAGCTTGTTTGGTTTCGTGGCGCGTCTCAGCGACGGCATCGTCGATCCGCCAGCCTGGTCACGATTGTGGCAAACGCTTCGCGAAGCGTTGAAGTCCGGCGCTTCGAGCGCCGATGCCCGCTTGATACTCGAGCTCACCAATCCGTTCGGTCATGCGCAGACGCCTCCCCCTTCTCGCGGCAACACTTCCAGTAAACTAACTTGGCGCGAATGGATTCGCATGCCGCTGTATGGGCCCATCGTCTTCAGCGGATTCTTCGGCGGTCTGGTCAGCAGCTTCTTCCTTGAACCGCTGCTCGCGCTCGTCTGGCGCCGTCGCAAATATCTCGCCGACGCGATCGCCGTTCAACTCACTCGCGATCCCCAAGCTCTCTGCGACGCGCTCGGCTTCGTAGGTAACGGCAGCGGCTTTCCCGCCTGGTGCTCTCACATGCTCGTCGCCGGCAGCTCCCGCCGCGGCGGCTTGCTCAGCGGCTCGACGTTACCCATGTACCCTCCCGCGCACAAACGCCTCGAAGCCCTCGCCCGCATGGGCGCGACAGTCGTCCTGTCTCCTCCCCGCCGCATGCCTCTGTGGGTACAGATCGTCATCGCCCTCGCCGGCGTCCTCGTCATCTCACTTCTGAGCGTCGCGATCTACCTGCTGGTCATCCTCTCCGTCGCCTTCTCCATGCTGTTCACGCTCATGCCAGCCATGATCCTGCACGTGATCCTGCGTTGAGCGATTTGCGCAAATCTTCTCGGTTGCTCACACGCCGATCCTTTGGATGGAGGCGATCCCTCCTTCCGTCGCGGGGAACGAATCACCGCACCAGTTCGACAGACAGCTCTCGGCTGTCGGCGCGGCCCTGATCGTCGACGGTGCGTACGATGTAACGGCCGGCGTGGGACGGATGCCAGCCGATGGCGATGCCGGGTGTGCCGGTGCCGATGTAACTTTCGTCGACGAACCAATGCAGGCGACGGACGTCGCTGTCAGCATTGGCGGCCAGGGGAATCGTTTCACTGCCCACACGACCGCTGCGCACAGTGTAAGTGACAGCAATGACGGGCGACGTTATCTGCGGCGGCGTGCCCCGAGGGACATCGCGTTGACAGTCTGCCGGTGGTGGAGGGCGGCGGCGAGGCATGCCGGCTTGAGCGAACAATTGCAGTAGATCGGTGGGCCAGAACTCGTACACCTCACTGCGAGTAAATGAAGGATCGTACGGCGGACAAGCTTGCTCGCCCGTGCGCGTATCGACCCAGACGCGGCGGTGAATCTGACTCACGCGAATCGGCGAGACGCCGGGGATGTACCAAGTGCTCACCACCTGCGGACACTCCGAATTCGGAAGATCGCCCGAAGCGCTGCAGACCTCCACTCGTTCCATGCGAGGCGGTTGCCGATAAACAGGCTCGACGAGCTTCTCCTGCGCGGCCAGCGCATCGAGCAATCGAAAAAACAAAGGCGCGGCCGCTTGCACGCCCACGAAGGCGGGATTCCCGCGCCCGTCAAAGTTGCCAACCCACACCACCAGCACATAGGGACCGAACGTGCCAGCAGTCCATGCGTCTCGAAAACCCCAGGACGTACCGGTTTTCCACGCCGCTTGAACTCCGCTGCGACGGCGAGCGAATGAGTCTTCAGGTCGCGGCGCCGAGCGCAGCATGTCCAATGTCACGAAGCTGGCTTCTTCCGACAGCATGCGAATGCCGTCAGCTCGTGGCTCCTCTTCTAGATAGCGCAGCGGCGCCAGCCGCCCGCGATTGGCGAGCATCGAGTACAGCGTGGCCGTTTCTTCCATCGTGACTTCGCCGCCGCCGAGCGTCAGCGCGAGGCCATAGTGCTTTTCGCTCGCCATCTTCGCGACGCCGGCGCTGCGCAGGAACTGATAGAAGGACGGGGTTGCTAGCTGTGACGCCAACGTCAGCGCTGGAACATTCCGTGAACGAATCAATGCCTCGCGCGCGGTGATCGGGCCGACGAAGCGACCGTCGAAGTTCTCCGGGTTGAAGGGGCCGAAGGCGGTCGGCGTGTCTTTCAATACCGTTTGAGGATGGATCACGCCTTGGTCGATGGCCAGAGCGTAAATGAATGGTTTGAGCGCCGAGCCGGGCGAGCGCTTCGCCTGCGTACCATTCACCTGGCCTTCGATCTCGGGCGCGAAGAAATCGGCCGAGCCGACCATCGCACGCACCGAGAGATCTCGATAGTCGACGAGCAGGGCAGCCGCGTTGTGAATGCCGATGTCGCCGTGCTCGCGCACGTACGTTGTGATGACTCGCTCGAGACTGCGCTGAGCGCGCAGATCGAGAGTCGTGTTCACGGAATGAATGGCAGCGGGCCGCGGGCGCTGTAATACTGCGTTCGTGAAATGAGGCGCGGCGAACGGGAGGTCGTGCAACGAGGCGTAACGCAGCGGGGTGGCGACATAGTCAGCTGCGTTGGCGGCGTCGGGGTGTTGCTCGACCCAGCGAGCGAAGAGTCGAAGTCTCGCTTCGCGAAGATCGTCGGGCTCGTCGACTTGCCCCGGCGCTCGACGCGCTGGCGACTGCGGTATCACTACCAGAGTCAGCGCCTCGGACAGGCCCAATCTTGCCGCCGACTTGTCGAAATAGATCAGGCTCGCCGCGCCTACACCCTGAATGTTCCCTCCGTACGGCATCAAGTTGAGATGCGCTTCGAGCAGGTCCCGCTTCGAATAACACAGCTCCAACTGCACTGCGCGGACGATTTGCTCCAGCTTGCCGCTGATGCTCCGGGTGTTCAGCCCATACATCAGTCGCGCGAGCTGCATCGTGATCGTCGAACCGCCAACTCGCGGCCCGCCGGAGTACGTCGACACCGTCGCCCGAACCAACGCGGGGACGTTGAAGCCGGGATGCCAGTAGAAATGCTGGTCTTCGTGAAGCAGCAGCGCTTCGACCAGCTCGGGCGAGATGTCTTCCAGCGGCGTCCACAATCGATACTGATGATCGCTCGCCAACGTCAGCCGCAACAGCCGGCCCTGTCGATCGAAAATCGCCGTCGACGACGCGATCCTTTCCGCCAACGGTTCGCGAGGCCACAAACGAATCGTTACCAGCGTCGCCGCGACTATCGCGACGACACCAGCAACGACGATTGCGCCTCGCCACCGCATCAGGCGAACTCCGCCAACCACCGCTGCAGGCCGCTGACGCTCTCTGCTACTCGCGAAGTCACGGTCGCGTCACCTCGATCCGTCCGGACGCCGAGCGACCGAGGACGCTGCGGTCATACATTGCTTCGCCATACGCGGGCGGTATGACATAGCTGCCGACGTTCGTAGCCTTGATGCGATAGACGATCTCCGCGATATCAGCGGTGTCCACGTAGCCGTGGTGCGTATAGAACACGACTCGGTCCTCTCGCATGTCGGCGTACTGCAGCGGCGCTTTCGCGGCGCCAACGCAAACCTGGCAGTGCCAGCCGGTGAAGCCTTCCTGATACTCGCCACCCTCCTCGCCTTCACTGGCTTCGGTGAAGGGCGTTTCCGCGCCTTCGGCCGGCACGACCAGCTCGAAGCCACCGGGCAGCAGGTCGACCAGCGCAAGAGCAAGGTTTCCTTTGTCTCCTATGGTGCGGTACTTCAGGTGCACGTCGATCTGCTGGCCCATCGTGACCTGGGTGACCGGCTTGCCGCTGCTATCGGTGTACTCACGCAGCACCTCGAGCCCCTGCTTGATCGCCTGTGTGGGCGGCTTGCGATCGAAGCCGGACTGCTCGATCAAGTAGTACGCATTGAAGTTCGTATTGTTGGTGAACTTCAGCGCCGCCGCCTGATCCGTGAACGCCGCCGACGGGAACAAACCTTCCGGCAGCGTCAGCGCGCGAACATTCTTGTTCTTCAGCACTTCGGCAATCGCCAGATTGCGGGCCGCACCTTCTGTAGCTGCGGCGTACGCATCCAGCGCCAGCAGCGTCGTGCCCGCTGACAGCGAGTGGTAGTAACCGTCGGTCACCCGCTTCGCCAGCGTCGTGAACACCTCGCTCGGCACGTTCTTGAGCCGCTCCGGGAAGTGCCGTGAGATCACGAACAGCAGCAACGCATCCCGCGTCATGGGATCGTTATAAAGCTCGCTGTCCTTCGCATCGAAGCTCGTGCCGCCGATCAAGCTCTCGGCATCGCGATCCTGTCTCATCAAATCCAGCGCGCCAGCCAGCCAAGCAGCCGTGAGATCGTTTTCCCACTTGCCGCGATATCGCTCCGCCAGCCGCTTGCGGGCCGCCGCGACTTCCGCGGCCATGCGCTGACCTTGGCGCGTCAGCAGGTAGATCGCGTAAGCGCTCTGCCGCTCGTCAGTGAGATTGTTGCCATCGCGCTGGGCCACCGACCGCAGATAGCTGTTCCCGTTGGCGACCAGATCGCCCGGAATGGCCTGCCCGCGTTCGCCCGCTTCGATGAGCAGATGCTGGGCATACAACGAGACGAACTCGACGACCTGGTCACCGCCCGGCCATAGCTTGTACGCGCCCATCTCGTTCTGTCGGGCGCGCAACTCGCCGATCAGCGCGGAAACATCCGAGCCATCTCGCGACCGAACGTAGCCAAACTCCGGCCGCGAGCTGAGCAACACCGCTGGCATGGACATGCTGACGATCTGCTCCGTACACGCATACGGATAGTTCGACAGATACGCCACGAAGCCATGGGCGAACTGCAATGGCAGCATGGACGCGCCGGTCTGCAGCGTCCGGTGATGCGGATACATCTGCCGATCGAGCCGAATCTCACGATCGCCCTTCTGTAGCACGCCCGCGCTCAGCTGCGTCATGAAGGGTGTCGCTGGACGCACGCTGAGATCGATGCGACGTGTGCCACTCGCGTTGCCGACGCGCGCCGTGAAGTTCAAGTTCGCGGCGCCGGGAACATCCTTGGCTCGCAAGCGGAAGCGCACCGATCCTTCGCGCCCTTCGGCAATGCCCACGTCTTGGCGCGCATCGCCGACGACTTCGAGACCACTGTCGGTCGCCAGGCTGACAGCGACAGTAGCGCTGGAACCCGAGCCTTCGACATTGTTGGAAACGCCCACGCTCACATCGAATTCATCGCCCGGCGACACCGTCGTCGGCGCATTCGGCGACAACACGAAGTCGCCGCGAACCACCGTGCGGCTTTCATGCACACCGACACGGTCGTCAGTCACGGCAACAGCCATCACGCGCAAGGTTCCGTTGAAGTAGTCCGGCACGGTGTACTTCAGCTCACGCGTCGTCGTATCGGCGTCGACGATGCCCGACCAGTACGCCACCGGCTTCTCGCCTTTGCGGCGGAACGGATTGAGATGTTTGCCGAGCAGACCCTCGGCGTCGCCACCCGGCGCGGCCGCCAGTCCCAGCTGTCGAAACTCCGGCAGGATCAGATCCAGGATCTGCGTGGTGGAGACTTCCATTGCGCGCTTCTGGAAGAAATATCCCAACGGATCGGGCGTCTTGTACGCCGCGACCTGCAGGATGCCTTCATCGACCGCGAACAACACCAGCCGCGACGGCTGCTCGGTGCGATAACGGAAGGTCAGCTGCTGACCCGGTTTCACCAGCGAGGGCGCTTCGACCTTCACAGGATTGCGTCGCGCATCCACAGCGATCGAGAACGGCTGCACGCCGTAAGACATGGGACTGGTGTAGATCTCCGATGAGCCCGTGTCCCGCACGAACGTGACCGACACATACGCATTGCCTTCCAATCCCTCGGGCAGCGTGATTCGCTGCACCGAGCTGGTGGTCGAAGTCTTGAACCACTTCCACGCGTACACTCGTTCGCGCTCGATAGTGATCAAGCCGGCGCCTTCGTACGGAGCGCGAATCGATACTTCCACTTCCTCGCCCGGCGCGTAATCGCGCTTGGACAGGGTCAACTCCAGCTCGGCGTTCTTTTCCAGAGTGCGCGTGACATTACCTTCGCCCGCGACTTGATAATCGATCCGAGCGAGCTGCTGCCCCGTGGCGTCCTTGACGACATACGCGAAGTTGCCCGGCGCATCGGTCGCGAGCTTCAGCGAATGGCCCGTCGCAGGGATGGTGAGCGCAGTGTCGCCCAGCGATGTTTCCTTCCGGCGCGACTCATATTTGTAAGTGCCGTTCGCCTGTCGCATCAGCACCGACACGAAGCGCGTTTCGAGGCGCGACAGCACGAGCCCGCCGACTTCCATGCGCTGAGCCTTGGGATCGATGGCGATCAGATGCACGCTGCGCTCGCCGTTGCGCGACAGATAGCCGAGCTCGCCGTCCGGTTTGTAACCGACGAGATACGGCATGTTGGAAACCAGCTGCGCAGCTTCGGACGTGACCCCTCGACCGCCGTCAGCTTCGAAGCCCTGCGACACCAGGTGCACGCGATAAGTGGCCTTCGCGAATCGTTGCAGATTCAGTGCAAGGGTAGCCTTGCCTTGGGCGTCGGTCGTCGCGTCTTCGAGCTGTTCGCTGAAACCTTCGCGCGCGTACTGTGGATCGTGGAACTGATAATCCGGATAGGCACGGAACGAAGGAATGCTCGGGCTCAACGTCAACGTCGAGACGACCCGGCGGTTCTCCGCCGGCGTCCCGAACAGATTCTCCAATTGAATGTGAGCTTCGAGATCATCCGGCGACACCCAGCCGTCCGCGGACGACGCCGAGAAGATGGCCTTCATACGCAAACGATCCGGCTGGAAGTCGCGCACCTGCACGGTGGTCGAGCCGATCAGGTCGGCGTTATATTGGTCGCGAACGATGGCCAGTGTCAGCGTGTACGTGCCAGTCGGCGATGTTTCCTTGGTGGGCTGCAGGATTTCGCCGAACCCGGCGGGGCCGGGCTTGAAGGTCTCACGCCGAATGACAGTGCCTTGCGGGTCGACCACTTCGAGACGCAGCGGCAAACCGGATAACCCACGACTCCAGTCCTGATTGCGAATCAACGCGCCGGCGCGAATCTCTTCGCCCGGCCGATAGATGCCGCGATCCGAGAAAATATAAGCGGACAACGCCGCCCGATCCGCATTGCTTTCCACGCCGCCGATGTCGAAGCGCGACAGATCGAGCGAGCGATCGCGCTGGTCGAGCGGCAGGAACGAGCTGTCACCACCGCGACGCGCGAGATACAGCACCGGCGCCTTCTCGCGCTGGAAGCTCCGTAAGTCCGGGAAACGGACGTGACCGTCGGCGTCGCTTGTCTCGGTGAGCACGGGCAGGCCGTTGCGACCGATGATTTCCACGGCGGCGCCACTGATCGGCGCGCCAGTGGCGATCGATTGGACGAACACATCCTGCGAGCCGTCCACCGAGCGCTTGACCACCAGGCCGAGGTCGGTGACGACCAGCAAGCGTGCATCCGCGAGCTGCCCGCCCAATGTTTGATTCCAGGCGTCGGGCGCATAGCCCAATGGCTTATCGGCATCCGGGTCCCACGCCATCACGCGGAGCAGGAACATGCCGCGACGATCACCCGCGTTGTCGTCCAGATACTTGCCGAGATCGACAGATTCGTACTGCGCCTTGCCCGGATCGCCCGACTCCAGCCGGACCACTTCATAGAAACGTTCAGTGATGTTCGCAGTCTCGAACGCCCAGTTGTTGAATTGCGGCGTGGCGAAGCTGCCGCTGGTCTGCGTCACCAGATGTTGCAACTGTCGCGGCAGCAGCCGGCCGATCTCGACGCGAATGGCGGGTACATTGCGAGCAAACAAACTCACGGTCTTCTCGCCCGACATCGACAGCAGCGAGCCTTGGTGCAGGATGCTCAGCTCGCGCGGGAACTCGGGCACTTGCATGATGCGTTCGACGCTGTCGCCGAGCACGTAGCCGCCGAAGGATTTCAGCCCGGCGTCGATCTTGATGTACAGATAACGGCCGGGCGCGGCCTGATAACGCAGGCTGTGCAGGTCGTAGTGTTCCTGCTCGCCGGGAATCTGATCCAGCTTCAGCTGGTTCTGGGTCGTGAGAACTTCGGGGCGGAACGTCGTTTCGGTCCACGGATAAGGCCGGCCCTGCTGGATTTGCTCCTGGAGTTTCGGATCCGGATGTTTCTCCGGTAGCAGCCACACTTTCACCTTGGGCGGCAGATCGCGCTCGAGCACGGAGAACGACGTGTTGATCAACAGCACCTGATCCGGCTCGTTGCGCTCGTCGCGCACGATGTCCAGCGACAGGTTGGAGACACGCAGGCTGTTGAGCCCCGGCACTTCGACGCTGGCAGTCAGCGTGTCCTTGCTTTCATTGCCGCCACGCGCCGCCCGTGTGCCCGGCTCGATCTGGATTTGCAGGCGCCCGGCCTTCGGCGGCACTTCCAATTGCGACGAATGCACGAACGCGTTCAGCTTCAGCTTGTCGTAAATGACGGTGTAGGTCGGCGCGGTCAGTTCTTTCTCGACCGTGTCCGTCACTTTGTTGAACATCTTGAGCTTGATGCGCTTCTCGAAGCTCTCCGGATCCACCGGATGCGAAAAGCCGATGCTGGCCACCACCTTCTTATTGCCAGCCACCACCGGATCCTGGTGGAACTCGGTGTTGGCGAGCTTGGCCACGAACACGGGCGTCTGGAACGCGAACTCGTACTCCTTGAGCGTCACGTGATCCGCCGCGAAATCCTTGCGCGACAGCTCGACTTTGTATTGCTGACCGATGGGCCAATCGGCCGCCGGCTGGAAGCGCAGGGTGCGGTCGTCATCCCAGAACCACTGGCCGGCCACGGCGGGGCTGATTTCGATGCCGGCCTTGTTCGGATCGATGGGATGACCGGCTCGTTCCAGCGTCGCGGTCGACGCCGAAAAAGTCACGACCAACGGATTCGGTGAGCCGGGCGGCTCGCAGGCATAACAGGTGAGGCCGGGCGCGTTGACCGCGAACTCCGTGAGCACGGGTTGCGGACGATTGACATACCAGCGCCAGCCGAACGCCGCCGCGGCGACCACCACGACGATTCCAGCCACCGCCAGGGCCGTGCCGCGTGGATTAGCGCGCATCGACGCGCCAAGGCGATCCGTTCGCTCACGAACGGCGCCGCTCGATGCGGAAACCCATCCGGGCGGCCGCCAGCTCAACTCGCCGAAAATCGTCCGTAAAGCCGCCCGAAACCGTTCCATTCAGCAACCCCATTGCACGCCAGATCGGAGCCCAACACCGCCAAATCGCGGCGATAGCAGGCATGTTGGGCGGCGATTCTGCCCGAACCCGGTCAGGAATGTGGCAAACCCGTGGCAGGCGCGGGACAATGGCTCCCCGCCGGCCCGGCCGGCTCGTCGGCACCCCCTCATGAGCGAGTACACCGCGACCGTTTACTGGCAGCGCCTCGGCGCCGCCTTCACCGACAACAAGTATTCCCGCGCGCATGAATGGCGCTTCGATGGCGGCACGGTCGTTCCGGGGTCGAGCGCGCCGAGCGTGGTTCGAGCGCCGTTGTCCGACCCCACCGCGGTCGATCCGGAGGAAGCGTTCGTGGCGTCGCTGTCGAGCTGCCACATGCTGTTTTTCCTGTCGTTCGCGGCCAAACAGGGCTTCGTGGTGGACAGCTACGAGGATCGGGCGGTGGGTGTGTTGGCCAAGAACGAGGCCGGCAAAATGGCCATGACGGTCGTGACCCTGCGGCCCAAGGTGGTTTTTTCCGGCCGTGCGCCCACGGCCGAGCAGCTGGACGAGCTGCATCACCGGTCGCACGAGGAATGTTTCATCGCCTCGTCGGTCAAAACCGACGTACGTTGCGAGCCGGTTGCGTAATATTCCGGGCCGCGTAGCATGCCCCGTTCGGTTTTTCTTGGCACCCCGATGTCCGCGACCGCCTGCATGAACAAAATCAGCGCGCTTTTCCCCGCGTCCGCCCGCCGCCTGACTGTGAGCTTTGCTCTGCTGCTGCCGTTGCTGGCCGCCTGTGGCGGCGGCTCGGAGGCCGTGTGCAACGAGAAGAACGAGCCGTATATGGCGTCTCGTAACAATCCGTTGCTAAAAGTGCCGGACGGCATGACGCAGCCGAATCGCGCCGAGGCGCTGACCATTCCGGAAGCCAAGGCCGCCAGCCGTTCCGGCCGGACCGCATGCCTGGATGAGCCACCGTCTTATTTCCGCTCGAGCGGCACGACGGCACGCTCGCCGGAAGAAGTCGTCGCGAGTTGGGCCCAGGCTTGGGCAAACCGCGAAGCGGATGCGGTTGTCGCGCTTTATTCTTCCAGCTTCACCGCGCCGACGGACTCGGCCGGCAGTGCGGCCTGGTTGGAGCAGCGTCGTGAGCAGGTGGCCACCGGCCCGACGCCAGATCCCATCGTCGAAGGCTTGCGCGTCGAACCGGACGGCGACGAACGTCGCGTCGTGCGGTTCGTGCAGAAGTTCGGCACCAACTCGCTGCGGAAAGAGTTGACCCTCGTGCGCGAGGGCGGCTCGTGGCGCATCGTCGCCGAGAAGGTGGCCGAAGTTAAATAAGCGAGGACTACATGGCGCAGACTTCTGCGATTCGATCGGCGGTGCCGCTGCGCCTCGGCGCCGTCCGTGAGGCGATCGTCGATCGCCTGGAACGCGTGCTCGGCAAATCCACCGAGAACGCCACCCGCCGCGACATCTACGATGCGCTCTCCATCGCGGTACGTGAAGAACTTGCCGAGCGTTGGATCGCCACCGGCAAGCGCGTCACGCGCGCCCGCGTGAAGCGGATCTGCTATCTCTCCATGGAGTTCCTGCTCGGTCGCAGCCTGATCAATGCGCTGTCCTCGTTCGAGGACGAGTTGCTCACCGAAGTGCGCGAGACCGTCGAGTCGCTCGGGCACGATCTGGATCACATCGCCGCCGAAGAAGAGGATCCCGGCCTGGGCAACGGCGGCCTCGGTCGTCTCGCCGCCTGTTTCCTCGATTCGCTGGCCACGCTGGGTTATGCCGCCACCGGTTACGGCATTCGTTACGACTACGGCATTTTTACGCAGGTCATCGAGAAGGACGGCGCGCAGCGTGAAGTCGCGAGCTCCTGGCTCGGCTTTCATAACTTCTGGGAGAGCGGCCAGGGCGGCGTGCGTCATCGAGTGCGTTTCGGCGGTCAGTGTCGCGCCACGCGCGACGAGCAAGGCCGCATCCGTTACGAATGGGTGGACACGCACGATGTCTGGGCGGTCGGCTACGACCTGTTCATTCCCGGCAACCGCAGCCCCACGGTGAATCATTTGCGGCTGTGGTCCGGCCGGGCCATCACCCCCTTCCGTATCGAAGATTTCAATCACGGCAATTACGGCGCGGCCGTGGCCGAGCAGGTCGACGCGAAGAATCTTTCTCGCGTGCTGTACCCGGACGATTCGACGCCGCAGGGTAAGGAGCTGCGCTTCAAGCAGCAGTATTTCTTCGTCAGCGCCTCTTTGCAGGATCTGCTCGGTCAGCATCTCGCCGAGCGGCGGCCATTGAAGGATCTCTCCAACGCAATCGCCGTCCAGCTCAACGACACGCATCCGGCACTGACCGTCGTCGAGCTGATGCGCTTGCTGGTCGACACTTATGACATGGAGTGGGGGCCCGCGTGGAAGCTCACACGCGAAGTGTGTGGATATACAAACCATACGCTGCTGCCCGAGGCATTGGAGACGTGGCCCGTGTCGTTCTTCGAACGCCTGCTGCCGCGTCATCTGCAGATCGTGTATCAGATCAACCGCGACTTCCTCGAGGAAGTCAGCGCGAAGTTCCCGCAAGACCTGGATCGTCGGCGTCGCATGTCGCTGATCAACGAAGACGGCGACCGTCGCGTGCGCATGGCATATCTGTCGGTGGTCGGCAGTCATCGCGTCAACGGCGTCGCGAAGCTGCATTCGCGACTGATGCGCGAGACCATCTTTTCCGACTTCGCCGAGTTATGGCCGGAGCGATTCACCAATGTCACCAACGGCATTGCCGTCCGGCGCTGGTTGAAGCAGGCGAACCCGCTGCTATCGGCGTTGCTGACGGAGAAGCTGGGCTCGGCGTGGGAAAACGATCTGGAGGATCTGGAGCGCTTGAAGTGGGCTGCCGAAGACGCCGACTTCCGCAATCGCTTCCGCGTCATCAAGCGCGCCAACAAGGAGCGGCTGGCCAAGACCATCAACTCGCTGCTCGGCGTGACCGTGAGCGTGGACGCCATGTTCGACGTGCAGGTCAAGCGCATTCACGAATACAAGCGACAGCTGTTGAATCTGTTGCACGTGGTAGCCCGCTATCAGTACTTGCTGGACAATCCCAACGCCGCCATTCCGGCGCGCGTGGTGATGTTCGCGGGCAAAGCGGCGCCGGGTTATCACATGGCGAAAGCCATCATCAAGCTCATCAACAGCATCGCGCACGTCATCAACAACGACGCGCGCATCGGCGACAAGCTGAAGCTGTGTTTCCTGCCGGATTACGACGTGTCGCTGGCGCAGGAGATCATGCCGGCGGCCGATCTGTCGGAGCAGATTTCCACGGCGGGCATGGAAGCGTCGGGCACCGGCAACATGAAGCTGTCGTTGAACGGCGCACTGACCATCGGCACGCTGGACGGCGCCAATATCGAAATCAAAGACGCGGTGGGCGAGGAGAATATTTTCATCTTCGGCATGACCACCGAGGAAGTGAATGCCCTGCGGGCAAAGGGCTACTCGCCGGCCGACGAGGTGGCGAAGAACCCGGTGTTGAAGCGCGCCATCGAGCTGATCGACTCCGGCTATTTCACGCCGGACAACATCTTCGATTCGAAGGTGGTGAGCGATCGCCTGCTCAGTCACGGCGAGCATTTCCTGGTGCTGGCGGATTTCCACGACTACATGGCGGCGCAGGCGCGCGTCGACGAGTTGTTCCAGAACTCGGAAGAATGGACGCGCAAGTCGGTGATCAACGCCTTGAGCATGGGCCCGTTCTCCAGCGACCGCAGCATCCGCGAGTACGCGGATAACATCTGGGGCATCAAACCCGTTCTATGATCTGTCGCCGGGCGTCATGGAACCCCGGCGCCTGCTTGGTGTTGTGAAGGGACAGCTGGCTACCGATACCACGTCATCGCTATGAACTCGGCCCTCTCCGATCTCGATCTGCACTTGTTCGGTGAGGGCAATCATCACCACATTCATCAGAAGCTCGGCGCGCATCCCGAAGTGCACGACGGCGTGGCCGGGACGCGCTTTGCGGTCTGGGCGCCCAATGCGCGGCGCGTCAGCGTGGTCGGCGATTTCAATCATTGGGACGCCAGCCGCAACGTCATGCAGATGCGCGGCCATTCCGGAGTCTGGGAAACATTCGTTCCCGGCGCCGCCGCAGGCGCGCTGTATAAATTCGACATCGTCGGCGCGCACGGCCAGCATCTGATGAAGGCCGACCCGTATGCGTTCCAGATGCAGCTGCGTCCGGACAGCGCTTCGGTGATCGCCGACATCGAAGGTTACAGCTGGGGCGACGATGCCTGGCTGGACCAGCGCCGCCACTGGGATCCGCTGCGCGCGCCGATCTCGATCTATGAGCTGCATCCCGGCTCGTGGCGCCGCTCGTGGCATCGCAAGCCCGCCTTCCTGACCTGGGACGAGCTGGCCGATCAATTGATTCCATACGTGCTCGACCTGGGCTACACCCATATCGAGCTGGTCGGCGTCGCGGAGCATCCCTTCGACGGCTCCTGGGGCTATCAGGTGCTCGGCCATTTCGCGCCGACGGCTCGACACGGCTCGCCGCAAGATTTCATGCGCTTCGTGGATCGCATGCACCAGGCCGGCATCGGCGTGTTCATGGATTGGGTTCCCGCGCACTTCCCTCGCGACGGCCACGGCCTCGCGGATTTCGACGGCACGGCTTTATATGAGCACGCCGATCCAAGACGCGGCGAGCACATGGAGTGGGGCACCAAGATTTTCAATTACGGCCGCCACGAGGTGCGTAATTTTCTAATCGCCAATGCACTGTTCTGGATCGAGCAATATCACATTGACGGCCTGCGCGTGGACGCGGTCGCGTCCATGATCTATCTCGACTACGCGCGCAAACACGGCGAATGGACGCCGAATCAATACGGCGGCCGCGAAAATCTCGAAGCCATCGATTTCCTGAAACAACTGAACTGGACCGTCGGCCACTATTTCCCCGGTGTGGTCACCATGGCGGAAGAGTCGACGTCGTTCGCGGGCGTGTCGCGGCCGGTGCACCTCGGCGGGCTCGGCTTCCATTTCAAATGGAACATGGGCTGGATGAACGATACGTTGCGCTACATGGCGCTGGATCCCATCTACCGCGGGCACAACCACAGCCTGATCACGTTTTCGTTCGTGTATGCGTTTTCAGAGCACTTCATCCTGCCGCTGTCGCACGACGAAGTCGTGCACGGCAAGCGCTCGCTGCTCGACAAGATGCCGGGCGACGAATGGCAGAAGCTCGCCAATCATCGCTTTCTGATCGGCTACATGATGGCGCATCCGGGCAAGAAGCTGATGTTCATGGGCGGCGAGTTCGGCCAATGGCACGAGTGGCGCGATTACGAGGATCTGGCCTGGGCCGCGCTTCAACATCCGCATCATCGGCAGCTGCAGGCCTGGTGTCGCGCCTTGAATCGTTTGTATCGCGACTATCCGGAGCTCCACGGCAGCGACAACAGCTGGGAGGGTTTTCGCTGGCTGGAAGCGGACAACGCCCGCGAAAGCGTCTTCGGCTTCATGCGCCAGCGCCTGTCGGGCGAGGGCGGCACGCAGCTGCTGATCCTGTTCAACGCTACGCCCGTGCCGCGTGACAATTACACTTTCGGTGCACCGGTGGCGGGGCGTTATCGCAAACTGCTCGACAGCGACGATGTTGCATTCGGCGGCTCGGGCTATTCCCAGCAAACCGAAGCCCAGGCGCATGCGGAGGGCTGGCGAGATTTCCCCGCTCGTATCACGCTGAATCTGCCGCCGCTGGCCGTGGTCATCTGGGCGCGCGATTAAAAAACCGTTAGGCATTGCCTGAGATGCCGATGTCAATCAGGCACTTTCGCGATTCGCTACTTTTCACGCGGCCCCCGGATCGGTCACCATTGGTCGGATGAACGCCGTACCTGTCGATTTCGCCGCCGCCAGCTTGCAAGCTGGCTCACCCTCGCCGCTGGGCGCCACATGGACCGGCGACGGTGTGAATTTCGCGGTCTGCGCCGGCGGCGCGGCCCGCGTAGAGTTGTGTCTGTTCGATGAACGCGGCGAGCGCGAGATCGTGCGTCTCGCTCTGCCCGAACGCACCGACAACTGCTGGCACGGCTTCCTGCCCGCCCCCCATGGCGTGCCGGGCGTGGTGTATGGATTTCGGGTTCATGGACCCTACGATCCTTCGTATGGCCTGCGACACAATCCTCACAAACTGCTGCTCGATCCGTACGCGCGCGCGCTGGTCGGCAAGTTCGAATGGAATCCCGCGGTGTTCGGTCATCAGCCGGATCAGCCCATGGAACAGCTGAACACCGCGGACAGCGCACCCTACATGTACAAGGCGCGGGTGGTGCAGTCTGAATTCGCCTGGAGCGAGGACTGCCCGCCGGCGGTGCCGTGGCGCGACACCGTCATTTATGAATTGCACGTCAAAGGCTTCACCAAGCTGCACCCGGCGGTGCCCGAGCGTGAGCGCGGCAAGTTCCTGGGACTGGCGCAGCCGGCGGTCCTCAATTATCTGAAATCGCTCGGCGTCACCGCCGTGCAGTTGTTGCCCGTACAGGCGTTCATTCCCGAAGAGTTCGTCGCCAAACGCGGCTTGGTGAACTACTGGGGCTACAGCTCGCTCGCATGGTTCGCGCCGCATCCGGATTACGTGATCGACGATCCCGTCGCCGAATTCCGCACCATGGTGAAAGCGATGCATGCGGCAGGCCTCGAAGTCATTCTCGACGTGGTGTTCAATCACACCGTCGAGGGCAACGAGAAAGGCCCGACCCTCAGCCTGCGCGGTCTCGACAACGCCGCTTATTACAAGCTCGACAGCGCCAATCTCTCTCGTTACGTCGATCGCACCGGCACCGGCAACACCATCGCGATCGGCAACGCCGCGGCCCGCAAGCTGGTCATCGATTGCCTGCGCTACTGGGTCGAAGAAATGCACGTCGACGGCTTTCGTTTCGATCTGGCCGCGGTGCTCGGGCGCGACAACGCGCCGTTTCGCACCGACGCGGCGTTTTTCAAAGCGGTCGCCGCCGAACCGTCGCTGCGCTATGTGAAGCTCATCGCCGAGCCCTGGGACGTCGGCCCCGAAGGCTATCAGCTCGGCCGCTTCCCGGCCGGCTGGTCGGAATGGAACGATTTGTATCGGGATAGCGTCCGCGGTTTCTGGCGTGGCAATCCGGGCATTCTCGGCAATTTCGCCGAGCGCTTTGCCGGCTCCAGCGATTTGTTTCGCGCCTCGGGCCGGCGGCCGACGGCGAGCATCAATTACATCGCCTGTCACGATGGCTTCACGGCATACGACGCCACCGCGTACGAACAGAAGCACAACGAGGCCAATCTCGAAGACAACCGCGACGGCCACAATCACAACCTGAGCTGGAATTGCGGCGTCGAAGGCCCGAGCGACGATCCCGGGGTGATCGAACTGCGTGAACGGCAGATCCGCAATCTGCTCGCCACGTTGCTGCTGTCGCAAGGCGTGCCCATGTTGCTGGCGGGCGATGAATTCGGTCGCACGCAGCGCGGTAACAACAATGCCTACTGTCAGGATAATGAAATCAGCTGGCTCGACTGGCACGAGGCCGAACGTCGCAGCTGGCTGACTGCATTCGTACGGCAACTGCTCACATTGCGGCGGTATGCGGCCGGCTTGAGACGCGATACATTCCTCAAAGGCGCGCGCCAGGTGGATCGCGAGCACAAGGACATCAGCTGGCGGCATCCCCAAGGGCACGAGCTGAATGCCGGCGATTGGCACGATGCAAACGCACGCGCCATCGGCGTGCTGATCGGTCACGCTTTCACGGATCCGTATGGAACACCGAACGGACATCTGCTGTTTCTGTGCAATGCTGGCGACCAACCCGTGGACTTCCGCTTGCCCGCGCCTACCACCGGTGTGGTGTGGCGAGTCGTGTTCGACACGGCGCGCTGGCAGGCCACCGATCTCGGCGACCGTCTCGGCGCCGGACAGAACTGCGTGGTCGCGCCGCATTCCTGCGTATTGCTCGCGGATGGCGACGCGCCCAGCACCGTACGAAGTGGGTTCTCGCTGAAAACGTAAATGAACAACCCGATCCGCCAACTCGCCCAGTTGCACGGAATCGCGGATTCCTACTTGGATTTTCGCGCTCGACCGAAAGAAGTGTCGGTCGAGTCGCAGGTCGCCATCCTGGCCGCGCTCGGCATCGAGGCCGCCGATGCCGCGGCGGCCCAGAGCGCAATCGATCAACACCACACGCGTCGCTGGAACGGCTTCGTGCCGCCGGTGGTCGTCGCGACCGAAGACAAGCCGATCGCCGTGTCGCTCGCCGTGCCGGTGGATCTCGCGGCGAAAAAAGTGGACTGGAACGTCAAGCTCGAAAGCGGCGAGCCGCGCTCCGGCACCGCGCAGCTGGCCAAGCTGCAAAAGCTGGAAGAGGCGCAGGTCGACAATCGTTCCTATCGACGCCTGGCCGTGACGTTACCCGCGTTGCCGTTGGGCTATCATACGGCTTCCTTCGCGCTCGACACCGGTCTGCATGGAACGGTGCGAGTGGTGGTCACGCCCGAGCAATGTTTCGAAGCGCACGCGATCGCCGCGGGCAAAAAGCTTTGGGGTATCGCCGTGCAGCTGTATTCGCTGCGCGCCGATGACAACTGGGGCATCGGCGATTTTCGCGATCTGAGACAGTTGATCCGCCTGGCCGCGCCGATGGGCTGCGGCATCGTCGGGCTGAATCCGCTGCATGCACTGATGCCGGCCAATCCGGCGCACATCAGTCCCTACAGTCCGTCCAATCGGCAATTCCTCAACGTGCTGTACATCAGCGTCGAGGACGTGCCGGACTTCGCCGAGTGCGAGCGGGCGCGCAAGCGCGTGGCCGAGCCGAAATTCCAGGCGATGCTGAAGGAATTGCGCGCGACCAGGAACGTCGACTACGTGCGAGTGGCCGCCGCCAAGTTCGAAATCCTGTCGCTGCTGTATGCGAGTTTCCGCAAACGACACCTCGCCGAGAACACGCCGCGAGGCGAAGCATTCAGGCAGTTTCAGGAGATCCAAGGCGAGCCGCTGCGTCTGCATGCGATCTATGACGCGCTCGACGGGCACTTACGTTTGCAAGGCCCGCAGTACTGGGGCTGGCCGAGCTGGCCCGAGGAATATCGCGATCCCACCACGCCGGCGGTGCAACGGTTCGCGCGCGAGCGCGTCGAAGACGTCGAATATTTTCAATATCTGCAATGGCTGGCCGCCGAACAATTGGCCGGTGCACAGAGCGCCGCGCGCGAGGCGGGCATGGCCATTGGTTTGTATGGTGACGTTGCCGTGGGCGCCAACCCCGCGGGCTCGGAGACTTGGTCGAATCGCCATTTGTATCTGCAAGGCGCCTCTGTCGGCGCGCCGCCCGATGCGCTGGCGTTGAAAGGACAGGACTGGGGCATTCCGCCGCAGGATCCGAACGAGCTGCGCACTCAGCAGTACGAGCCGTTCATCGGCCTGGTCCGAAACATGATGCGTTACGTGGCGGCGCTGCGCTTCGACCACGTGATGACGTTGTATCGATTGTGGTGGGTGCCTCGCGGTCTGCTGTCCAAGGACGGCACTTATGTCCACTATCCGCTGGCCGACCTGATCGCCATTCTGGCGCTGGAAAGTCAGCGGAATCATTGCATCGTCATTGGCGAAGATCTGGGCACGGTGCCCGAGGCCATGACCGAGGCAATGGAGCATTACCGCGCATATCACTACAAAGTACTGATGTTCGAGCAGCTGGACGACGGCTCGTTCAAACGGCCCGACGAATACGTGCAGCACGCGATGGCGGTGGTGACGACGCATGACTTGCCGACATTGCGTGGCTGGTGGGAAGGCAGCGATGTGACATTACGCGCGCAGCTCGATTTGTATCCGTCGGACGAGCTGCGTCAACAAGCGCACGATGCGCGAGTCCGGGATCGAGTGAGTTTGTTGCGAGCTCTGGTTGCTGCCGGTCTATGGCACTGGCGCGACGGCGAGCCGCTACCGCCCTACTCCGCGGCGTTGTCGCGTGCGGTGCATGCGTTCATCGGTTTGTCGAGCGCCAACATCGCGCTGTTGCAGATCGAGGATCTCATCGGCATGACCGATCCAGTGAACGTGCCGGGCACCGATACCGAGCACGCCAACTGGCAACGCAAGGTAACGGCGTCAGTAACTGACATATTCTCCAGCAACGAGGCCAAAGATATTCTCTCGGCCATGGACACGGCTCGCAAAGGCGTGAACCCGAACGCGTGACCGCAAGGTGAGAACATGCATCGCAGTCGACTCGCTGGCTTCATCATCGATTGCAAGACCGGTGATCTCGAACAGGCCGCGCAGTTCTGGGCCGCCGCGTTAGGTTACGAGCTGCGTCCCAAGCACGAAGAACCGAGCCCGATCTATCGCTGCCTGCAGACCGAGGACCTCGGCCTGCACGTCGAAGTGCAGAGCGTCGAACATGAAAGCCGCGTGCACCTGGACATCGAATCCGACGATATCGAGGCGGAAGTGAAGCGGCTGGAGGCCCTGGGCGCCCGGTGCATCGGCAAAGTGCACACCTGGGTCGTAATGGAAGCACCTACAGGCCAGCGATTCTGTATAGTCCGGCCGCAAAACAAAAACTTCGCGGAAACCGCGAATCAGTGGAAATAACCAATCCCTACCAGGGGATACGAACGTTTAGCCTTGTCGGTGGATCCATTGCGCCCTGTGGTGCGTTAGCCCCCAGTGCGAGAGGAACGCCGTCCGGGAGGAAAAACCATGATTTTTCGTTTGAAACAGACCGAAGCTGCGCCGGTGCGCCTGCGAGTGACTCCGGATCCCGAGCGCGCCGCCGAGTTGCAACGTCGCATCGACGCGCTTCAATACAAACCCGAAACGGGTTTTCACCGCGACCGACTGCAAGGCAAGGCCAAGCGGGTGGTGCTGCGGCTGATCAAGTAGCGTAGTTCCATGTATCGAACGTAAGGGCGATCGGACACGGTCGCCCTTTTTGTTTTCCCTTTTATATTTTACGTCGCCACCCACCACACGACGCCGCTCGCGAGCACGATGCCCGGCAGAATCCGCCACGCAGGCACCGTCCGCATCGGCTTCATTGGGACATTATGGCGGTGGCCGGTGAGCATGGCCACGATCAAGTTGTCCCGCTTCACCAATAGATAAAACAAGATGGCGGCGATGTGCAGGCCGATCAGCGTGAGGATCGCGTTGAATACGATTTCATGCGCCTCGGCCAGAGTCCGGCTGGTGTCGAAACTCACCAGATGCGACAGCGGCCCCGACTCGATGCCGTCGACGTCACTGACGAACAATCCGATCAGCACTTGCGCCAGCATGAGTATGAGCATCGCGGCCACGCTCCAGCCGCCCAGCGGGTTGTGGCCCGCGTCGCGGTGACCGTCGCGCGATTCACGCAGATAGGCAACGATGCCGCCCGGCCCACGTAGGAAGTGTGAGAAGCGTGCGCTGGAGCTGCCAGCGAAGCCCCAGTAGATACGGAAGATCAGCAGGCCGAGCAGGGCATAGCCGCTGTAGCGATGCCAGTCCATCAGGCGCTCTTCAGCGCTCCACCAGGAGACGACGATACAGAGCACGAACAACCAGTGCGTCAGACGCACCGGCCAATCCCAAATACGGATGCTCGTCGAAGACTGGTTGGCTGCTTGGTTCACTGCTGGTACCCCTCCGGCCGAACCATACCATCGCACACGGGCGAGAGGGGTTACGCCACGGTCAGCTAACGAAGGCGGATGCTTTCCCACGCGCGCGAGCGCCAACGGAGCAACAGCACGAGCGAGATCAGAATGATGTAGATCAGCGCCGCGAGCCAGCCGCCCAGCGCGCCGAGGCCGAACTGCGGCAAGCCTTCGACCCAGCCGCCGCCTGGCTCGAACGACAGCATGTGCGCGAGTGGCACGAATATCAGCCACGACAGCAACAACACGCAGATCGCCGGCACAGTGGCGTCGCCGGCGCCGCGCAAGCTGAAAGAGCATGCGAAGTTCAATCCATCGAACAGCTGATAAGCGGCGGCCACCCACATGAGGGTCGTGCCCAGCTGGATCACGGCCAAGGCCTGCGGATCGTTATCGGCCACGAAGGTGGGAATCAGCCACGGCGCGAACAATCCGAGCAGCAGGCCGACGCAGCCCATGTACGTCATGCACATGACGACGATGCTGTTGCCGATGCGTCGCGCCCAGGCGCGATCGCCCATGCCGATGGATTGACCGACCAGCGTGGTGCCCGCCATGGCGATGCCGATCGCGGGCATGAATGAAATCGAGGTGAGCATCATCACGACCTGGGTCGCGGCGCCATCGACGGTGCTGAGATGAACCTGCATCAGCTGAAACATCGCGAAACCCAGCACGTCGGCCGCGATCAGCATGCCCATCGGCAATCCGAGCTTTACTTGCGCGCCGAGCTTGCCGACGCGTGGACGCCACATCAGCCGCGAACGAAACATCCGATTGAGTTTGGGACTGACGAAGATGCCGATGGCGACGAGCAGGCCCAAGCCTTGTGCGCAGTTGGTCGCCCAGGCCGCGCCGGCAATGCCGAGGTCGAGCTCGAAAATAAACAATTGCGCGAACAGGGCGTTGCTGATGCAGACCAGCGCCTCGACCATGAAAGAGATTTTCGGCCGGCCGATGCCGTTGAAGAATCCGATCATGCCCCACAACGCCACGCCCAACGGCGCGCCGAACATGCGAGGCTCCCAGAACTGCACTGACAATGCTTGCACTTCGGGCGCGAGGCCGAATGGATCGAGCAGAGCGTCGCCGTTCATCGCGATGAACCAGAACACCGGCACGACCGACAATGCTGCCCACGCAGACATCCAGCCTGCCTGTGCCGCACGCTTGAGTCGCCGCCCGCCGAAGGATTGCGCCACCAATGTCTGCCCAGCGAGACCGACGCCACCGAAGAGCGCGATACAAGCGATCACCGGCCAATGGATGGCGGCAATGGCCGCCAGTGCGTCAGTCGAGATGCGGCCGATGAACCACGTGTCCGTAAGGTTCAGAATGGCTTGAATGGAGCTGTTCGCCGCAAACGGCACGGCGAGCGCGATGATGGCTCGGACATCCACGCGCGCACGCCCGGACGCATCCAGCCGCTGCGCCGGTAAAGAAGAAGTATCCATCGGCGGAAGTGTACGGGAAATAAAAAAGGCGGCCCGTTCGGGCCGCCTTTGTTACATCCAGGCTGCGTCGTGTCTTACTGACCCGACTGCTGCGAGAACTTCAGTCGCACCATGGCGCGCTGTTCGACCACCTCGCCATTCTTTTCCACCGGTTCGAAGCGCCACTGACGCACGGCGCGGACCGCGGCGTCGTCGAACACATCGGCCGGGCTGGCGTTGCGAACTTCCACGTCGTTCACCGAGCCGTTGGTCTGAACCGTGAACGCGAGCTCCACCCAACCTTCGACACCGCGCTTACGCGCCGAGTCCGGATACACCGGCGACACCATGCGCACGCGCTTCAGCGAAGCGGCGGAAACGATATTGGTCTGCTGGCTGTTCGCGTCGCGAGCCGCGGTCAGATCGTTCTCGGCCTGCGCGATGGCCGCGCCGTTATAGCGCTGACCAACGTCCTTGGCGGCGGCGATCAGTTGCGCCGAACGCTCGAACGCCTTTGCGTTCATGGCCTGGCGGCCGGAGTCGAGCAGACGCGTCGACAACGTGCGCGACAGCTCCTCCACTTCCGGACGATTCGGCGCGGCCGTGCGGAGAGTGGACAGCGCATCGCGCGCACTGTCGCCCGGCGGATCCATGAGCTTGCCTTGGCTCAGACGCTCACGAACCTCGGCGACCATCGCGTCGATGTTCGGGCCAGCGCCCGCTTGCGAAGCGGCCGGCGCGGCGTTCGTCGCGGGACGACGCGTGCCTGCCGATTGAGTCGAAGCCGGCGTCGCGGACGGTCCCGCGCCCGGACCGGCAGTACGAGTGGCTTCGGCCAGCGAGCGCTCGACGGCGGCGAGAGCGCTGCCAGCGGAACCCATCTGACGCGCACCCTGCACATAGGCCGTGGCGGCATCGATATTGCCGCCCGCCAGCGACTTGCGCGCTTCCTCGGTCAGCTGCGCGCTGAACTCACGAATCGTGGACAGCACAGTCGGATCGGTCGGATCGAGCCGACGCGCTTCCAGCAACGCATCCTTGGCGCTGCCGTTGGTCGGCGTCAGCAGCCGGCCATTGGCCATGCGATCGTTGGCGGTGTTCACCAGCGCGCGCACGCGGTTGCCGACTTCCTGAGCCTGCGAGAGTTTCAAACGCTCGCGTTCGCGGGCGACCTGAGTGTCCAGGAACGACAGGCGCGGATGAGTCGAATCGATGTCACGCGCGGTTTCGATCGTGCGGATGGCTTCTTCCAAACGTTCCGCGAGCAGCGCGGCTTCGGCGCGCTCGAGAATCTTTTCGGCCACGGCGCGAATACCGTCCTTCGCATCCTGGCTGTTCGGATCCAGCGCCAGCGCGCTTCGATACAGATCCAGCGCGCTCTCGCCTTGCGGCTCGATGAACTTGTTCTGATTGAACGCGTCCTTGGCCAGCGCCAGCTCGGCTTTCACGGGATCCGGACGCTCCGGCACACCGCCAGGCTGCTGCGCGCCCGCCGCGGACGGCTGATTCACGACCGGCGGCACTTCAGGCTCGCTGGTCAAACGGCTGACGCCGAACCAGATACCGCCGATGACGACCAGCAGGCCCGCCGCCAGCGCGCCGTAAGTCATCACGTAATTCTTGGAACCGCCCTCGCCGGCGGCGCTGCCTGTGTTGAGGCGCTGACCCGCGGCCGCGAGATCCAGATGTTGTTTGACCGCTGCTTCCAGCGACAAGCGCGTGGCGCCGTGTGACAACGGCGTGAGCAGGAAACGGAAGATCCGGCCCGTGGCCGTCAGCTGCATCAGCTGCGCATTTTCTTCACGCTTGCCGGCAACCACTACCACCAACTCAGGGAAATGCTGAGTCAGCTGCGCGGTCATCGAGGCCACGTCGGCGGTGCTCGCGGTGTCGGCGACCAGCACGCCGGGCTTCAGGGTGGAAAGCCGTTCAGCCACGTGGTCCAGGTCCGGCGCGAACGCCACCGGCACGCCCCGGGGCGCGGCCTTTTTGACCGTTTCGACCAGGTTGGGATCGCGGCTCAGGACCAGAATGGGCGGCTGATGGCCTTCCTCGAGCTGCCGCATGCTCTGTGAATCGTCGATCTCCAAGTTAACCTCGTCCTGAGTGTTTCCGTGTCCCGTCGAACGACTGTGCTGCGCGTTGGCCATAGGACCCCTCCTGGGGGTTTCGTGCTTGTCGCGTAATACTACTTATGCAAACTGCCAGAGCTGAGAACTGTATCTGTCTTTTCCGGCTCGCCCGCGTGAACTGCCGCGCAAAATCGCTACGCGACGTTCAGCAAATCTCCCTGTAGTGAATCCGTTGTTGCCTGCCGTCCGACACGCCCGCGGCCGGTACGATGTTCATTACGATATGTCCGGCGGGAGGCCGGCGTGATCCTACCCCTTTGCCCGCCGCCTGCCAGCGCGAAAATTGTTGGCAAGTGGCTACGAACCGCAGTTCGGGGTGGAAATAAGGGTTTGGATGAGGACCACAGTTGCCAGCAGGGGCCCAGCGCTGCAGGATCCGTTCAGTTAACCGCCCTTTGTTCAGTAACGTTCGCATTCGTAATCGTGTCCAAACCGCCGCTAGCATCGATGCGAGAGCATCGCGTCGCCTCTCCCAATGGCGTCCGCGACGACGTTTATTACTGGCTGCGTGACGACACGCGCAGCGATCCGGACGTGCTCGCCTACCTGAAGGCCGAGAACGAATACACCCAGGCGATGCTGGCCCCGGCGCAGCCGCTGATCGATCAGCTGTATGCTGAAATCGTGGCGCGGCTGAAGCAGGACGACGCCACCGTGCCGGTGCGCTATCGCGGTTACTGGTATTCGATCCGTTACGCCACCGGCCAGGAATATCCCATCGTGGTGCGCCGGGCGGACGCCGCTCATGCCGGTTTCGCTCATATGGATCGCTCCGCCGAGGACGACATCCTGCTCGACGGCAACGCGCTCGCCGCCGGCCTGCCGTTCTTTCAACTGGGCGGCTACGAAGTCAGTCCCGACAACCGGCTGCTCGCTTACACCGAAGACACCGTCGGTCGCCGCCAGTACCGGCTCAGAATCAAGGATCTCGTGACAGGCACGCTGCTGCCCGACGTTATAGAAAACGTCGACGGCGGCATCGCCTGGGCCGACGACAATCGCACGCTGCTGTATGTGGAAAAGGATCCGGTCACCTTGCTGGGCCGGCGCGTGCGCCGGCACGAGCTCGGCAGCAGCGGCGAGGATCCGCTCGTATATGAAGAGCCGGATGAAAGCTTCGATCTGAGCGTCGAGCGCAGCAAGTCTGAACGTTATCTGCTGATCGCCTCGGAGAGCACCACTTCCTCCGAATGGCGTTATGCGCGCACGGACGACCTCACCTTTAACTTCCAGGTGGTCGTGCCGCGCGAGGAAGATCATGAATATCAGCTCGATCATCTCGATGAACGCTTCATCATCCGCACCAACTGGCAGGCGTTGAATTTCCGTATCGTCGAAGCGCCGATGGCGCAGGTCGCCGATCGCGCCCGCTGGCGCGACGTGGTGGCGCACGACGCCGACGTGTTCATCCAGGACTTCGAAATCTTCCGCGGCTTCATCGCGGTGAGCGAGCGCTCGCGCGGCTTGATGAACATCCGGGTGCAGCGCTGGGGCGAGGCGCCGTTCCATCTGACGGCGGACGATCCGACCTACACCATGGCGCTGGGCTCGAATCCGGAGCTCGACACCACGCGGCTGCGCTACATCTATACGTCGCTCACCACGCCGGGCACCACTTATGAATACGATCTCACCGACGGCTCGCGCGTCCTGTTGAAACGCGATCCGGTGCTGGGCGAGTTCGATCCGGCCAACTACGTCAGCGAATTCGTCTGGGCGCCGGCGCGCGATGGCGAGCGCATTCCGGTTTCCATCGTGTACCGCAAGGGCACGCCGTTGAACGGTACCGCGCCTTTGTATCAATACGGTTACGGCTCGTACGGCCTGAGCATGGAGCCGGCGTTCAGCTCGTCACGGCTGTCGCTGCTCGATCGCGGTTTCGTGTATGCCATGGCGCACGTCCGCGGCGGCCAGGAAATGGGCCGGCGCTGGTACGACTCCGGCCGCCTCGAACACAAATGGAACACCTTCAACGATTTCGTCGACGTGACCGATCATCTGGTGGCGCGCGGCTACTGTGCGCGCGATAAGGTGTTCGCAGCGGGCGGCAGCGCCGGCGGTTTGCTGATGGGCGTGATTGCCAATGTCGCGCCCGATCGTTACGCCGGGCTGGTCGCGCACGTGCCGTTCGTCGACATCGTCACCACCATGCTCGACACCAGCATTCCCTTGACCACCCTCGAGTATGACGAGTGGGGCAATCCGAACGAAGCCGCTGCCTACGCCTATATGCTTTCTTATTCGCCTTACGACAATATCCGCCGCCAGCCTTACCCCGCCATGCTGGTCACCACCGGACTGTGGGACAGCCAGGTGCAGTACTACGAGCCGGCCAAGTGGGTCGCGAAGCTGCGCCGGCACGACACCGGCGGCCGGCCGCTGTTGTTGCACGTTAATCTTGAGGCGGGCCACGGTGGGAAGTCGGGGAGATACGAGCACATGCGCGAAGTGGCGCGGGAATACGGATTCATCATCGCCTTGGCCGAAGGCATGCGCATCGGGAGTGGGTCATGAGCCACACCGGGTACATTCTGCTCGCCGACGACAATCCCACGGACGCCGAGCTGACGATTCGCGCGCTGGAGATCGGCGGCGTTTCGCAGCAAGTGGTGTGGGTTCAGGATGGCGAGGCGGCGCTGCATTACGTGTTTCGTCAGGGCGTGTACTCGCAGCGCGTCTCCGGGAATCCCAAGCTGATGCTGCTCGATCTGCACATGCCCAAGATCGACGGCCTGGACGTGCTGGCGCAGATCAAGGCCGATCCCAAGACGCGCTCCACGCCGGTGGTGATCATGAGCTCCTCGGACCAGGAGTCGGACATGGCGCGCAGCTACGAGGCGCACGCCAATAGTTACATCGTGAAGCCGGTGGACTTTAAACAATTTACCGATCAGGTCTCGCAGCTCGGTCAGTACTGGACCCGCATCAATCGTGCCGGTCCGTAGAATGTGCGCTGTGTCTCTCTTTGCCGTTGAGAGAACCCCCTAATCGTGTGATTCACACGCCTGCCGGGCATACTTCGCAGGCTCCGAGGGGTTCTTTTTTAGGGGCTGGTGGCATGGGTGTCATCCTGATCGCATTCGAGCGCGAATCCGAGCAAAGCGCGCTCGAGACATTGCTGTCGGGTCGCGGTCATCGAGTATTGAAGTCCGCCAACGGACTCGCCGCGCTGGACGTCGCGCGCCGCGAGCCGCCGCAAGCCATCGTGTCCGACATCGTCCTGCCGCGCATGGACGGTTTCGCCCTGTGCCGCAAATGGAAACAGGACGAGCGCCTGCAGAACATTCCTTTTGTGTTCTACACCCGGCGCCACGACGATCCCAAATATGAACGCTTCGCGCTGGAGCTCGGCGCCGAACGTTTCCTCGCCCGCTCGACGCCGCCGGAAACACTGCTGACCGCGCTCGACGAGCTGCTGCCGCCGGGCCACATGAACGGCGCGCGCGCCAACGGTCACTCGAATGGCCAGGCGAACGGGAATTCCAACGGTCATGGCAACGGCGCGAGCGGCAACACCCGTCCGATGAACATGCTCGACACGGCCGCCATGCAGCGTTTCGCCGTGCTCGAAAAGTCACAAGCCGACGCGCTCGAGAAGGCACAAGCCGCGCAACGCCTGCAGGCGGCGCAGGCCGAAGCGCTGGAAAAAGCGCAGAAGCTGCAAGCCGCGCAGGCTGAAGCATTGGAGCGCATGCAACGCGCGCAGGCCGCGCAAGCCGAGGCTTTGGAAAAAGCTCAGCGCGCGCAAGCCGAAGCGGTCGAGCGCGCCGAACGTTTGCAACTCGAGGCGGACCAGAAAGTTCAGCACGCGCAAGCTCAGGCCGAGGCGCAGGCCGACGCTGTGGAGCGCGCGATGCAGTCCCACTCGCGACTGCGCTCGCAGGTCAACGAGCTCGAAGCGGTCAATCGGCGTCTGGCCGACGGCGAGGCGCGCTTCCGTCGTGTGTTCGAAAGCAATCCGCAACCCATGTGGATCGCCGATCACGCCACTGGCGGCTTCATCGCCGTCAACGATGCGGCGCTGGCCCTGTATGGTTATTCGCGCGCCGAATTCCTTGCACTGAAGGCCACGGCCCTGGAAATGCCGGACAGCGACGGGCCGATCCGGCGGCACAAGCGCAAAGACGGCAACAGCGTCGCGCTGTCGATCGCCTCTCGGCAAATCGAATTCGACGGTCGCAACGCCGAACTGGTGGCCGCGTTCGATCTCACGGAACGGCTGGAGACCGAGCGCCAGTTGCAGGAGCAGGCGAGCAGCGGTGGCGCGGTTCTCGATGCGGTCGCGGATGGTTCGTGGCTGCTCGGCGCCGACGGTCAGATCCTCGATGCGAATGCGGCGTACTGCCGCATGTCCGGATACAGCAAAGAAGAGCTGCTGCGCATGAATGCCGCCGACATCGAGGATCACAACTCCGGAGAAACGACGATGCGGCTGCAACTCGGCCGCGTCCGTGGCGGCGGCCGCTATGAGGCCAAGCATCGTCGCAAGGACGGCTCGTCGTTCGACGTCGAAGTGAGCGTCGGCCTTTTGGAGAACGCACGCGGCAGCATCGTGCTCATTCGCGACGTCACCCAGCGCCGCCGCGAGTTGATCGTGAACCGTCAGCTCCAGCGTCAGGCCGACTTCCTGGTCGATCTGTTCAAGCAGGCCGACACGTTCGATGAGTCCGCCATCGTGCGGCGGGTGATCGAGCAGGGGATGGACGTCACGCGCAGCCCGCTCGGTTATTTGTATTTCGTCGATCCCGTGCAAAAGACCATTACGCTCGCCGCCTGGCGCGACGGCAGCCGGCCGCAAGCGGTGATGGCGGATTCCGAGCCGCAGCCCATCGGTCGCGCCGTGTTGTTCACCGAATGCGTGCGGTCCAAGCATGCGTTGTCGAACAACGACGTGACCCGCAAGCCGCAGAACGACGGCCTGCCGGACGTGACGCGTTATATCGCCGTGCCCATGCTTTCGGGCGACGAAGTGGTCGCGGTGCTTGGTGTGGGCAATCGCGAAACAAGTTACAACGAGGACGATCAACGCGCGCTCGCCGCGCTGGCCGATGGCGTGTGGCGCGTGTTGCATACGAAGCGCGCCCATGCGGTGACGCTCAGCGCGCTCCAGCGCACCGACGTGGCCCTGCAAGGCATGATCGATTCTTTCGTACGCATGAGCGAACGGCACGATCCATACACCGCTGGATCGTCGCGTCGTCTGGCGGCACTCGCTGTCGCGATCGGCCGCGAAGCCGGGCTCGATGGCGAACGTCAGCACGGTTTGCGAGTCGCGGCGTTGTTACACGACGTTGGTAACATCGCCGTGCCGGCAACCATTCTCAGCAAGCCCGCGCCGTTGACGGAGACGGAACTGGCGCTGATGCGCACTCACGTCGAAGAGGGTTGCCAGTTGCTCGCCGATATCGACTTCGGCGCACCCATCGCCGATATCGTTTATCAATCTCACGAGCGTTTCGACGGCAGCGGTTATCCGCGTGGGTTGAAGGGCGACGAAATCATGATCGAGGCCCGCATCCTGGCGATCGCCGATACGGTCGAGGCCATGTGCTCGCCCCGGCCTTACCGGCCGGCGGCCGGCATGGACGCCGCCATCGACGAGATCAACCGCGGGGCCGGCAGACGCTACGACGAACCCCTGGTCGCCGCATGCACGCGCCTGGTCAGGCAGCACGGCTTCGTGCTGCCTGAATAAGCGGCTTTTCCCGATAAAAATAGGCTTTCGCGCGGTTGTGACAGTTTTGTTGTCGCGCCGCGCCTAAGTGTCGCCACTAAGCGTCGCCAAATTTTTCCCCTGTGAACTTGCAACTTTCCCTCAACGACGTTGGGGGGTCGTCCGATATGTCAAGTTCCAGGGCTCCGACACAATGTGCCCCGTCTGTAAGGGCAAAGCCGTTCGAAAGACGGTGACGCAAAGCCTCCGGTCCTCCGATGCCGCTCCAGCAGCCGCATCGAAGATAGCGGGGTTGCCGTTACGACTTAATCAGGTCGTATCGTGAAGTCCTTGGGCCTGCGGCCCGCGCACACAGCGCCGGCTCAGCAACGCCAGCTTCCCTTGCCAGACACAGGTGCTCGCCACCGCACGCAAAACGCGTGACGCGAGCTTGGCTCGGAACTGTGCTTGCTGGAGTTGCCCAATGCGTCTCATTGCTTCGCTCGCCGCGGTCGCGGCGCTCGCTTCGTTCGCCGGTCTCGCCTCTGCCCAGACCAACCTGCCGCCGACCATCAGCGGTACGCCGCCGACCGTCATCAAGATCAACACCAGCTATAACTTCCTGCCGACGGCCCGCGATCCCGAAGGCGCCGCGCTGAAGTTCAGCGTCGTGAACAAGCCGTCGTGGATGGCGGTGAGCCCGAACAGCGGCCGCTTGATGGGTTATCCCAAGTCGCCCGGCACCTGGAGCAACATTCAGCTGCGTGTGACCGACGGCGTGCACGTCGTGTCGCTGCCGGCGTTTTCGATTCAGGCGGTGACCACGCTCTCCAGCAACACCGCGCCGCGCATCAGCGGTACGCCGGTCACCACGGCGACGGTGGGCACGGCCTATAGCTTCCAGCCTTCCGCCTCCGACGCCGAGGGCAACGCGCTCGGCTTCACTATCGCGAATCGCCCGAGCTGGGCGACTTTCAGCACTTCCACGGGCCGCCTGAGCGGCACGCCGACGGCTACTGGCACCTTTTCCAACATCGTCATCAGCGTGAGCGACGGTCGCCTGACGACTTCGTTGCCGGCCTTCTCGATCGCCGTGGGCAGCACCGCCAACCGCGCTCCGGTCATCAGCGGCACGCCGGTTCGCACGATCAACGCGGGCAGCGCTTACAGCTTCCGTCCGACGGCGAGCGACGCCGATGGCAACACGCTGACCTTCTCGATCGCCAATCGTCCGAGCTGGGCCACGTTCAACACCAGCACCGGCCAGTTGTCCGGCACGCCGACTGCTGCGCAGGCGGGCACGTATAGCAACATCATCATCAGCGTGAGCGACGGTCGCGCCACGGCTTCCCTGGCTGCCTTCTCGATCAGCGTTGTCGATGCCTCGAGCGATGGCGCCGTGCTGAGCTGGACCGCGCCGACCTCGAACACGGACGGCAGCACGCTGAGCAATCTCGCGGGCTATCGCATCGCCTACGGCACCTCGGCCAGCGCCATGACGAGCACCATCCAGGTGGCGAACCCGAGCGTGACCAACTACACGATCAGCAACCTCGCGCCGGGCACCTACTACTTCGCGGTGCGTGCTTACACCAGCAACGGCACCGAGAGCGCGATCTCGAACGTGTACTCGAAGGTCGTGCAGTAAGTCGAGTCTCGAAACTGCGTTGAGCGCCACAACAGTGGCGCACGCAACGGCGATCGGAGCACTCCGGTCGCCGTTTTTTTGTTTGCCGAAATGTCTCGATGTCTACACAACGGCCGCCTGGATTCTGACGGAGTTATGTGAATTCGAAGTGACATTCGCGTGCCGTTTTGCCGCCGCGTTTGTCGGTCTCCACCGACAATTGCAAAAACATAATTCCCTGGGTTTTACTCAACATCACCAAGGGCATAACCGTCGAAAGACGGCGACGCAAAGCCTCCGGTCCTGACGGCGCAAGCTGGGGATAGCGGGGTTGCCGGCCAGCTCTTCTTGCGTCACCGAGCTAGCCGTCATCCTTCTCTCCTTTTCCGTGCTCGTGTCGTTCGTACCGCCGCCTGCGTCACGCCCTGGGACAAGAAGATCAGTCCAGGGAGAGCAGAAAGTGACATCGGCAAACCCGTCGAAAGGCGGGGACGCAAAGCCTCCGGTCTACGGGAACGCGGCACGCATCGCGCAGCGCTCCTACGACAGCGGGGTTGCCACAATCGCGACCGTCTTGCCCGCAAGGCCCCTTGCGAGCGCGCCACGCGAATGTGAGATCAGCGAGCTGCCGATAGCGCGCCCCACGTGCGCGCACCTTTTCCTGCGCTTCGAAAGTCGCGTCTCAGCCGCGACGGCTGCCTCATTTCCGGAACACAGCTGCGCCAAGCCGCGCCGGTCGCCAGACCGTCGTTGCCGCGCGCGAAGCCAAGGTACGAGCAATGATTCCAACAATTTTCGGGAAGACGTTCCTGCAGCGAGCCACGCTGGCCCTGATCGCCGCTTCGTTGAGCGGCTGTTTCGACGATGGCTCTGGCAGTAGCGGCCCGGTAGGAGACGCGGTCGAGCAACCCTCGGGCGACGATGGCTCGGGCGGCGACCCCGTGGGCGGCGAGCCCTTGCCCACTCCGGCGAATCAGCCACCCGAAGTGAGCGGCACTCCGCCCGCGAGCGCGACCGCCGGTCAGGCGTATTCCTTTCAGCCCACGGCCACCGACGCCGACGGCGACTTCCTCGAATACACCATCACCAATCAGCCGCAGTGGGCGACCTTCAACGACGAGACCGGCCTGTTGACCGGCACGCCTCAGGACGCGCACGTCGGCGATTCGGGCGACATCACCATCACTGTCACCGACGGCAGAGACACGCGCTCCATCGGTCCCTTCAAGATTCAGGTGCGCGGCCGCACCGATACGCCGCTGCCTGGAAACAATGCGCCCGCGATTGCCGGCACGCCGCCGGGTTCGGTGATGGTCGATCAACCGTACAGCTTTCAGCCGGTGGCGGACGACGTCGACGGCGATCCGTTGCGCTTCTCGATTTCCAATCGTCCGTCGTGGGCCGCGTTCAGCACCTCCACCGGTCGCCTGAGCGGCACGCCGGGAACCGCGAACATCGCGACGTATTCGAACATCGTCATCAGCGTCAGCGACGGCGTGCTCACCCGCAGCCTGCCGGCGTTCTCGATCCAGGTGCGCGGTCCGGACAATCGCGCTCCGACGATCGGCGGCTCGCCCTCCACGTCGGTGCAGGCGGCCCAGACTTATACGTTCGTGCCCAGCGCTAGCGATCCGGATGGCGACACGCTGGTCTGGCGCGTCACCAATCGTCCGCGCTGGGCGAACTTCAGCACCGCGAGCGGCCGCTTGAGCGGCACGCCGGCGGCCACCGATGTGGGCACGTATTCGAACGTGATCATTGCCGTCAGCGACGGTCGCGTGACGACTTCGTTGCCGGCCTTTGCTATCGCAGTCACCGCGCCAGCGAATCGCGCGCCGACCATTTCCGGCACGGCGCCCACGACGGCGACGGTCGGCATGGGATATTCGTTCACGCCCGCCGCGAGCGATCCTGACAACGACTCGCTCGGCTTCACCATCGCGAATCGTCCGGCCTGGGCTGCGTTCGATACCGCGACCGGTCGTCTGAGCGGCACGCCGACCACGGCGGGTACGTTCTCGAACATCGCGATCACCGTCAGCGACGGTCGTGTTTCGGCTTCGCTGCCGGCGTTCTCGATCAGCGTCGCTGCGCCGAGCAACACCGCGCCTACCATCGGCGGCTCGCCCGCGACGAACGTGACGGCAGGGACGGCTTATAACTTCCAGCCGACCGCCGCCGATCCGAATGGCGACACGCTCAGCTTCAGCATCCAGAACATGCCGTCGTGGGCCACCTTCAGCACCACGACCGGCCGGCTGTCGGGCACGCCGTCCGCTGCGAACGCGGGCACGTACTCCAACATCATCATCTCGGTGAGCGATGGCTCGGCCACGCGCTCGCTGCCGTCGTTCGCGATCACGGTCACGCAGTCGTCGTCGAACAACGCCACGCTGTCGTGGACGCCGCCGACCCAGGACATCAATGGCGCGGCGCTGACCAACCTGGCGGGCTATCGCGTCGTCTACGGCCGGACCAGCACCACTCTCGACCAGACCATTCAGATCGCGAACCCAGGTCTGTCCACGTACACGGTGACGGGTTTGACCTCCGGCACGTGGTACTTCGCGGTCAAGGCGTACACCACGTCCGGCGGCGAGAGCCAAATCTCGAACATGGGCATGAAGACCATTCCGTAAACCGATCGACCCAACGCAAATCCTTTGCAAAGGCCCGCCTCTGGCGGGCCTTTTTTATTGCGCCTTGCACGGCCGTGCTCCGTGTATCGCCTCGGCAGCGCGCCAGTGTATTCTCGATCGTTATCCACGCGCCGAGCGCGAGTAACGGAGCGGTCACATGATTCGTGCCTTGTTGTCTGATCGAAAGTGGCCGAGGCCCTTTCGATACGCCCGACAAAAGGCGCGACTTTTGTTGGACTACGGCGTCTGCCTGTCCCTTGCATTCGCCGTGCTGCCTCTCGTCTCAGCAACTGCTGCGACTCCTGCGGCCGTGCGTGTAGATTTTTCCGAGCACACGTTGAAGAACGGCTTGCGCGTACAGCTGGTGGAGGATCGCACCACGCCCGTGATCGCGGTCAACGTTGCTTATGATGTCGGATCTCGTAACGAACGCCCGGGCCTCACGGGCTTCGCGCACCTGTTCGAGCACATGATGTTCAAAGGCTCGCAGAACGTCGGCGACGGCGAGCACTTCTATCAGGTGTTCACCAACGGTGGCTCCATGAACGGCACCACCAGCTCCGACATCACCCTGTACTTCGAAGCTTTGCCTGCCAATCAGCTGGAGCTCGCGCTGTTCCTCGAAGCCGATCGCATGCGCTCGCTCGAGATCACGCAGGCCAAGCTCGACAACCAGCGGCAGGCCGTGCAGGAAGAGCGCCGCATGCGTGTCGACAATCAGCCGTACGGCCGCTCGTACGAGCGTTTCGACGAAGTGTTCTACGACAAGTTCGCGTACAAGCACTCGACCATCGGCTCGATGGAAGACCTGAACGCCGCGAGCGTGAAAGACGTGGCCGAGTTCTTTCGCATCTACTACGCGCCCAACAACGCCGTGCTCACGGTGGTCGGCGACTTCAAGCGCGACGACACGCTGGCGCTGATCAAGAAATATTTCGAGGACATTCCGCGGCAACCCGCGCCGCCCGCCGTCGATCTGATCGATCCACCGCAAACGGCGGAGCGACGAGAAACGCTCACCGATCCGCTCGCGCGCGCTCCGCAAATCCTCATTGGTTACAAGGCCGACGTCGGCAACGGGCCGGACCAGGCGGCGCTGCAAGTGTTGTCCTCGGTGCTCCAGGGCGGCGACAGCTCGCGGCTGTATCAAAGCATCAGCAAGGAAAAGGAGCTGGTGACCGGCATCGGCGGTTACGTCGAGGAGCGCATTGGCACCGGCGGTTTCTATGTCACCGCCACCGTGCGGCCCGACCGCAAGCCGGAAGCGGTCGAGGCGGCGATCTACGAAGAGATCGCCAAGGTGGCCGAGCAACCCATCGCCGATTGGGAATTGCAGAAGGCGCGCAACGCGACTCGCATGGGTTATCTGCAAAGCATTCGGGGCGCCCAGAATCGCGCCACCATTCTCGGCACCTACACCGTGCTGTTCCGTGATCCGCATCTGGTCAACACGCGCCTGGCGAAGATCGACGCGGTGACCCGCGCTGACGTGCAGCGCGTCGCCAAGAAATATCTGCAGCCCGCCGGCCGCACCGTGCTGACGACGCTGCCTGCGCCGGCGCCAACTCCCGCGCCGGGTCCGTGAGCGAGCCGATCATGACCATGTCCACATCGAAGCAAACCGTGCTCGCGCTGTTGTCGGCGCTGATGTTCGTGCAAGCCACCGCGCAGACTCCGCAAGAAGCGCCCGCTGGCGCGTCCACCAAAGGCGTCGAGCTCAAGGGCAAAGCACCGGTCAATCCGCAGACGTTGCGAGTGCAATTGCCGAAGCCGCAAGAGGCGGTGTTGTCGAACGGCATGCGCGTCTCGCTGCTGGAAGATCACAAGCTGCCGACGTTCTCGATGCAGCTGTGGTTCAACGGCGGCGGCCTGGCGGATCCGCCGGAGAAGCGCGGTGTCTCGATGGTTACATCGAGCCTGCTCAGAGAGGGCACGAAGAATCGGTCGAGTCGCGAGATCGCCGAGCAACTCGCGACACTCGGCGCGAGCCTGTCGTCGAGCTCCAGCCCTGCTTCGGGCGAGAGCGTCGTGTCGGTGAGCGGCTTGAGCGATTTCGTGGAACCGACCCTGGCGTTGGCCGCGGATGTGATTCGCAACCCCACCTTTCCCGAGTCCGAGCTGGAAAAATTCCGCGCCCGTTTCCTGGCGCAGCTGCAGATCCGTCGAGCGAATCCCGGCTTCCAGGCGCAAGAGCAGTTCATGCGCGCCATCTATGGCGAGCATCCGGGCGCGCTGGTGGTGCCGAGCGAGGCTGTTATCAAACAGCTGACCAGCGCCGATCTGGCCGCCTTCCATGCAGCGCGGTATCGCCCGAACAACGCATTCCTGATCGCCCATGGCGACATCACTCTGAAAGATCTGGTGGCCAGACTGGAGCGTCACTTCGGCGCCTGGGCCAAGGCCGATCTCGACAATGTCTCGCTGCCGCCTCCCCAAGGGCCAGCGAAATCGCGTGTCTTGCTGGTCGACCGGCCCGGCTCGGTGCAAACCTCGCTGTGGGTGGGATCGTTGGGCATCGAGCGAGATCACGACGACTACTTCGCCATGCTGGTCATGAATCACATCCTGGGCGGCGGGCCCGCCTCGCGCCTGTTCATGAATTTGCGGGAGGACAAAGGCTATACCTACGGGGTCTATAGCTCATTTACCGGGACGACCTTCCCAGGAGTGGTGGTTGCCAGCACCGATGTGCGTACCGCGGTCACGGAGGGCGCAATGCACGAGTTGAGCCTGGAACTGCAGCGCATCGCCAATGAACCGGTGTCAGCCCAGGAATTGACGAATGCGCGCCGTGCGCTGATCGGCCGGTTCGCGCTGTCGCTGGATTCGCCCGCATCGCTGATGGGCAATCTCGCCACTCAGAAGATCTATCGTCTACCGGCCGATTACTGGGACACCTATCCAAAACGAGTCGAAGCGGTCACGCCCGCGGACATCCAGCGCGTGGCGAAGAAATATTACGACCGCGAACGCCTGCAGATCGTCGCGGTGGGCGACGCGAAGGAAGTCGGCAAGGTGCTGGAGAAGTACGGCACGGTCGAGCCCGCGAGCGCCATGTAACACGTCGTAACTAACGTCGCCCGATGACTGCGGCGGCGTTGCATCGAGAGAGCGAGAACAACACCGCATGAATACACCTGCTCAGCCGCCGACTTCGCCGTTCGCCCGCTTCCTGTCGCGACTCGCGCCGATCCAGCCGTCGGAGACGGCGGCGGTGGTGGCGGCGTTCTTCCTGTTCTTTTTCATGTGGAGCGGCTATTTCTCGGTGCGCCCGGTGCGCGAGACCATCGGGACCATCATCGGACGCGACAAGCTTGCCGATATCTGGATCGTCACCTCCATCGTCTCGGTGCTGATCATTCCGCTTTACGGCGCAGTGGTGGCGCGCTTCCGTCGCAGCGTTTTCCTGCCCTGGATGTATGCCATCGTCGCGGTCGTCCTGGTGTTCACCGGGCTGTCGCTGCGCGGTGAAATCATCAACCTGGCGGCGGGCAAGTTCTTTTACGTGTTCATCAGCGTGGTGAATCTGTTCCTGCTGTCGGTGTTCTGGAGCTTCCTGCTGGAACTGTTCGATCGCGGGCAGACCAAGCGGCTGTTCGGCGTCATCGCGGCGGGCGGCAGCGCGGGCGCGTTGTTCGGGCCGTTCATCTCGGATCTCGCCGTGCCCGTCATCGGCAACAGTGGCGTGCTGTTTTTCGGCGCGGGGTTGTTCGTCGTATCGATTTTCTGCCAGCGCATTCTGCTGGGCGTCTGGTCGGAGCGCACCGATGCCACCACCAAAGCCGAGGACCGGCCCATCGGCGGCAATCCGTTCGCCGGCGTGCCGCTGATTCTGAAGTCGCCCTATGTGCTGGGCATCGCGCTGTTCGTGGTGTTCATTTCCTGCGTGAACACGTTGCTGTATTTCGAGCAGTTGCGGCTGGTCGAGGAGCACTTCCCCGACCTGGAGAATCGCACACAGATTTTTGCGCGCTTCGATTGGGTGGTGCAGAGCCTGACGGTGCTGTCACAGATATTCCTCACCGGGCGCATCGCGGACAAGTTCGGCGTCAAGGCGCTCATCACCTTCGTGCCGGTCGTCATGATCTTTGCCTTCGGCGCGCTCGCGATGTCGGGCGCGTTCGCGGTGCTCACGGTGGTCGTGATCCTGCGCCGGGCGATGGAATATGCCTTCGTGCGTCCCGGCCGGGAGATGCTGTGGAGTCCGCTCGACAAAGAGACCAAATACAAAGCCAAGAACACGGTCGACGTTCCCGTGTATCGCGGCGCTGACGCGCTGTCCGCGCAATTGAACAATTTCGTAGCGGGCGCGGGTTTTGGTGTTGCCGCCGTCGCCTGGCTCGGGGCGGCGGTCGCAGCCGTGTGGGGTGTTCTGGGCTGGTGGCTGGGTCGTCGCTTCGAGGATAAGGAGAAGCTGCAAGGCGACCGCGTCGCCGCCGGGGCCCCGGCAAGATCACCCGGAGCGCACTAAGCGACCGGAAGACCCACCCCCCTAGTTATTCAGCACGAATTTGACTTGCAACAAGGCGCGCTGGGCGACTGGCGCGCCGTTTTTGCGAATGGGTTCGAAGCGCCATTTGCTCACCGAGTCCAGGGCGGCCTTGTCGAACACTTCTGCCGGCTCGGAGTCGCGAACCTGCAGGTCTCGAGTGGCGCCGTCGGGCCCGATGGTGAACTCAACTTGTACCCAGCCTTCAGTGCCAGCGCGAGCAGCGCCTCGCGGGTAAACCGGAGGCACTTCACGAACTCGCTTCAAGCTGGCGGCGGGCGCGATGTTCTTATAAAAATCGCGTTCGTCCTGCGCCGCTGACAATTGCTCTTGAAGCGTGCGCACCGCTTGCATGCCAGGTACGAGCGTGTTGGCGCGAGCGATCAAAGTCGCCGCTTCGTCCACATTGTTGCCAGCCAGCGCTGTCCGCGATCGATCGAGCAACAGGAACGCGAGCCGTTGCTGCTCGCCGCGAACTTCCTCCGCGTCGGGATAGCGCTCGCGCAGCGACATCAGGGCGTCGAAAGCATTATTGCCTGCAGGGGCGATCAGCGCGCCACGTTCGCGAAGACTCGCGACAGAGGCGATTTGCTCCGCGAGCGAGGGGCGTTGCTCGACAGGCGCTTCGGCCACTTGCTCGGTCGCGTCCGCATTGGACGCGGCTTCCTGATCCGCAAGCTCGCGTGCAATCGCCTCGGCCAGTTCGCGTTCGGCAGCCTCGTTCGCGAGCAACTCGGCTTCGGACCGGTTCGCGCGCGGCGAAGTCGATTCCGGATTTGGGGATGAAATATTCGATGTTGGCCCAGAGATAGCATTCGTCGCACGAGCCGCTGGCCGTGCATTGTTCGCGACCGCCGTTGGCTTCGGCATCGTTCGCGACAACACGAGCAGCTGTGCGCGCAACGCATCCAGCCGCGGATGATCCGGAGCCGCGCGTTGCAACGCTGTCCACGCCGTCACGACGCGAGGCGCGTTGCGTTCGCCCAAAGCTTTGACGACACGCTGCTCCAGCGCATCGATGACCTTCTGCACGCCGGCCTTCGCGTCGGCATTGTCAGCCTGCATCGCCAGCACGGCTCGGTAATATTCCAGCGCGTTGTCACCACGAGGATCGAGCAGCCGCCCGCTGAGATACGCGATCTGCGCGCTGCCCAGCTTCGACTTGATGACATCCTCGACCGGCGCGTCTGCGACCTGGGTCGTTTGTAACGTGGCGGGCAAGCCTTGATCGCGCGACTGCCAGATGACCAAGGCAACGATCGCCGCGAGAACGCCGCCGCCCGCGGCGAGAGCCACTTTGCCGATAGAGGGACGCTTGCGAGCGATTGTCCGAACCGTCTGCAAGGCGGCCGATTGAACGTCACCCAGCTCGTTATAACGGCGCGTGGCCGCGTTGAGGAACTGAAACGCGCGCCCCGGCGAGATGGGCTTGTGCAGGAAACGATAGACACGGCCGGAGCTGAGCAGCGACGCGATCGCCCCTTCCTCTTCGCGCCGGCCGGTGGCCATGAAAATCAATTCGGGAAACTGGACCTGCAGACGATCGATCAAGGCAGCGACGTCGCCGCCCAAGGTGCCGATATCGGCGATCAGAACGTCACAACGGCCGCCGATCAGATAGTCGACGGCCGCGTCAGCGGAAGGGGCATCCCAGAGGGCGTGCTCGGACCCCGCGCCGGAGCGCAGGGCCGCGAGCAGATTCGCATCGCTCGTCAGTACGACGACATCAATGACCTGACCCGGTCGCGCCGCCGTGGTGCGAACCGTGCAAAGAAAGTCTTCGGGTCGTGTACTGGGCACGTCATTCTCGGCGCATCACTCCAGGCAAACGACCAGTTGCGCCGAATGACTGCGCCAGTTGATCGGAATGACGAAGGAGCGGATGTTGTCGGGAGTGACGATCTTCTCGGGCTCGCCGGCCACCACGGTCGGCACCGAGATCATGAAGTCCTTGCCGAAATCCCGGCGCGCATTGCCCGAGATGGTGTTGGCGACTTCGCCCACCAGGTCGCACATGTTTTCCTGGGTGAGCTCGGTTTCGCCCATGCGCATCAGCATGACCGTGAGCATCGGCCGCGAAGCGGTGAAGTAAACGATGCCGCGACGCTTGCCGGCGATGGAGATCATGCCGGTGAATTCCTGGATGGTCGGCTTGCCTTCCTGCACGATGTACGGCGAGCCCACCGACGCGGGCTGATTGGCCGCGGTCGCGAAGTAATGCGTCGTGCCTTCGACGAATGTTTCCAACTCGACTTTAGTCATCATTGCCGGCGCCCCTCAGCAGCTCTTCGAGCGCTTCTGTCAGCTGGCGGTCTGTGAACGGCTTGCACAGAAAGCCATTGGCGCCCTTCTTCAAAGCTTCGATGGCGGTGGCCTTGTCGGAGAGCGCCGAAATCACCAGGATGAGAACGTCCGGCTTGATCTTCACCAGGTTCTCGACGCATTCGATGCCATCCATCTCGGGCATCGTGATGTCCATGGTGACGACGTCCGCCGGCTCCTTGCGGAAGGCCTCAACGGCCTGTTTCCCATTCGCCGCGGTGGCGATGACCTGCAGACGTTCGATCTGCAGTTCCCGCTCGATCTTGCGGCGAATTATGTTTGAATCGTCACAAATCATGAGCTTGAGCTTACCGTTCGTCAACGGTTGAGCTTTAGCATTGGCGCTCGCCATTACAGTCCCTCTTAGTCTTCGAGTTCCAGTCGTTTTCGATCCGTCAGGGCAGGGTCATCAGGCAGCCACGGCCCGGGTCGTAGCGGGCAGCCAGATCTTGAACTTGGAGAATTTGCCGCCGGCCGAAGCGAGGCCCACGCGGCCGCCCAGTTCGGCCACGAGGATGCGCACCAGGTCCATGCCGGCGCCGCGGCCAGCATCGGTCGTGACGCGGTCCGCGGTGGAGAAACCGGGGCGGAAGATCAGCGCCATGGTCTGGCGCGGGTCGAGCAGCGCGGCCTGGGCCGGCGTGATCAAGCCTCGTTCCACCGCGACTTCCTTGATGCGATCCAACTGCAAGCCACGGCCGTCGTCCTGGACGATCAGCTCGAAGCCGTCGGTCCCCTTGGGGGTGAATTCCACCGCCAACGAACCGGCTTCGGCCTTGTTGGCCTTGGCGCGCTCGCTCGGCTCCTCGATGCCGTGGACCACGGCGTTGCGGACCAATTGAATGGTGATGTCCTTGACGGCGCGACGATAAGACTCGGGCACCGCGTCCAGACCCGTGCAACGCAGGCTGACCTGCTTGGACTGAGTGCTGGCGACGCGAGCGGCGAGATCTTCCAGCGTGCGTTCCAGGCCGCCGACCGCGCCGGTGGCCTCGGCCACGTCGGGCGGCGGGGTGAGCGCCTTGGTGACCTGCGTCTGATCCTGACCGGCGAGCCACTGATCGACCTTTTCCGCGGCCACTTCGCTGCCGGCGCTGCGCTTGCTGGCGATCGCGTGATGCAGATCGACCAGTCGGCTCAGCATCTCGCGGACCTGCGCCAGGTGGTTGAACAGATCGTCCAGCTTGACCACCAGCGGCAGGAAGTCGCTGCCCGACAGCGACGGGCGGCCCTTGAGGTCGTTGAGGGATTCTTCGAACGCGTGCGCACGCTGCTCGACGGTCTTCAGGCCCAGCGCGGCCGCTTCGCCCTTGACCGCGTGCACCTGGCGGTAGATGCCGTCGATCTTGGCGCGGAACGCCGATTCTTCGCGCGCCGGCTCCTTCAGGATCGAGTTCACCATCTTCAGCGACACGTCGGCGTCGGTGAGGAAGCTGGTCAGGCTGTCCGGCTCCACGTGCAGGATGCGCAACAGCAGGTCGAGCTGGGCCTGCGCCTTTTCCTGCGAGTCCTGCAGTTCACGCGACAGCATCACGCGCTTGGTCACGTCGTTCACCGTCACCAGCAGATGCGACAGCGAGCCTTCGGATTTCACGCGGTTGAAGTCGAATTCCAGGAAGTGGGTGTCGAAACCGCCGGCCGGATTGTCGAAGTGCACTTCGACTTCGTTCAGCGGGTTGATGGTTTTCACCAGCTTCTCGTTGACCCGCTCGCCCCACAGCAGCGCGACGTAGTCCATCGCGGTCTTCAGGGTCTTCTCCGGCACGATGTCCTTGAGCAGCTTGTCGAAGGTCAGGTCGCTGAAGTCCTCGCGGCGGAAGATGCCGTTGAGCGCCATCGAGCGCTCGCTGCCGAGCTTCAGGTCCTTGTCCAGCAGGAACAGGCCTTCGTTCACGGTGCGCAGAATGTCCTGCGTTTCCTTGCGCTGCCGGTTGGAAGCGGCTTCTTCCTTACGCAAGTTGCGCGTGAAGAACAGGAAGATCGCGCCGAGCAGCAGCAGGGCCGCGATCATGCCGCCGACCTGGATGTAACGCAGCGTGCCGGTCTGCTTGCGGCTGTCCGCTTCCACCATATTCGACAGGCTGGTCATCACCTTGGCGAGCTGGCCGTGCGAGGTGTTGCCATACTGAGTGAGATCGTTGAGCGCGCCTTGCAGGCGACGGCCGCGCGGGCTCAGCTGAACGGTAGGTGTCGCCGCGGCGGCGGGCGCGGCCGCCGGAGCGGCGCCCTTGGCATTCGTCGCCGCGGGGGCCGGGGCGGGCGCGGGCTGGGTCGCCACATAAGGAGAGCCCGAGAAGCGGAGGATCGGATCGAGCTTCGCCTTGTAGCCGTCCCACAGCCGGGTGGCGGCCTTCAGCTGCTCGACCGCCTCGGGCTTGGTCATGGCCGGCAACACCAGGATCTCGTTTTCGGCGTCCGTGATCATGCCGCCGTTGGCGAGGCTGTTCAGGGAGTTGTCGAACGCCGCGGCGGCCTTGCGAACGCTTTCCACCGCCTCGTCGATCTTCTCGCCGTTCTGCAGGCGCTGGGCCAGCTCCACGGTAGCGTCGTACAACGCGCGAGGCTGCTGCGCCCGGTTCTCGAGGAAGCGCACGCCCGCGACGTTGTCCGAGAACACACCCGCTTTACCGTGGTTCACCGCCAGGAGAATGGCGATGAACACCAGAAACAGGGTGATCGCGATGACGATTCCCTTGTATCGACCCAGATCGAAAATTCCCATGTACCTTCCCCTTGGCCGCACGCCCACGGGCCGCGACTGATCTGCCTCAAGCTGGAATGTGCGGAAAGCCAGCCCCTTCAGCCCGTTGCGGTCGTGCTCCGCTTAGGGCGTCGTCTTCCCAGACTGCCGTCTTTCCGCTCCCTGATGAACGAGTTGCTAATCTGACAATAAGCACTTTGACTGTCGCTCGACTCAGTTCCCGTTTTTTAATCCCGAAAACTTGCGCCAGTTCAAAGTTTCGCGCAGTGGCCTGCGCATATCGCCGCCGTCTTACTTCCGGAAAGTCTGATCTTGCGCCGCCAACGCCGCTGTGAACCCTGCCGCAGCCTGCCCGGCGTGAGCGTGGCGCAACTTTATTACGGTTGCCGGCGGACTCTGCCGGCGATGTGACATCGGTGCAACAGCGCGCCCTCGATACCTGGCCGAAGGCGCTGCAGCAGACACTTTTGCCTGCATGGCCCGGGGCAAGTCAATGCCGCCCATTTGCAACAGTGGTGCGACAACGGGGTATTTTCGACGCCGATGCCGGCACATACGCACCGCAAGAGGCAACTTGGGATGCTCGACAAGCCCGCGGACCCCGCTCATGATGCGCTCCTTGCGAATGGATTGGGAAACGGGGTAGGTCAGGAACCCTAGGCTCATGAGCAAAATAGAATTCAAATCGCATGTGCCCGTCGCCCAGAAACCGGCGCTGGAGGCGCTGTTGTTTTTCAATTCGTGTCAGGAACGGGTCAGCGCCTGTATCGCCGACGCCATCGAGAAATTCGGCTCGCCCGAGATCGTCGCCGACCGCGACCGCCTGCGTATTCATATGAAGGGCCTCCCCGAGGTGCAGTCGCTATTCGCGATCGACACTGTCACCGGCCGGCCCGTCGGCGTAGCCGTGTACGCACGTCAGGATATCGAGCACGTGATCGTGGTACATGTCGGCATTTCCGCGGAGTTCGCGAGCGGCGGTCGCCGCGCCAACGAACAGTTGCTGTTGAAGCTGTTGCGTGAGGTCCGCCGCTCCACGCGTCGGGTCAAAGGCGTGCGCACGATGGATCTGTACTACGCCACCGGCCGCACCTCCGCCCCTCGCTGGCGTGCGCCCGCGAAAGTGCTGATGTAACGTTCCCGATATAGCCGCTACCCGCTTTTTCCCTTCCGCGCGCCGAGTCGTCGACGCAGGTCCATCGAATTGTTCCGAGATACCGTCGTTCGCAGAGGCGCCAAGCTCGCCATCCTCGGCCTGATCGGCGTCTGGCTGTCGCTGCTGGCCGGCCTGTTGGGCCGCGTCGCCTGGCCGCTGGACTTGTTCGCGCACTTTCGCGTGCAGTACGCGGCGCTGTTTGTTCTGCTCGCCGTGGTGTTGCTGCTGTTTCGCAAGTATTTGCATGCCGGCGCTGCAGTCGTCGGTGTTGTCATCAGCGCAGTGCCATTGTTTCCGTACGTAATGGGCGAGCCTGTATCCACGGCGATCGCCATGCCGCGCGAGGAAACATTCCGCGTCGTGTCCTTCAACGTATGGTTTCGCAACCCCGACATGGCGCGCACGGCGGAGTACATCGAGAAGTCGCAAGCCGACGCCGTGGTGTTGCTCGAACTGACGCCGCCGCAGGCAGAGATGCTGCGGCCCTTGCTACCGAGTTATCCCCACTACCACATCGAGCCCAGCCGCATGGGCGCGGCCGTGTTCACCAAATGGCCCGTGCTCGATGCCGAGTCGATGCCTCTGGCGCAGGGTGGCGCGGTGGCCGCACGCGTGAAACTCGATTGGCGCGGCACGCCGGTGACGGTGCTCGGTGTGCACCTCAACTGGCCGCTCGGGCCGCGCAATTCAGAGTTCCGCAATCAGGAGCTGGGCAGGCTGGTGCAAATCAGCAAGCAGCAGCCGGGGCCGTTGATCGTCGCCGGCGATTTCAATCTCACGCCGTGGTCGGAATATTTCAGCGACGCGCTCGAAGAATCAGGACTGCACGACGCGGCGCGCGGCTTCGGCCTGGCGCGCAGCTGGCCGGCGCAGTTCGCGCCTGTGGGCATCCGCATCGATCATTGTTTGTTGTCGCCGCAATGGCGCAGCGTCGCCACGCACGTCGGCCCCTGGCTAGGGTCGGATCATCTGCCGGTCGTCGCGGACCTGCTGCTCCAGCAATAGCTACTCGGGGCGCGGCACGCGCTGAATGATGTAGCCGCCGGATTTCTGGTCGGCCTCCAGCGTCAGCAGCTTGCGTGCCTGGGCTTCTTCCAGCAGATCGCTGAAGGTGCGGAAGCCGAAGTAACTTTCGTTGAAGCCGGGATTCCGGCGCTTGAGCGTCTGCTTGACCATGGAGCCCCAGATCTTCTCGTCCTGGTCGCGCTCCTCGGCCAGCGCGTCGATGGTGTCCACCACCAGATCGAACGCCTGCTGCTTGCGGTCTTCCTCCGAAGCTTCCGGCTTGGCTGCCTTCGGCGTATCCGCGGCAGCGGCTTTAGAAGCCGGCTGTTTACGCCGAGCGCGCTGGTGACGTTTCTTTTCTTCCTGCCGCACCAGGTCGTCGTAATAAATGAACTCGTCGCAATTGGCGATCAGCAGGTCGGACGTCGAGCTCTTCACACCCACGCCGATGACTGTCTTGTTGTTCTCGCGCAGTTTGCTGACCAGTGGGGAGAAGTCCGAGTCGCCGCTGATGATGACGAACGTATCGACGTGCGCCTTGGTGTAACAAAGATCCAATGCGTCCACCACCAGGCGGATGTCGGCGGAGTTCTTGCCCGAGATCTTCACGTGCGGGATCTCGATCAGCTCGAACGACGCCTCGTGCATCGGCTTCTTGAAGTCTTTGTAGCGATCCCAGTCGCAGTACGCTTTCTTCACCACGATGCTGCCTTTGAGCAACAGCCGCTCGAGCACGCGGTCGATGTCGAACTTGGCGTACTGCGCGTCACGCACACCGAGCGCGATGTTCTCGAAATCGCAGAACAGCGCCATGCTGGTGATGTTGTGAGCCATCTATAACCAACCCTTGCGTTTGAACAGCGCGTAAGTGATGCCCATCGAGCCGATCATCAGCCCGATGGAAAAGAAGAAATTGCTGTATTGGCCGGGCAGTTCCGGCAGCAGGTGGAAGTTCATGCCGTAAATGCTGGCGATCAGCGTGGGCGGCAGGAACAGCACGGCGGCCACCGAGAAAATCTTGATGATGTTGTTCTGCTCGACGTTGATCAGGCCGAGCGTGGCTTCCAGCAGGAACGACACCTTGGAGCCCAGGAACGAGGCATGGTCGGACAACGACAGCACGTCGCGGCTGATCGAGTGGAACCGATCGCGCTGGTCGGCCGAGATGCCGGGCACCGACTGCTGCACGAACATCAGCACGCGGCCCAAGCTCACCAGGCTCTCGCGACCTTTGGAGTTGAGCTCGCCGTTGAAGCCGATGCGCTCGATCATGGCGCGCAGGTCCTGGCTGGTGGGCGTGTTGTTGCCGTGGCGGGCGAAGATGCTGCTGGAAACGTTGTCGAGATCGGCGCCGACCCGTTCGAGCACGTCGGCGATGCGCTCGACGAAGGCTTCCATCAGGCCCGCGAGGATGGCGACCGGGCTCTGGCACGACGCCGGATGTTTGGCCGCGTACGAGATGAACAGCTGGAACGGCTTGGTGTCGAGATAACGATTGGTTACCAGGCGATTGCCGGCGAGGATGAAGGTCACTGCGGTGCTGACGGGCCGATCGGTGTCGAGCCCCGCGGCGATGGTCGTCGTCATGTACAAAGCGCCGTTGTCTTCGTACAGCCGGTTCGACGTCTCGATCTCCTTCATTTCCTCGCGCGTCGGCACTTCGATGCCGAACGAGGCTTCGACCAGCTTCTCCTCTTCGACGCTCGGCTCGAGCAGATCGATCCACACCGCCTGCGACGGAATCGGCGGACCGTCGTCGCCCGAGCCGATCCCGACCTTGGTCAGGCCCTGCTCTTTCGGGACGAAGATGTTGAGCATGGAGCAGTCAGCCGCGGGGCGCGCCGCGCGGCTTTAGCCGCCGTGCTCGTGAGCCGCGAGTTCGTCGATCAGAGTAAACAGCTGACTTTCGCCGCCGGCGGTGCTCACGTCGGTGCTGTACTTGCCGTTGACTATCACCGTGGGCACGGACTGGATGCGGTAGCGCTTGTTGAGGAAGTCCGCGCGCTGCAGCTTCGATTCCACCGCGAACGACGAGAACGCCTTGGTGAACTCGTCCTTGCTGACGCCGTGCTGCTGGAAGAACGCGGCGATCTTGTCGACGTTGTTCAGCGGATTGCCGCTGACGTGCATCTCACGGAAGATCAGCGAGTGCAGCTGTTCGAGCTTGCCGAGCAACTCGGCGGTGTAGAACACGCGTGCATGCATGCGCGTGGCTTCGTTCCACATCGCCGGGACGCGGGTGAACTCCACGTAGGCGGGCTTGGTCTTGGAGCGCCACGACTCGATCGCCGGATCAAGCGAGAAGCAATGGCCGCAGCCATACCAGAACACTTCGGCCACTTCGACCTTGCCGGGTGCGACGTTGGTCGGCTGAGCCGGCACGATCTTCTGGTAGTTGGCGCCTTCCTTGAACTGCGAAGAGGTCGGCGGGCCGCCGGCGGAGCCGCCCAACTTCAGCGACGGCTGAGTCGTCGATGCGGTCTGCTGTTCGGTTTGCGCGGGTTCGTCGTCCACTTCGCTGACGGTTTCCGCGGGCGCCTGGCTCGCGGCCTGATCCGCGGCCGCTTGCTCGGCGGGAGCGGCGGCGCCGCCCTCCGCAGCAGAGGGCGCGGCGGGTTGTTCAGCGGCTGGCGCGGCAACGGGCGGTGTGGTCGGAGCCGGTTCCTGCTTGCCGCAGGCAGCGAGCAGGACCAAGGTCGATAGCAGAGCAGCGAGTTTGTTCATGCGTCGTTCCGAGCAAATTGTTCCGCGGGAGGCGCGCGCCATCGACCTAGAGTGCGATCAGCGCAGGCCCTGGATATACGAGGCCACCGCGTCGATCTGTTCATCGCTGAGCGAGGAGGCCACATTGCGCATCATTTGATTCGGATCGGTCTGGCGTGTTCCCGAGCGATACGCCTTCAGCTGCGCGGCCGTGTACGAGGCGTGCTGGCCCTTGATCTGCGCATAGCCCGCGGCCGGGTTGCCGGCGCCGTTCGGGCCGTGGCACGAGGCGCAGGCCGCGATGCCCTTGGACATGTCGCCGGCGCGGAACAGCTTCTCGCCCAAGGCCACCTTCGAGGGCTCGGCTTCCAGCGTGCCGGTTGCCTTCTGAGTGGAGAAGAACGCGCCCAGGTCGGCGATGTCCTCGTCCGAGAGTGGCTTGGCCATCGGGGTCATCAGCACGTTCTGGCGCTGATCGTTCTTGAACGCGCTCAGCTGGCGCTTGATGTAGGTCTCGTGCTGGCCGGCGAGGTTCGGCCATTCCGGGTTCACACTGTTGCCATTGACACCGTGACAGGCGACGCAAGGCGCGGCCTTGGCCTGGCCCTTCTCCGCCGAGCCCGCGATGGGCTGTTCGGCCGCGAATGAAACGCCCGCCTGCAGGCCGCACAGAACGGTGAGCAGGACCATCGACTGAAACTTCATTATTCGCAACTCCGGTAGCGGCGGCTGGCCAAAAGGCGCGGAATTGTACACTAGCGATACCGCTTGCCTGCAGCCTCAGCCGCATTCCACGAACACCCATGCCGCAATTCCCTCCTGTCGAGTTCCTCACCAGTTCCTGGCAGCCGCGCCAGTTCCCCGCCGACCAGGGCGCGGAGGTGGCCTTCGCGGGCCGTTCCAATGCCGGCAAATCCAGCGCGCTGAACGCCATCACCGGCCGCAAGGACCTGGCGCGGACCAGCAAGACGCCGGGCCGCACGCAGCTGATCAACTTTTTCGCGCTGAACGAACAGCAGCGGCTCGCCGACCTGCCGGGGTATGGCTACGCCAAGGTGCCCGAGAAAATGCGCGACCACTGGCGCCAGCTGATGGGGCGCTATGTGGAAACGCGGGCCTCGCTTGCGGGGGTGGTCATCGTGATGGACTCGCGCCATCCGCTCACGGAGTTCGATTGGCAGATGCTTGAATGGACCGGCGCGCAGAACCTCCCGGTGCACCTGCTGCTAACCAAGGCCGACAAGCTCGGCCGCGGCGAGTCCATGGCCACCCTGAAAAAAGTCCGCAACGAGGTCGGCGAAGGTGTCACCGCCCAGCTCTTCTCCGCCGTGAGCAAAGCCGGCGTCGACGAAGCCCGCAAGGAAGTGCTGAAGATGCTGGCCGCGACACCAGCAGAAGCCGAGAAATGAACTGACGCCTCTGAAACGGGTACATGGATGTACCCCGCCGCCAAAGGCGGCGGCTGCAAGGGAAAAACCACGTTTTTTCCCGTCGCAGCGCGGCCGTCGTGGCAGGGACTGCCCGATCGGGCGCCCGAAAAAAAGAAAAAAAGAACCCCGGCGACTATAAGAGCCACCGGGGTAGTATTACCCGGCATGGGGATGGACCGGGTTACCGTCCACTCAGGGAGGTCAGCGGACGGGAGCGTCCTGGCCGACGCTCGGGAGTTATGACGTTCGCACGGGCTGAAAGTTCCGCGAGTTTCTGGCCCGAATCGTGTGAAAAAATCTTTATTTTTTCAGGTGCTTAACGGCCGTCCGACAGTAACGGACAGGCCACAGCCAGAAGCGTTGCCCGGGGCCGCTTCCGTGGCTTTTGTGGCACAGGACCAACAAATTGGCCTGACCACTTCAGCGTCTGAACTTCAGCCCACCCGGGCTCAAAATTTATAAGTCACACCGAACGACAGCATGTCGACCCAGTCGTCGCCATCCCGCTCGTCGTCATCGTCGTCGTCGAAGCCGAGCTGGATCAGCTCCCATTCGAGCCGCAGGCCCAGGTTGGGGATGGGCCGGAACTGGGCCCCGACCCCGAACATGGGCTCGATGTTGTCATCACTGTCCGCCGTCCCAGGGAGATTGACCACCCGGAAGTCGCCCTCCACGTTGGCGATGCCCGCCCGACCGAACAGGTCCCAGTCGCCCAGCGGCAACATGCCGAGGGCGCTCACGGACAGCGCGGTGAACTCGTTCTCGACCTCGAAGCCGAGGAACTCGTCTTCCGCCTCGCCGTACACGGCATAGTTCATTTCCACGGCCACCCAATCGATGATCCGGTAGCCGAGGATGAACTTGTAGCCGGTGTCGTCGCCCTCGAAATCGGCGAACGAATCGTCGTTCTCCAGCCGCACCGTGGCCTCGCCGATGCCACCCCCGATGTACAGGCCCTGCAGCGCGGGGTCCATTGCCATCGCGGCGGGGCTCGCCGCGAGCAGCATCAAAGGAAACAATAAGCGACGCATGGTTGTGATCCGCTTCTATGGAGGTGGTCAGATCCCAAACGCTTAGAGGAACGTGTAAGTCACGCCGATCGACAACATGTTGGCGTCCTCGACGTCGTCGATGTCGAATTTCTCGTACTCGGCGCGGACGCTCAGGCTGAGCAGGCGGAACTGCACGCCGGCGCCGTACGCGAGATCGGTGCCGTCCTCGCGATAGATGTCGCCGAAGCCGTCGACTTCGACCGTGGTGTCGAAGCTGACCAGACCGACTTTGGCGAACACGTCGACCGGTCCGACCGGAGCGAAGAACACACCGAAGCCGGTGATGCCGTCGGATTCCGCCGCCAGAATGCCGTCCTCGGCTTCGCCGAAATTCACATAGCTCGCTTCCACCCCGAACCAGTCGAGCGGGCGGATGCCGGCGATGAGCTTGAAGCCGGTGTCGTCGCTGTCCACTTGCGCAATGCCCTGGTCGATGTCGATGTTGGCGTCGCCAATGCTCGCGCCCAAGTAGATGCCGTTATCCGCCGCCACGGTGGCGCCGCTCGCCATCAACAACGCAGTGGCCAGAATTGCTTTTCGCATGAGAGCTCCTTCGGTCAGGGGTGTCGCCCGCACGTGCAGGATGCACGAGCGAGCTGAATGCAATGTGAAGTGAGTAAGTAACAAACGCCCAGAATTGTGTCTTGTCGAAAGGGCCTCGGCCGCTTTCGACCAGACAAATCAGACGCAACTGTCCTAACTCACGAAACGCGAATCAGTGCGCTTCGTCCCAGTTTTCACCGATGCCGGCGTCGACTTTCAAGGGCACGCGCAGCTCGGCGGCGCCGCTCATCAGCTCGCGTACATGCGCGATCAAGTCTTCGGCGAGGTCGCGTCGCACTTCGAAGACAAGTTCGTCATGCACCTGCAGCAACAGCCGCGCCTGCAGCTTGGATTGCTGCAACCAACGGTCGACCTGAATCATGGCGCGCTTGATGATATCCGCGGCCGTGCCCTGCATGGGTGCATTGATCGCGGCGCGCTCCGCGGCCTGACGCAGGCCCGCGTTGCGTGCATTGATATCGTTTAGATACAAACGTCGGCCGAACACGGTTTCCACGTAGCCGCGCTCGTGCGCCAGCTGCCGTGTTTCATCCATGTAACGTCGCACGCCCGGATAACGCTGGAAATACAATTCGACATACTTGCTGGCGACGCTGCGCTCGATGCCGAGCCGCGACGCCAGCCCGAAGGGCGACATGCCGTAGATCAAACCGAAATTGATCATCTTGGCGGTGCGGCGCTGGTCGGCGGTGACCGTGTCGAGCGTCATGCCAAATACTTCGGCCGCGGTCGCCAGATGGATGTCACGATCTTCGCCGAACGCGGTGAGCAGGCCTTCGTCGCCGGACAAATGCGCCATGATGCGCAACTCGATCTGCGAATAATCGGCGGCGACGATGCACTGACCCGGCGGCGCGACGAACGCCTGCCGGATGCGCCGGCCTTCCGGCGTGCGGATCGGAATATTCTGCAAATTCGGATCGGCCGACGACAGCCGGCCGGTCGCGGCGATGGCTTGTTGGTAACAAGTATGCACGCGCTGCGTGGAACGATTGATCTGCAGCGGCAGCTTGTCCGTGTACGTGGACTTCAATTTCGCGAACGCGCGATAGTCCATGATCAGCTTCGGCAGCTCGTAACTTCCCGCGAGCTCCTCGAGCACGTCTTCCGCGGTGGACGGCTGACCCGTCGGCGTCTTACGAATCACCGGCAGCTTGAGCTTACCGAATAAAACTTCCTGCAATTGCTTGGGCGATTCCAGCGAGAACGGACCGCCCGCCGCCGTATACGCCTGAGCTTCGATCTCGCGCATGCGGGTCGCAAGCTCGCCGCTTTGTTTGCGTAACAAATCGCCATCGAGCAGCACGCCGGCCTGTTCCATTCGCAGCAGCACCGGCACCAGCGGTTGCTCGATGTTTTCATATAACGTTTGCAGCGGCGGCAGCGCTTCCACGCGTGGCCACAGCAGGCGATGCAATTGCAGCGACAGGTCGGCTTCTTCGGCGGCAAAGTTGGTGGCCATATCGATGCCCACTTGATTGAGCTCGATCTGTTTCGCGCCCTTGCCGGCGACACTCTCGTAAGGAATCGGATCGATGCCGAGATAGCGGCGCGAGATCGCCGGCAGCTCGTGTTTGGTCGCGGTGCTGTTCAGCACGTACGACTCGAGCATGATGTCGAACTTGTCCCCGCGCAGCTCGATGCCGGCGCGCTTGAGCACGTGACCTTTGTATTTCAGGTCGTAACCGACTTTGAGCGGCTGCTCGGCTTCCAGTACCGGCCGCAATGCTTTCAGCACCTCGTCACGCGATAGCTGCGCGGGAGCGCCCGGATAGTCATGACTCACGGGCACGTAGGCGACGACGCCAGGCTCGACGCTGAACGCGATGCCGACGATATCCGCCTGCATGTAACCGGTGGAAGTGGTCGCTACATTCAGCGACATCACGTTCGCCGATTTCAGCTGCGCTACCCATGTTTCCAGCGCTGCGGCGGTCAGCACTGTTTCATAGTTGCGTGGAACTGGTGTGGGAAGAGCAGCGCCCTCCGCGGCCGGTGCTTGCGCGGCTGGAGTCGTTGCCGCTTCGTCAGCGGCGTCCCCGCCCACGACTTGACGCAGCAGCGCACGAAACTCCATGCGAGTGAACAGCTCTTTCAATTTATCGCGTTCGGGCTCGCCGACCTTCAGCGACTCGAACGGCGTCTCGAGCTTCACGTTGCAGTCGAGCGTCGCGAGCTTGCGCGACAGCTCCAGCTCTTTCATGCCGGCGCGCAGATTCTCGCCGACCTTGCCGGTGATCGACGCTGCGTTCTCCACCACCTTGTCGAGCGTGCCGTATTCGCCGAGCCATTTGGCCGCGGTTTTCGGGCCGACCTTGGGAATGCCGGGAATGTTGTCCGAGGTGTCGCCGACCAGCGCGAGGTAGTCGACGATCTGTTCGGGATAAACATCGAACTTCGCTTTCACACCCTCGCGGTTCAGCCGCGAGCCGGTCATGGTGTTGACCAGCGTGATGCGCTCGTTCACCAGCTGCGCCATGTCTTTGTCGCCGGTGGAGATGATCACGTCGTAACCCTGCGCGGCCGCTTGCTGCGCCAATGTGCCGATGACGTCGTCCGCCTCGACGCCATCGACACGCAGACACGGCAGACCTAATGCGCAGACGCTGTCGATCAACGGTTTCAGCTGCGAGCGCAGCTCGTCCGGCATGGGGGTGCGCTGCGCCTTGTAAGATTCGAACAGCGCGTCACGGAATGTTTTGCCCGGCGCGTCGAACACCACCGCGATCAGATCGGGTGTTTCTTCCTTGCGCAGTTTTTGCAGCATGTTGAGCACGCCGAGCACCGCGCCCGTCGGCTCGCCACGCGAGTTGGTCAGCGGCGGCAGCGCGTGGAATGCGCGATACAGATAGCCCGAGCCGTCCACCAGGACGAGCTTACGTTGAGCAGCCATTTACTGCCTCGGAGGCGGCGGTGGTGTGGCGGGACGGTCCGGATCGGGTGGCGAGACCGGCGGCGGTTGCGACTGCGACGGAGCCGGCGCCGACGGATCGGCGCGCTCGCGATCTTTTTTCTGCGACTGGGGTGCGGGCGGCAAGGTGCGCACCCGGCTGCCTTCCAGCACGGGTTTCTTCGCGGACGGGTCGGTCGCGGGCACTGCCTCTTGCCTTTCGTCCGGCAAATACAGGTCGCCTTGCTTGCCACAACCGGCCAGGCTGAACAGCAGCACCGGCATCACTATCCAGGGTGTACGCGCGGATGATTTCATCGGCGCAGTATAAAGGAACCGTCTTGCCCCCGGCGTCATCCATGACAGCCGCTGTCAGTCGATCATGTAGGCGCGTCGACCACCGCCATGGTGAGGCGGGAAATGCACACCAGCTTGTCACGCTCGTCGGCGATGCGAATTTCCCAGACGTGACTGCGGCGCCCGATGTGAACCGGACGCGCCGTGCCGATGACGAAGCCGCTCGACACGCCGCGAATGTGATTGGCGTTAATTTCCTGGCCGAGGCAGTGATATTTGCTCTGATCCACCACCAGCATCGCGGCGTAGCTGCCCAGCGTTTCCGCCAGCGCAACGGATGCGCCGCCGTGCAGGATGCCGTACGGCTGATGAGTACGATCGTCCACAGGCATCCGGCCGCGCAGAAAGTCCGGGCCGATTTCGGTGAACTCGATGCCCAGGTGCTTGGCCATGCCGATGCGGATCGTGAGATCGGCCAGCGTGTACGGTTTGAACCAGATCGACATGGCGTGACTTCTCGGGCGTTACTTCTTGCGCAGCTTTTCGCCGATACGGCGATACGCCTCGCGGAACGAAATGCCTTCCTTCACGACCAGCTCATTCGCTTCCGCGGCGGCATGAATGGATGGGTCCAGGCGGATGCGATCCTTACGGAAGGTCACGCCGGCCAATGCCGAAGGCAGAATGCCCAGCGTATCCAAACAAACGTCGATGCCACGGAACAGCGGCACCTTGATCAACTGCAGATCGCGCTGATAGCCCGACGGCAGTTTGGTGACGATGCCCATCACTTCGAGCAAGCACGCCTGCGCCGTGGCGCTGCGGCCGCGGATCAGCTCGAAAACATCGGGATTGCGCTTTTGCGGCATGATCGACGAGCCGGTGGTGAACGCATCGGGGAGCGCCACGAACGAGAACTCCTGCGTATAGAACAACAGCAGATCGGAGGCGAGACGCGCCACGTCCTGCATCACCAGCGAGATCTCGAACAACAACTGCGCTTCGGCCTTGCCGCGCGACAGCTGCACCGAAGTCACCGGCGTCTGCACGGAGGCAAAGCCCAGTTTCTTCGCCGTGGCTTCACGATCGATCGGGAGGTTGGGCGAACCATAGCCGGCGGCGGAACCGAGCGGACTCTTCAGCAAACGACGCTGCACCTGTTGCAGACCTTCGGCGTCGTCGCGCAGCTCGGCGGCGAACCCGCCGGCCCACAAAGTCACCGAGCTCGGCATGGCTTGCTGCATGTGAGTGTAGCCGGGCAGCGGCAGGTCGCCTTCGCGCGCGGCCAACTCATCGAGCGCCGTCGCAACGGCTTCGACCCGTTGTTTCAATTCGTCGACGGCGTCGCGTAGATACAGACGCACGGCCGTCAGCACCTGGTCATTGCGCGAACGGGCCAGATGCACGCGCTTGCCTGCTTCGCCGATGCGCTCGGTCAGCAGATTTTCCAGCGCCGTCTGTCCGTCTTCGTGTTCCAGCCGGACCTGCCATTTGCCCGCGGCATGCTCGGCGGCGAGCTCGGTCAATCCGCGACGGATCGCTTCGAGATCCGTGGCGGGCAACAAGCCTTGCGCATTGAGCATCTCGGCGTGCGCGATCGAAGCGCGCACGTCATAGTCGACCAGTCGATTATCGAGCGCGTGATCTTCGCCGGCCGTGTATCTCAATACACGTTCGTCGAGCGGCGCGCCCTTGTCCCAGAGACGGCTCATAACGCCACCACAATATTCTTTCTGATGAGAAGCTCGCTCCGCGAGCTTCTCATCAAGGTAAGTGGTGCGGCTGCGTTACGCATGCTGCTCCGCCGGGCTCAACGCACTGACGTTCTCGACCACCAGCGTGCCGGTGCCTTCGTTCGTGAACACTTCGGCGAGGATGCTGTCCTGGCTCTTGTACGAAATCACGTGCACGCGACGCACGCCGCCGCGGATTGCTTCTTCGATGGCCTTGGCCTTCGGCAGCATGCCTTCCTTCAAGCTGCCCTGGTCCTTGAGCTTCTTCAGACCGGCCAGATCGGTGTAGGAAATGATCGAGCGCGGATCTTCCAGCGACTCGAGAATGCCAGGCGCACCAGTGACCAGCATCAGCTTCTCGGCCTTCAGCGCGGCGCCAATGCCGGCGGCAACGGTGTCGGCGTTGATATTCAGCAACGTGCCCTTGTCATCGGCGGATACCGGGCTCACGACCGGCATCAAGCCATCGTCGAGCAACTGCTGCAGAACCTTGGCGTCGATCAGATCGATGTCGCCCACCAGACCGTAGTCCACGGTCTGGCCTTCGACCTGCACCGGCGGACGCTTGTGAGCGCGCACCAGCCCGGCGTCGACGCCGCTCACGCCGACCGCGGCGATGTCGAGCTCGCGGCAGATGCCGAGAATCTGCGTGTTCACCAGACCGTTCAGCACCATGCTGGTGACTTCCATGGACTTCTCGTCGGTGACGCGACGGCCCGCGACCATGCGCGGGGTGATGCCCAATGTTTCCTGGATCTGCGACAGCTGCGGACCGCCGCCGTGCACGAGCACGACGCGGATGCCGACCTGATGCAGGATGGCGACCTGCTCGATCAGCGTGCGGGTGGATTCGAGGTCGCCGAACACGCCGCCGCTCGCCTTGATGACGAACACCTTGCCCTTGTACATGCGAATGTACGGAGCGGCGCTGCGGAGCGCGCGAACAGCAACGGAGGGATCAGAACGGAGCACCACGACGGAGTCCTCGTAACTTTGTTTCAAATAAAAACCAGTTGATCGCGGCGGTAGCCGCGCTCAGCCCCTGAGCAGCCGGTAAAGGACTGCCATCTGCACGACCATGCGATTGAATGCCTCGCGGATGACCACGCTGCGAGGTCCATCGAGCACTTCGTCCGCCACCGCCACATTACGCCGTACCGGCAGGCAATGCATGAAATGGCAGCCGGGGTCCGCGGCTCGGAACCAGCTTTCCTTGATGCACCAGTCGCTCAGGTACTCGCGCAGACGCTTGTCGGCCTCATCGTCGCCGTAGTGCTGCGGGGAGCCCCATTCCTTCGCGTAAATCACGTGCGCGCCTTCGAGCGCTTCGTTGCGATTGTCGGTCTCGCGTACTGAACCGCCCGACGCCCTGGCAGCCTGACGCGCCTTTTCCATGATCGGTTCGGGCAACGCAAAGCCTTCCGGACGGAGCACGACGACTTCCATGCCACGCATGGCGGCCATGTGCACCGTCGACGACGGCACGGCCAGCGGCAACGCGCGAGGATGATTCGCCCAGCTCAACACGAACTTGCCACGCTCCGGCACGCGCAATTCATCCATCGTGTGCCAGTCGGCCAGCGCCTGGCAGGGATGGCCCATGGCCGATTCCATGTTCACCAGCGGCTTGTCACAAAGATCCGCCATCATGCGAAAGCCGGTCTCGGCCAGATCGGCGGCCAGGTTGCGGCCTTCAGCGAACATGCGAATGCCAATAGCATCGCAATACGAGGCGAGCACCGGCACTGCTTCGCGCACGTGCTCGGCAGCCGCGCCGTTCATGATCGCGCCAGAGCGTGTTTCCATCTGCCACGTTCCCTGGCCCGGCGTGATGACGACGGCGGTGCCGCCCAGACGCATCATCGCGCTCTGAAAAGAAGCGAGCGTACGCAGCGACGGGTTCAGGAACAGCAGGCCGAGCACTTTACCGGCCAGCGCATGCGGTTGCGGCGTGTCTTGCAAGCGCGCGGCGAGGCCCAGCAGGTCCTTCACTTGCTCGCGCGGGAAATCGCCCAGGTCCAGAAATCGCTTCATGGTTATTGCTCGATGAGATGACTCATTTGGGCAGCCGGGCCAGCGCCTGCCGCAGCAAGTCGACGTGCTGACTTTCCAGAACGAACGGCGCCAGGATGCGCAGCACGTTGGGATCGGCGCTGGTGCCGGTGAGGATATTCAACTTCAACAGCTCGGCTTGCACGTCCTTCGCCGGCCGCGAGGTGCGCAGGCCCAGCAGCAAGCCCGCGCCTTGCGAGCCGATGACCGGACCGACCATGCACGTTTCGCGAATTTCGGCGGAGCGCTGCTGGACGTTCTTCAGCAGGCCTTCGGATTCGATGATGTCGATGACGGTCTCGACGATGGCGCAGGCCATCGGGCCGCCGCCGAACGTCGTGCCCAGCGAGTCCATCTTCATATAAGGCGCGACATGATCGGCGACCAGCATGGCCGACACCGGAAAGCCGCCGCCCAGCGCCTTGGCTGTGGTGATGATGTCCGGCGTCACTTCATACATGTTGGCCGCGAACGGATGACCCGTGCGTCCGAAGCCGCACTGAACTTCGTCGAAGATCAGCACGCTGCCGTTTTCGCTGCAGCGGAAGCGCAATGCCTGCAGAAATTCCCTCGGCATGTCGACGGCGCCGCCCACGCCCTGCACCGGCTCGACGATCACGGCCGCCGTTTGATCGTTGATCAGCGTGCTCAGCTCGGCCGCGGTCGTGGTCGGCTTGATGAATCTCACTTCGAAGGGCGTGCTTGGAAAGCCATACCACTTCTTGTCCGCGCCCCAGGTCACCGCGCCGGCCGCCGCCGTGCGCCCGTGGAAGCTGCCTTCGACAGCGATCACCTGCGTGCCGCCAGTCATTTTGCAGGCGAGCTTCAGCGCGTTCTCGTTCGCTTCCGCACCGGAATTCACGAAGAACACAGTGTCGAGGCCGAGACCGCAGAAGTTCGCGAGCCGGGTCGCCGCGCGACGGCGCACGTCGAGCGCGACGGCATTGCTCTGGAAGCACAGCGACTTCGCCTGCTCCGTCAATGCCTCGACCCAGCGCGGATGCCCGTAGCCAAGCGCAGCCACGGCGTGACCGCCGTAGAGATCCAGCACCTTGCTGCCATCGGGCTTGTGCAGGAATACGCCGCGGGCATCCGTGATCTGCAATGGGAACTGGGCATACACCGGCGCGAGATGATCGGCCGGTGCGTTGGAAGCGGAAGCTGAATTGGTCATCGAACTCATGTTCTCTTTGATCTGGCCAGCACGACCGCTGGCCATGGTCCTCAAGTCCAGCCGGAGGCTGGCGTCGTCAGTCCAGTCGTTTCGTCCAGGTCGAACACGCGGTTCAACCATTGCATTGCTCCGCCGGCCGCGCCTTTGACGAGATTGTCGATGGCGCACATCACCGCGACGGAGTCCCCATTGGCGGCTGCGCTCAGAAACGCGTAGTTGCTGGTCGCGACGTCCTTTACATGCGGCATTTCGTTGACGACACGTACGAAGGTCTTGCCACCGTAAAAGCCCTTTAGCGCTTCGAGCAGCTCGGGCGTTTTGATCGGCTTGGTGGCCTTGGCCTGCACGGTGACATGAATGCCGCGTGCAAACGGACCTGAATGCGGCACGAAGTTGAATTCGGCCTGCACTTGCGACGCCGCCTGCGCCAATGCCACGACCTCCGGGGTATGCCGATGGCCGAGCGCATTGTATGCGTACAGATCGCTGTGTCGTTGCGGATGATGCGTGCCCGCGCCGGGCGTACGACCCGACCCGGTGCTGCCCGTAATGCCAGCAGCAAACAAACGTGGCTCGACGAGACCGAGCGACAGCAGCGGCACGCTCGACAGCAACAAGGCAGTGGCAAAGCAGCCGGGATGCGCGACGTGCGGCGTCTTCAGCGTGCTCAGATGCTCCGGCACCGCGCAGCTGAACTGCGCGATTCGATTGGGAGCACCGTGGGCATGCTTGTACACCGCTTCATACGCGCTCGCCGAGCTGTAGCGATAGTCCGCCGAGATATCGATCACGCGCGGCTTCGTGCCTTTCGCTTCGGCCGCCGTCAGGATGTCGTCGATGAGCTTGGCAGCCACGCCATGCGGAGCCGCCGACACGATCGCCGACGTCGGCAGCGTGCCGACCAGCTGCTTCACTTCATCCAGGCTGGAGAACTTCAGTTCCGGATAGATCGGCGCCAGGTGCGCAAAGAACTTGGACACCGACTCGCCCGGCTGGCTGTCCGACAGAATGGCCTTGAGCTCCAGGCGCGGATGACCGGCGATCAAACGCAGCAGCTCGCCCGACACGTAGCCGGTGCCACCCAGGACAATGACAGGAATCTTTGCGCTCATTCCGATTCTTCCGACTTGGCTCGCGGCTTCAGCTTCAGCGAGTCGATGACACAATCGCCCAGGGCGGCGCCGTCGGTGATGGCGTTGAACGCCGGCACACCGAACTTGTCCTTGATGATGTTCACGCCGACCGCGTTGTCCGTCGCCGGACCAGTCACGACCGACGGCTCGATGCCGAACTGCTCACGCAGCAGCTTCACGCCGCCCCAAGCAGCCACCGGGTCGTTCGCCGACAACACCACTGACGTGAGCGCGCTACGAATATCGGGCGCCGACAGGATCGCCTCGACGCCGTAAGCGCCGAGAATGCCGTCACCCAGCTCGAACACGATGACGTCCGGTTCGCCCTGAGACATTTCGGTCAGCAACGCGCGCGTGATCGCCGGGCCGGTCTTGGCGGTGGTGGTCACGACGCCGAGATCGGTGAAGATCATGCTCTTGCGCGCGCCGGCATCTTCCATCGCGAGAATGTCACGACGCAAAGAAACGCCCGTCGCCTTGAACGCATGCACGTTCAAGCCACGATGCCGCATGCGGGCGACGATGGCGCACGCCGCCGCCGTCTTGCCCGCTTCCATACAGGTGCCCGCGAGCGCCACGACCGGCACATTGCGAGTATTCACCGCGATGTTGTAGTCGAGACGGCGATAGCCGACGCGAGCCGGCACGCCGATGCGCTCGCCGAGATACGGGAACTGCAGCACCACGCCGATGACCTTGGCGTTGAACGGCGTGCCCTTCTCCGGGTTCACCGAGTCCACCACGCCCAGCACGCCGCCGATGTTCAGCACCTGGATCACGTCGCCTTCCTTCACCGAGGTCGGCAAATGACCCGAGTAGCCGAACAGCGCCTGGCGATGGCCGAGCGCGCCGACGATCACGTCACCCTTGGCCACCTTGGCCATGCGGCCGCTGGTGAGCTCCAGGGTGTTGTAGGTCGACTTGTTGTTGAGGATCTCGACAACCAGCACCACGCCTTCCTCGCAAGGAATGTTGTCCGTGGCGACGCGCAGCTCATGTCCCAGGTTCAGTGCCTGGGTGATGGACGCGATCTTGTCGACGACTACTGTTTTCATGGCTGTGTTCGCTGCACCTGTAACGTTAAAAGAAACAACTCAACCCCAAATCGATTACTTATTCTGACCCGCACGGGTCCAGAACATTCCGGGCAGACCGACCATCTTCGAGAAGCCCAGCGCATCCGCCGCGGTCCACTCGCCGGCCGCTTCGCCATAGACGCCCTTCGAGGCGGCCATAATGGAGTAGGGCGAGGTCACGCCGGCGACGAACGCGTTGCCCGGACGGTACTGCACCTTCACTTCGCCGGTGACGCGCGCCTGCGAATTCACGAACAGCGCTTCCATGTCGCGGCACACCGGATCCAGGTGCTGACCTTCGTGCACCAGATCCCCGTACGGGCCGGACAACATTTCCTTGATGCGCTGCTGGCGGCCGGTCATCACCAGCTTTTCCAGCTCGCGATGCGCGGCAATCAGCACTTCGGCGGCCGGCGCTTCGAACGCCACGCGGCCCTTGGTGCCGATAATGGTGTCGCCGAGGTGAATTCCACGGCCGACGCCGTACTTCGCGCCGATCGTTTCCAGTTTCTCGATCACGCTCACCGGGTCGAGCTTCACGCCGTCGAGGCTCGAAGGAATGCCTTTTTCGAAGCCGATGGTGTGAGTCGCGGCCGCCTGCGGATGGGTGAACGCGTCCTTCGACAGCACCCAAGCGTGATCGGGGATGCTGCCGTCGGAGGTCAACGTTTCCTTGCCGCCGATGGTCACGCCCCACAGGCCGCGATTCACCGAGTAAGCCGCGCCATAAGGAGGAATCGTGAGATTGCGATCCTGCAGATACTTCAGCTGATCGGGACGCTTGAACGCCTGATCGCGCACCGGAGCGAGAATGGTCAGCTCGGGCGCGAGCGTGCGCAGCGCCACTTCGAAGCGCACTTGATCGTTGCCGGCGGCCGTGCAGCCGTGCGCAATGACTTTCGTGCCCAGCTTCTTCGCGTACTCAGCGATGGTCTGCGCCTGCATGACGCGCTCGGCGCCGACGCACAGCGGATACATCTGGCCGCGCTTCACGTTGCCCATGATCAGGTACTTGATCACCTGCTCGAAGTAATCCTTCTTGGCTTCGACCAGGATGTGATCTTTCGCGCCCAGCGCACGCGCGCGCTGATCCAGCACCTTCGCCGCTTCCGCATCGATGCCGCCCGTGTCGACGGTCACCGTGATGATCGGCCGCTGGTAGTTCTCGGCCAGCCACGGCACCAGGAAGGAGGTGTCGAGGCCGCCGGAGAAGGCCAGCAGAATCGGCTCGTTGCCAGGAGGTAATGTGCTCATGCTCGGTTCCGTATCAAACAATAGCTGGTCGGTGGTGGATGGCTCGCGCTCTGCGGGCGGCGTGCCGAATCAGATGCCGAAGATCCCGCGCAGGCGCTCGCGCAGTCTTTTCTGGTCCTTCGGCTCGTCGGTGGCGATGAAAATCGTGTCATCGCCCGAAATGGTGCCGACGATTTCGGGCCACTCGGTGGCGTCGATGGCGACGGCCACGCTCTGGGCGGTGCCCGTGGTGGTCTTCAGCACGGTCAGCGAGGTGCCCGCGGTTTTGATCTCGAGCACGAACTTGGTGACGGCCGCGAACGGGTTGTTCAAGGCCGTGGCGTCTCGAGCGGGCAGGATGTAGCGGTCGCCGGCTTTGGCGACACCGAGCTCGCGCAGGTCCCGGCTGACGCTCGACTGAGTCGCGTCAAAGCCCTGCTTGCGCAGTACCTTCACCAATTCGTCCTGATTGCGCACGGTCGACTCTCCGATGATGCGGAGAATCGCGGTCCGCCGCGCCACGGATTGATGAATTTCTGCAGCCATTGTCCTCGGGTCTGAGCCTGGAACAGGCGCAAACGCGCCTATGCATAAAAAGGCGTGCATCCTGCATAATTATGCAGCGGCTGTCAATGACGGTTTTCTTAGACCGTTGTCTTCAGATCTGGGCGCGCCGGCGCGCGATCCGCAGGCCGTCCAGGGCGAACACGGCCAGCGCCGTCCAGATCATCGCGAAGCCGATCACTCGCGGCCCGCTGAAGGGCTCGTGGAAGATCAGCACCGCGCATGCCAGCTGCAGGCTGGGCGCGATGTATTGCAGAAGTCCGATGGTGAACAGCGGAATCCGGCGTGCGCCGACGGCAAACAGCACCAGGGGCACGGCCGTCAACGGGCCGCCCAACAATAAGAGCATGTCGATACCGAGCGAGGATTGACTCATGGCGCCGACGCCCGCGAGCTCACACCAAATCACATAGCCCGCCGCCAGCGGAAACAGCAGCAGCGTCTCGCCTGTAAAGCCCGGCAGCGCCTCCACTTTGGCCACTTTGCGCACCAGGCCATACAAACCGAAGCTCAGCGCGATCGCAATCGATACATAGGGCGGCCGACCGGCGGTCCACGTCAGATACAGCACGGCCGCGGCGGCGATCGTCACCGACAGCCATTGCACGCGATTGAGCCGTTCTCGGAAACAGACCACGCCGAGCGCCACGTTCAGCAGGGGACCGATGAAATAGCCGAGGCTGATTTCCACCACGTGGTTGGTGGCGATGCCCCACATGAAAATGGACCAATTGGTGGCGATGAGGGCCGCCGAGGCGCACAGCTTGAGGCGGGTTTGTGGATCGCCCAGTGCTTGCCACATCTGGCGGGTCTCGCCGCGCCAGGCAAGCCAGCCGAAGCCGAACAGGAAGCCCCAGGCCATGCGATGGGCGGTGAATTGCAGAACGGGCACGGCTTGCAAGAACTTCATGTACAGAGGGAACAATCCCCACATGAAGAAGGCGGTGAGAGCGGCGGAGAGGCCACGGCCGTCGATGCGCGAGGCCGCGGGCGTGGCATCGGCCACGCGGGAGGAGTCGTTCATGGGATCGAAACAGTCGGCTGGGCAGCAATCATAGTTCAGCAGGCCATGCTGCGTCCGGCTTTCTGGGAATATCGGCTTTCTGAAGTTGCATGTGCCCCGCCGGCGCGAGAAGCTTCTATTTTCTCCTCGTGCCGGCGGCACGGCCATTCATAAACTGCCCGCATTCACTATGTCAGTGCTCGACCTTTCGCGCCGCCTGCTGGCGCTGTCACAGACCGGCCTGCATTTTTCGCAGGAGGAATACGATCGCGAGCGCTATCGCGAAATGGGCGAGATCGCCGGCCAGCTGCTGGCGCTCGAGTCGAAGATGAGCCCGGAGCAGCTGCGCGCGGCCTGGATGGTCGAGGATGGCTATTCGACGCCGAAAGTAGACGTGCGTGGCGCGGTGTTTCGGGACAACCAGGTGCTGATGGTCAAGGAGCGCGTCGACGGCAAGTGGACCTTGCCGGGCGGCTGGGCCGATGTGAACGACACACCCTCCCGCGCCGTGGAAAAAGAGATAGAGCAGGAGTCAGGGTTCACCGCGCGCGCCGTGAAGCTCGCGGCCATCTTCGACCGCAACAAGCACAATCATCCCAAGTTTCTGTACCACGTCTGGAAAATGTTCTTTATCTGCGAAATCACCGGCGGCGACTTTCGCACCAGCTACGAAACGACCGACGTGAAGTTTTTTCCGGTCGATCAGCTGCCGGAGTTGTCCACCGGGCGCACCACGGCGGCGCAGATCCTGCGCGCGTACCAGCATCACCTCGACAGCTCGATGCCTACCGAGTTCGATTGAGCGATGACACACGAGACCGCGTCGGATCTCCTGCCGCCCGATTGGTTTACGCATGCGCTGGCTGCTCCGTGCGAGTCGCGTTATGTGGATGCCGGCGGCGCGGCCATTCATTACCTGAGCTGGAACCAGCACGACACTCACAAGCCGGGCCTCGTGCTCGCGCACGGCTTTCGGGCGCATGCGCGCTGGTGGAGTTTCATCGCGCCGTTTCTCACCGAACGATTCCGCGTGGTCGCGCTCGACTTCGGCGGCATGGGAGATAGCGGCAACCGCACGGAATATACCCACGAAAACTACTCGCGGGATCTGCTCGCAGTGATCGCCGATGCTGGCTTCGATCGCCCCGCGGTCGTGGGTCACAGCTTCGGCGGTCGGCAGGTGCTGCATATGTGCGCCGCTCATCCAGAGTACGTCGGCCGCGCGATTATCGTCGACTCGTATTTCCAGCTGCACGATGGCGAGCCGCGCATCCGCGCCCAGGAGTTACGGCCGAAGAAGATCTATCCAACGTATGAAGCCGCGCGTGCGCGTTTTCGGTTGATACCTCCGGAGAATCGGGCGGCGCAGTACATCGTCAACTACATCGCCGAGCATTCCATCAAGCGCGTCGACGATGGCTACACCTGGAAGTTCGACGATACGAAGCCGCGGCTGACCGTTCATCACAATGTGTCCGGGATGCTGGCTCGCATCGTCACGCCGGTGTCGATTGTCTACGGCGACGCGAGCGCCATCGTTTCACACGAGCATGCGGCCGAGATCGTCGCTCACATTCCCAATTGTCGCGGGCCGATTGCGATTCCGGAGTCGCATCATCATGTGATGCTGGATCAGCCGCTGTCGCTGGTCGCGACGCTGCGCGCCCTGCTGTATTGAAACGGGCTACTGCTCGATGGTGTATTCGAAGTCGGCGCTCTGATCCTGGCCGGCTTCGGTCTTGAACACCCACTTGTCGCTGATCGTGTAGCGCAGCTTCAGCGTATTGATCGACTCCGTCAGCGAAATGCCGTAGCTGATGAACAGCCTCGGCGACAGGAACTTGCCGAGCACCAACGCGGTATTGGATGTGCCGTCGCTGCCCAGCGAGCTTTCCACGCCGACTTCCTCCAGGCCCAATCTTCGGCCGATCTGCGAAGCCAGCAGGCCGCCGCCCTGTAACGTCAGCGTGTCGCGAGCCGAAGCCATGGTGGCTGTATCCGTGCCTGTCATCGAATCCGGGGCTTTGCCGGTCAGCAGATAAGTCACGATCTGAGTCTGCGGCATGGTCGGATCGGAGAAGAACGACAGTCGAGGCTCCTGCAGAGTGCCGCGGACGTTCAGACCCACGGTGACCGTTTCGATCTTGCGCCGGGCTTCGATGTCCAGCCCTGGATCGTCGAGCGGCGACGCTTCGAACAGCAGCTGACCTTTGTTGATCTCCAGCTTCTGCCCATACGCTTCGTAGCGCCCGTCGATGACGCCCAGCTCGCCGCGTCCGATGGGGATCTCACCGGTGTGCACGGTTGTTCCCACCGCGCCGGTGAGACGGCCTTGCAACCCGAACGCATCGACGCGCACGTCGTCGCCGATGGTCACTTTCACTTCGCTGTGGACGACCATGCGCCCGGCGCGCTCCGCTTCGGTTTCGTGCGTGTAGCGGGCATCATCGGACGCGCGCACGGCGCCGGTGATTTGATTCGGCTGCACGCGCGCGCTTGGAATCAGCACGTCGCCGCTGACGCCCACTTGATTGCCGTCGATGCCAAAGCGCAGATCCGGAGACGCGACCACGCGGTACTCGGGCAGATCCGCCACGAGCAGATTCTCGCCGCGCAAGTGCAGGCGGCCTTGTGACTTGCCCTCACTCCAGGTGAAGTGTCCGTTGGTTTGCAATTCACCATCGCCCGCTCGGCCCGTGCCTCGGAAGTCCAAGCCGTTATTGGCCAGCTCGGCCACTAGATTCAGATTGCGTAACGCGAAGTTCACTCGATACGAATCGAGCTCGCCGTTGGCCAGTTCGATGCGGCCGTTGATCTCGGGCGCGGCGAGCGTGCCGCCGATGGTCGCGTTCGCTGTCAGCAGGCCGGCGGCGTTATCTACTTCGGTGAACAACAGCGGCAGAACGTTTGCATCGGCAGCGCGGGCGCGCATATCGCCGGTCAGCGGCAGGTGAATCAGATCGTTGCTGTCGTTCCGTTCGAGATGCGCATTCGCGAACAGGAAGGTATCGGTGAACGCCTGCACGCCGAACGAGAAGTCGATGCGGTCCGGCTTGGCGGTGGCGGCCAGACCGCCCGTGCCCAGGTTCAATGTCTCGGGCTCGCCGCCTTGCGGGCGGTAAATGATCGCGGCATCGATGATGCGCAAACCGGCTTCACCCTGCCAGGGCTGATTCGGCGCGCCGAACGCATGCACGCGACCTTCGATGCGTCCGCCGTATTCGGCTTCTTCGCCGGCCGGCGGCAACAGTAGGACGAGCGGGATCTCATAACCCGAAACCGTCCCTTCCCACGGGCCGGCGCGTTGCCATTTGCCGCTTGCGCAGATTCGACCGGCGCCGGCGATCAAGCAGAAGTTATCGAGCTGCGCGCGATCGCTGGACGCCATGATCTTCGCCGGCTCGGCGATAGAGATCTTGTCATCCGCCTTGCCGGTCACGAGCTTGGTGGTCGTGACCGTCGCATTCCATACTTTCTGATCGTAGGTCCCGGCGATTTGCATTTCAGCGCTCGGCGGCGTGTCGCGAGGTGTGGCTGCGGCCCCGGTCACATTCATGTCGATGCGATGATCGAGCGCGGTGCCCTCGCCGCTCAGCTGCATGTTCTCGATCAGCGGCTCGCCGGTGCCCACTTTGTTTGCCGAGGCGACCAGGCGCGATGCTGATTTACCGCTCGCGTCGATGTCGCCATTGATGGTGACCTGTCCGGCGCGCCATTGCTGATAGCGAATATCCCGAGCATCCAGGTTGCCCGTGATGTGCAAGGACTTCAGCGGCCCGCTCGCCTGGCCTTTGGAAACGATCCTGCCGCTGCTCTCGGGCAGCAGCCGATTCAGCGAGGGAACATTCAGCGACCAGTTCGCGTCGATGGTTTCTTTCCAGATGCCGTCGAGCGTGAGGCGGGCGTCGGCAAGGCCGAGATTCGCGCCGCGCACCGTCCAGCCCGTGCGGTCTCTTTGCACGAAGCCACGGCCCTGGATCGGTTCGCCACGCAGAGTGCCGCGCAGCTCGCTCACATCCGCGGTGAAGATGGCCTTCTTGTCAAAGCCTTCGCCCGAGGCATTCGCCGTCATGTTGATGCTGCCGGGGAAGTCCTTGAACAGGCCGGCCGGATTCACATTCGTCGTGCGAGTGTGGACGCGCCATGCCCGCGGCTGTTTGAACTGCAGCTGCCCGTTGCCCGTCAACGAGCCGTCCAGCGCATTCACCGAATAGCTCGCGAGCGTGACTTCCTGTTTGGAAAGCACGCCGGTGGCCGAGCCGGCGCCCGAAGGGAAGTTCGGTCCGGCCAGGCTGGCGGTAACGGTGAAGTCATAAGGCAGCGGTCCGCGCAACGTGCCATCACCGCTGGCGCTCGTGACAACCGGGGCTCCGCGCAGCGGCCACTGCAAGTTTTCCCATTGAGCGGTCAGATCGATCGTGGGCGCCGAGCCGTCGAAAACCAGCTTGCCGCTGGTGTGCAGGGTCGCCGGCGACCCCTGCAGCTGAATGTCCGTATCGGAAAGAAACAACGTGCGACTCGCATAACGGCCGCGCGCGTCGACGATCAGGTCCTGCTCGTCGATCTCGGGGACGCCGACTTTGCCTTTGGCATGCACGCCGTCCGGATTCATTTCGACATCGAGCGCGATGTTGCGAAGGGACAGCGGCGGATCGGGCAGCCAGGGATCGAGCAGGAACTGCTGCGAGCTGACCTTGCCGGCAATGTTCCAGCTGTTTTCCGGCCGGGTGAGCACCGCGGTCGCGCTGGCGACGCTCGGTTTGAGCAGCTCGCCTTTGATGTTCAGCTCGTCGATGGTGCCGTCGACGGCCGCTTTGAGCACCAGGTCGACGTCGGGCAAGTGCAGCTCGCCATTGGCCTCGCCTTCCAGACCCATGGGCAAGTCCCAAGCGGCCGCGGCTCGCAACAGCAGATTGCCGTTGGCGTCGAACAGATCGGAGTCGACTGAAAAATCGTGCGCGCGCAGGCGGCTGGAAGTCATCGTGACGCGGCCGCGGACGGTTCTGGCGTCGACCACCATGCCATTGAAATGCACATAGCGAACGCTCTTGAGCTCGACGTTGCGCGCGTCGACTCGCAGGAACGAAGGGAGAAATCTCGGCGGCCGCTTATTCTGCGGCATCTCCACTTGATGCAGCTCGACCAGGGAGTCGCGCGCGGTGACCGATCCAGCCTGCAACGTTTGTATTAAGAGCCCGCGCAATTGCGGCTCGATCACTATGTCGTTTACCACGACATGCACGCGAGGGTGATTCAATTCGAATCGGGCGACGCGCAGCGGACCGGCGAGCTTGCCCGACACGCCCTCGATTTTCACGTTGAAGCGTTCCAGTCGCCACAGCTGGCTGGCGACGAATTGCAAGCCTGCTTCTGAATAGAGCAGCACGGCCACACCCACCACGGGCGCCAGCAGGATCGCGGCGACGATGATGAGGAGGATTCGCGTGCGCATCAAAACTGAGTCGCGATATAGAGATGAAAGCGCGGCGAGCGTCCCGACTCGGACAATGCCTGCGCTACGTCGACACCGAAGCTCGCCACCGCGATGTTGTAACGCACGCCGAGGCCTGCGGAGTACTCCAGCTGCGGATCGTCGAAGTCGTCGAAGGCATTGCCGATGTCATAGAACGCCGCGACGCCGAAGTTTCGCGGCAGGTCGCGAACGATCTCGATGGTGCCCGTGGCGAGATTGCGTCCGCCGATGCTGCGGCCTTCCTCGTCGCGTGGCGACAGCTCGTTGAGCGCGAAGCCGCGCACGCTGCCTTCACCGCCGGCAAAGAAACGTTGGGACGCAGGCAGATCCGAAGTGGCGGCAATCCGGCTGACGCCAAGCTCGCTGCGCAAGTGGAGATGCCACAGGTCGCTCATGTCGAAGATGCGCTCGCCTTTCATTCTCAGCTGCAGGAACGACGCATCGGAACCCAGCGTTTCCGGGGAGCCGCGCAACTCCGCCGAGAAAAAGTAAGGTCGCTTGCGGCCGCCGACGATGTAACTGGGCAGGGTCGAATAGCTGACGCTCGGCACCAGATAGAAGTTGGTGCTCTTCTCGCCGTCCGCTTCCGTGGTCGTTTCATCGGAGAGGCGGACTTGCAGCACGCGTTGCCAGCGGCCCAGTACTTGCGTCAGGCCGGCGCCGACTTCGGCGCGCTCGGACTGAGTGTCGCCAAGCTCTTCGTCGCGGAGCGTGCCGGTGAACTCGAGTTTTTCCAGCGCGATATCCATCACGGGCACGATGTAACGACCGGTGAGGTCGGTGACGATGGACGAGCCGAGCAACTCCAGCTTGAACTTGTGGCCGCTCTCGTTCACGCGTCGGTTGTCCCACGTGAACTTGCCGCGCGCCTTGGTATCGGTGCCGTAGCCGACGGCGGCTGCGTAGCGATGTTTCCTGCTTGGCTCGGCGGTCACCGTGATGGGCACGGTGCGGGTCGCGCGATCAGGATCGCCGCTCTCGATGTCGACCACCGAAAAGTACTGCGTGTCGTCGAGCACGTACTGCGTTCGAAGCAACGTGTCGAGCGTGTATGGATCGCCGGGATGCATGCGCAACAGGCGACGCATGGACTCGTCGGTGATCACATCCTGCGCGATGTTGATCTCGCCGAAAGAGTACCGCTCGCCGGTGTCGGCTTCGAGATCCACGGTGGCGCGACGCTCGGTACGGTCGATCACCAAGTCATGTTTGGTGAGCTTCGCGTCGAGATAACCTTCGTTCTTGGCTACGCGCACCAGATTGCCTTTGACGCGCTCGTATGTGCCGTGATTGAGGCGCAGGCCCGGTTTGATCTCCTCGGCTTCCAGCAACTCGCGAATGGCGCGGTCTTCCGCGCCCGGTCCGGTGACGTTGACGCTCACTTCCGACAATCGCACCGGCCGGCCCGGCTCGATATGGATCGTCACCTTCCACAGCTCGCCTTGCTTGACGACGTCGTAAGTGACATTGGGCTCGTAATAACCCAGCGGCTCGAGCGCCTGCCGGGTCTCGGTGACGATGCGTCGTTGCAGGCGGCTCATCACCTCGTCGGTGACGTCGTCGCGATCGGCGTAACGCGTCAGGCTGAGAAAGGCGCGGACGTTGGTCTGGATGGCTTCGCTGACTTCGGGGATGGTGACTTCGATCTTGGCGGCGGCCGGCAACGGCGACAGCAACGCCGCTGCCAGCAATCCCGTCGCCATCGCACGCATCCTCGCTGTCACGAGAGCGCCGCCCCGGTGACTATTCCGGCGAGGAATCGAAGGAGGTGTCGGTCGCGACGGTCTCGTTGGGGTCCCCGGCCTCGAACCACACTTCCGGCACTTCGGTGCTGGTGAACTCGAAGCGCGAGTTACCGCTCTGGATGCCGGCCGCGTCGAAGCGGCGTTCCTGGAGAATCGTGCGGCCGGTGCGCTCCACCAGCAACACGCTGGAGCAGCGCGTGCCGTAGCGCTCGTTGACGATGAAGGGCGCGGACACCACGCGCTCCCAATCCTCGGGCAAGCCGGTGGACGGCAGATCCGGTCCCGTCGCTTGCTCGCGGTCGGCGAGCATGGCGAACAGATCTTCCGGCGCGACTTCCGGCTGCGACAACAGTGCATTGAACCGCTCGCGAGTGCGCGCGAGCTTCGGCCACGGCGTGTCGAGCAGGTGGTTGCTCAGTCCATACACGCCGGGCGCTAGCGCAGTCGGCGCGCCGGGGCCGCGGTTGGAGAAGTAGTAAAGGGCTCGGCTACCGCCCACCAGCAGGTTGAACCCCGAATACCGAGGCGCCGCGCCGCGCAGATCGTCCAGGAACTCCTTTGGCGAGGTCGCGCCCGTGAGAAATCGCGGCACCAGCTGCCCGCGCGACGGCGCGTTTTCGATGGGCGCCTGCAGGTCGCGGTAATTGGTGACGATGCCGAAGCGGCCGGAGCGAGCCACGCCCAACCAGGTGCCGCCGGCTTTCAGGTCCCGCCCGCCGAGAATGCGCGGATCGTCCTGCCACCAGTTCAGCGGTGCGGCCGGACGGTCATGAAACTCGTCGCGGTTGCCGGCGAGGATCAGACGATAGCGGGGGTGGTGTTTCCAGGCGAGGACGAGCAGGCACATGACTAGGATTTTAGAGCAGCAGTTCCAACGGTGGATGAACGCTCACTGAAAATGGGCGCATGGGTGGCGCGATCAACGGCGGGGCAGTTGCCACATCCGCACGCCCGGTTCTTCGCGCAACGGTCGGTCGGCGTCCGAGTCGTACCAGTCCTCGACCAGCCGGAAGGAGATCGAATGGGTGATGGGCAGGGCGACCGCTCCGCCGGCGATCTCGGCGCGAGTCCACCAGCGCACATCCTCGAGCTCGTCATCGACTCGCACGATCTCCGTGCTGCTGGCGTGGGCCGTGAACCCCAGCATCAGGGACGAGGGGAACGGCCACGGCTGTGACGAATGGTAGTCCACCACGTCCACTTCCACTCCGGTTTCCTCTCGGACTTCGCGCACGACCGCGTCTTCGAGGCTCTCGCCCGGCTCCACGAAGCCGGCGATGGTCGAATATCGGCCCGGCGGCCAGGCTGCCTGCCGCCCCAGCAGGGCGCGCTCGCCGTCAGTGACCAGTACGATGACGGCCGGATCGATGCGAGGAAACTGCTGCGATCGGCACGCTTCGTTACTGCATCTGAGCACATGGCCGCCGTCGCTCGGTTGCGTCGGTGAGCCACACCGACCGCAGAACCGATGGGTGTCGCGCCAGTGGATCATGGCTCGGGCGTAGGCCAGCAAGCCGGCCTCTTCCGGCGGCAGCGCGCCGGCGATCATGCGCAGGTCCTGGAAATCGATCCCAGGGTCGGTGAGTTGCGGGCGTTCACCCGACAGTCCGACGGCAAAAACGGCTTGGCCGCGAAACTCGCCCAGCAGCACGAGCTCGTTAGGATCGATGCCGGGAAGGGTCTGCGCGCCCGTCACGAAGTGGGCGGTCAACAGTTCGCCTTGGCGGAGGATGGAGCTGCGCGTTTGCCACACGGGCACGAACAGCGTCTCCGGATTGGCCAGCGCGGCCTGCACATGAGCCTCGTCCTTCCGACGGTGCGCGGCGCGTTCGAGATAGGGGCCGGCGAGTATGTTGGGCGAGCGCGGTGGCATTCCCGCAGTTTATCAGTCGTGAGACACCGCGCGGGAATTCGAACATAGGCGCAGTCGGCGTGACTTCTTGCAGCGAGCGCGCATGCGCTTCAGTCTGCAGGTCGGGCAGGTGTGTCGCCATACGTTGAATCGATTCCGCAGGTAGTAGCTGTCGCAGTGTCGGCAACGCGCAGCCTGCAGATCGCCGCTGCGGTTGAGGAGCTGTAACAGAAACCAGGCATGCTCGAACGACAGTGTGGGCGAGTCGAGCAACTGCTGATGTGTTTCGTAAGCATCGCAGAACAGCCGCCCGTACTCGACGGCGCCCACGTGCGCGCGCGGGGTCTTTTTTGCTCCTTGCTCTGCGTGTAGCAGGCCGAAGGCTGCGAACGCGCTCGCCAGGAGCGACGATTCGAACTGCGCGCGAGTGTTACGAATGAAGAATGTCGTTTGGCGCGGTGACTTTCCGCGGCGTCGGCGCACGGGCGACTCGCTCAGCTCGTGTGCGTAGGATCGATAAAGACGACGAATGCGATCGTCGGTGAGGCCGGTGCACTCGCGAATTGTACATGTGCGCGCCTCGTGACGGATCATGCGAAGCGCGAGATCCTGGCGACAGCGCTCGTGACGATAGGAATCGTTCTTGTGATTCATGCGAACTTCCCTGTTCGGTGTGATGGTCCGTTGACTTGTCTGCTGAGGTAGTGTGCTCCGTAATTGACGCCTGCGTAAAGGCGGGACTTTAATCCGGCGCCCTTTCAACATCGCAGGAAGTCGTATGTCACAAAGTCACATGGAAGAGTCTGTCGTGAACACGGATGTTCTCGCGCCGGTGCTCGAGCCGTCGCTGCTCGCGAGCGTTCATCAACTGAATCTGGATTATCTGGAGATGCTCATCGCTGAGCGCGAGACTGCGCACGGAGGCGCGCAGCTACAGCACCTGCCGCCGCGACAACGCGCGGCGCTCGCCGCGTTGTCACCGCGAGCGTTGCGCTCGGTCGCGGCTGTGCCCTACACGCTGTATTCGCTCGGCTTCGAAGATGAGAAGTTCTGGAGCGCGGTGTCGGCGAATGCAACAGCTGCCACGCCCGATTCGTTCATGCATCGATATGCGCGCGTGGGAGACGAGTCGGCGCACTATGTATTCTGCGAGCTGGCGTTGTTCCACGCCTGGCATGTCGCGGCGACGAACACGATGGCTGCGCGCGTGGTCTATGCTATGCCTTACGCCACCGCGCTGCGTTTGGCGCGCACGCCTCTGTGGCAAATCAGGTGTATCGCTGCGAGCTACGGCGTCTTGATGATGCCTCGCTGGCCCACCAATGCAGCCTTCTGGCCCGATCTCATCCGCTTCGCCGGCATGAACGACGCACGCCGTCTACAGATCACCCGCTTGCAAGGCATGCAACTCATCGCGCAGGAACTCGAAGTCGCCTGCGAGCTCAGCCGCCGCGACCCTCGCCTCTCCCCCACCCTAGCCTCCCCTCGCCTCCGCGCACGGAAGCTCCAAATGTCCCCCCGCGTGATGTCCACCAATGTTAATTCTGTGCATGTCCATGAACCCAAGCCAAAGTAGTCACGCGCAAATGTAACTTCGCCAAACCGTCCGCGATACGCCTTAAGTGGATGTCGCGGACGTTATGTCGTCGCTGCAGACGTGCAAGCTAGCCGTCGTTGGCTTTGGCAAGGCTTGGTCGCCCACAGCTGCGGTCCGAGCGACCCTTCGTGAACCATTCGTTGATGGAGAGATTATGCGGCTCTAACTTCGTCAAGCAGTTCGGGGTGGCGATCGAGGACCTTGAGCAACTTGATGAGAGCCAGTGGCGGTTTGGTCTTGCCGTTTTCGTAACGCGAGAACGCGTTGATGCCACCGCCGAAGATTTCGGCAGCCTCACGTTGATCGAGCGCGAGCTTCTTACGCACGTTTGCGATGAAGGAGGGATCGACGATGCTGGCGTTGATTTGTCGATTGAGCGTCAGCATGGCTGCGCTCACGCGTTCCGACTCGGCCGCATCGAGAATGCTTTCGCCACAGGCGGGGCAGTAGTCACCGGTCACCGCGGGAATAGTGATGGATTCGCCCTTATAGGTGTACGGCAGATCGCGCGTATCTCGCGCCAGCTCCGCACGCGCGCAGATGGGACATTTCACGATCACAGCTCCAATGAGGCGTCCATTTCTCCATTTGCAAATTAACCTACTTGGTTATCATTTAGCAAGTTGGTTAGCCCACAGACCCCCTGGGCACTTCCGGCGCTCGGGAATCGACTTCTGATCGCTGGCTTCCCTCGCGACCAGGTTGCATCCACGCGAGGCGCAATAAACGCCGAATAATTGGGCCCTAGGCGGAAGTCGCGGACGTTATGTCAGCGCGGTTCGCGAGGGCGCAGGGAGCTGGCGCGGGAGACGGCGGAGTTGCCGAATTTGGCGCGGATGTCGTCGAGGGCGGCGTCGAGGTGTTGGTTGCGTTTGGATTCGGGGATGGAGAACAGGTCGAGCTGGGGTTGGGCGGTGAGGTCGCCGGCGCCGACGCCGAGGAGGCGGATGGGGGTGCGCGGTTGAGCGGTGAGCCACTCGTCGAGGAGCTTGGCGGCTGCGGCGGCGAGGGGCCGCGTCTCCTGGGTGGCGGGGCGGACCGCGCATTGGCGGGTGTATGTTTTGAAATCGTGACGGCGGATCTTCACCGTCACGCGCTCTGATAACCAGCCCTGCGCGCGCAGGCGAGCGGCCGTGCGATCGGCGAGCTCAGCGAGCTCGGCGTGTAGTTTCGAGGGATCGACAATGTCCTTGTCGAAAGTGGTTTCCGAGGAGATTTGTTTCTCGTCGTAATCCGGAATCACCGGCCGATCGTCTTCGCCAGCCGCGCGAGCTTTGATCTGTGACACGTACTTGCCAAAGACCGAGCGCAGCGACGCCTCGGGCGCGAGTCGCAAATCACGCAAAGTGACGATGCCGAGTCGCTCGAGATGAGGCGCAGTCTTGTTACCGATGCCGAACAAACGTCGGATCGGGAGCGGGTCGAGTATCGCGGTCACCTGTTCGGGCGGGACCACCACCAATCCATCCGGCTTGCGCAGATCCGAGGCGATCTTCGCAACCAGCTTGTTGGGCGCGACACCGACTGACGCCGTCAGCTGAGTCTGCTGTGCGATCAGTTGTTTGATCTGCTTCGCGATGGACTCCGCGGAGCCGAGAGCTCGCTCGCTCTGAGTAACGTCCAGGAAGGCTTCATCGAGCGACAGCCCCTGCACCAGCGGCGTGAAGCGATGAAAGATTTCGAAGACGGTGTTGGAAACCGCTTTGTACTGCTCGAAGCGCGGCTTCACGCACACCGCGTGCGGACAGCGCCGCAAGGCTTCGCGCATCGGCATGGCCGAATGAACGCCGTACTTGCGTACTTCGTAGGAGGCGGCCGCGACGACACCGCGTCCGCCGAGGCCGCCCACGATCACAGGTTTGCCGCGTAACTCGGGATTGTCGCGCATCTCCACGGACGCGTAGAACGCGTCCATGTCCACATGCAGGATAGATCGCGTCACTTCACCGTGATCGTGATTTTCTTCGACGCCACCACCGGATCGTGCGGGATGTGGCCGAAGTCACCGAGCAACAGCTGCAACGTGTGCTTGCCGGGCTTCAGATCGAGAGTCGTTTCGGTCTGGCCCTTGCCGAAGTGCACGTGCTGCGCGTCCGTCGGAATGGGCGCTCCGACCGGCGGCAGATCCGCGTCGATGATGAGGTGATGATGACCCGTGTTGTCGAACGTGATGCCGGCCGGGGCGATGCCCATGCCCTTCAGGCCGAACTTCACTGTCACGGGGCCGCTGACCGTGGCGCCATCCGCGGGCGCAATGAAATAAACCTCCGCGCCCGCCGGTGAGGGCGTCCGCTGCGCATCGGCCATCGCCATGCCGGCCAGGCCGACGCCCGCGCCGAGCGAAAGAACGGCCGCGGCGAGCGCGATTCTAGCCTTGACTTGGTGTTTCATTCTTAAAGGACTCCGATGGAATGAGCGTTGACGGGTACGCTCCAGGTTCGCGTCAACCGGCGGGTCGGATGATTAAATCCGACGCGAACCGAGCGTACAGGGGAGGTGTACGCTAATAATGTACTCGCGCGGAGATGTCGGTGGAAGCACCGAGGACGAGGTGATGCCCACGTCGCTGAAAGGCCGCCTTCTCCGGGTAGTGATGGCGCCGAACATCGCTACTGCCATGATGTCCAGGACGAAGATCGACAGCCCGGCGATAGAGGCCCAGAAAAGCAGACGAGCAATCGTCGCGTGAGGCCGAATGAATCTCGACAGGACAAAGCAGAATAGCGGAGCGCCCACAACGCCACCGACTATCCACATACCAATCGCGAGGCTTTCCATCTAGACGGCTCCAGCAGCTAAAACGCAGCCGCTGTACCGCGAGCAAAAGCGACTCGCTTTTGCGAGTCGGGCGCGCAACGCGCGCGCACTCCAGCCGGCTGTCAGGTGCTCGTGACATTCTTTTCCACAAACATTTCGACGAACTGCATCTCCTCTAGCATGCAGACGGCCTAAGTGACGTAATCCAATCAGGCAAAGGCCGAACTAGCATACATTTCTTTCCATGGATTCGCCCCGGTATGCCCTGCGGCGGCTGATCGAATCTTTCAGATGTGTCGAAAGATTCACAGCAACGCGTTGCAGATGACGCGCGAGACGCACCGGCCGAAACCAGAATTTTGATGTTCCCGTGCATAGTGCACTTGGCTTGAAGCTTGGAAGCCCCGATGATCGCTGACAAGGCCATGCACGAGGAGCAACATGACCGAAGAAGCGTACGAGATCCTACGGAAAAAAGGTTTCGCCCTGGCGGGTGGCTTGCGCGATTTGAGTCAGCGGGCCTGCGTTTACCATCATATGTATGAGGACTCCGGGAAGCGAAATGTTTTCCCGCTGCTCGCCGCACATGGAGCGCTATGGGCTTCTGGATATTTCAAAAAGGGAATGTTGGGTGGCAAGATTTTATCCCTTCAATACTTGCCGACCCCTTGGCTCATAAAACCGCGTTTGGACTCACTGTCGGAATTCGCGGATAAGTTCAGGGACATCAACCGCAGGGTTTGCGCTGAGTCTTACGCGCTGTATTGCTACACGAGAGATCACGAAGAAAATGACTTCATAAAGTCCGTCATTGGCGATGACTTTGCAAAGGTTCTATATGAGTGCCATAGATCGAACGATCTCGGCGGTCAGTTCAGCCAGGAGCGCAGGGAGGAGCTCTTTCATCAGTTCTTCCGCTGGGAGCAAGAGAACATAGTTGCTCCATCCGTGGCGGATGCTTACGCGACGTTCCATTGGACAGCGGTGAAATATCTGGCGCTTCGCCCTACGATCGAATTCTCATTCTTTGGCAAGGACTACGCCCTGCCATTCGAAGACTTTTCCTCGAAAGAGGAGCGCGTGGAAAAGGGTGTTATGGCGTACCGGCGTGCTGAGGATGTCGGCCTGGCACAAGTTGAACAGGCATTGCGCCACTACAAAATCATGCCTGCAGCGTTCTTCCATGACCCTGGAGCACATTACCAGGCTATCGAACGAGCGTGCACGCAGCCTGACCAGTCGCAGCAGGCGCGACGACCCAGACGGGCCGCGGCCTGAGCTCAAGCTGACTTTACGCGTTGCTGACCCGCACCGGCCGCAACTCCACCGGCTGCTGACTCGCGGCCAGATCTTCCGTATCGAAGTCGTCGACGTTGATGATGTCCATCACGCGACGGTCATAGTCGCGCAACATCGCGGCTTCGGTCTCGGACAGGATGCCCGCGGCCAGCGCTTGCTGGATTTGCCCCGGCAGATCGAGCGCCGTGACTTTCCCAGTCTTCACGCCCTCGACACGGATGCGCTTCTCCAGCGGCTCCGCCGTCTCGGCCAACACCATTGCCTCGTGCAGCAGGCCGAGCGGATTGGTCGGCTCGACTGTGCGATACACGCCATCGGTGAGACGGTCGCGCGTGACGGTCGGATGCAGGATCTGCCCGACCACGTCGTGACTGAGCGGATCCGACGGCGCGTGATACGTCTGGCCGCGCGGAAAAATGAAGATCCGCATGAAGCCCGCGATAAAGCGATTCGGGAAGTTGCGAAGGAAGCTGTGCAGCTGCTCCTGAGCTTTATAAAGCAAGTTACGGCAAGCCCATTCCACCAGCGGCAGATCCGCTTCCTGCCGTCCCTGGTTCTCGTAGTGCTTCAGCACCATCGACGCCAGATACATGCACGACAGCACGTCGGCGAGGCGCGCCGACAGGCTTTCTTTCTTTTTCAGATAGCCGCCGAGCGTCAGCATGGCCACATCGGTGGCGAAGGCGAACGAGGCGCTGAACCGGTTGATGTGCTGATAGAAGCGCTGAGTCGCGCCCGTGTCGGGCACGCGAGAGAAGCGGGCCAGCGTCATCGCCATCACCAGCGAACGTACGGCGTTGCTGATCGTGAATCCGATGTGCCCGAACAGCGCGGCATCGAACTCGATCAGACCTTTCCGTTTGTCCTTCTCGCGCGCGGCATTCATCTCACGCAGGACGAACGGGTGACAACGAATCGCACCCTGGCCGAAGATGATCAAACTGCGCGTCAGCAGGTTCGCGCCTTCGACAGTGATGGCCACCGGCACCAGCTGGTAACCACGGCCGAGATAATTCTTCGGCCCGAGGCAGATGCCCTTGCCGCCGTGAATATCCATCGCGTCGTTCGCGATCATGCGGCCGTATTCGGTGAGGTGATACTTCAGCATCGCTGAAGGCACCGACGGTTTCTCGCCACCGTCGATCGCGCCAGCGGTGACGGAGCGGGCCGCGTCCATGATGTATGTAGTGCCGGTCATGCGAGCCAGTACTTCCATCACGCCTTCGAACTGGCCGACCGGCACGTTGAACTGCCGGCGAATACGCGAGTAGGCGCCAGTCGCGAACACGGCAGCCTTCGCGGCGCCCGTGGCGCTCGACGGCAGAGAAATGCAACGACCGACCGACAGCTGCTCGACCAGCATGCGCCAACCCTGGCCAGCCATCTTCATCCCGCCGATCAGGAAATCGAGCGGCACGAACACATCCTTGCCCTGGATGGGGCCGTTCTGGAACGGCGCGTTCATCGGAAAGTGACGACGACCGATGGTGATGCCAGGCGTGTGGCGCGGGATCAGTGCGCAGGTAATGCCGTAGTCGGTCTTGTCGCCGCCCAGCAGCTTGTCGGGATCGAACAGCTTGAACGCGAGACCGATGACGGTCGCGATCGGCGCGAGCGTAATGTAACGCTTACTGAAGTTCAGCTTCACACCGAGGATCTCGCGACCTTCGAACATGCCTTTGCAGACGACGCCGAAGTCCGGAATGGAGGCCGCATCGGAACCAGCGCGCGGACCTGTCAAAGCGAAGCAGGGAACCTCTTCGCCTCGCGCGAGGCGTGGCAAGTAGTAATCACGCTGTTCCTGCGTGCCGTAGTGGAGCAGCAGTTCGCCTGGGCCGAGCGAGTTCGGCACGGCCACCGTCGAAGCGACTACGCCCGAGCGGCTCGATAGCTTCACCAACACGCACGAGTGCGCGTACGCGGAGAACTCCAGGCCGCCATATTTCTTCGGGATGATCATCGCGAAGAATCCCTTGCTCTTCACGTACTCCCAGATGTGCGGCGGCAGATCGGCGCGACGGTGCGTGATGTCCCAGTCGTCGATCATGCGGCACAGCTCTTCGCACGGACCGTCCAGGAAGGCTTGTTCTTCGGCGGTGAGCTTGGGAGCCGCGGCGGACAGCAACTTCTCCCAATCGGGGCCGCCCGTGAACAACTCGCCGTCCCACCACACGGTGCCGGCTTCGAGCGCGTCCTTTTCAGTTTGTGACATCGACGGCAACATGCGTCGATAGGTGCGCAGGAACGGTCGCGAGATGAAACGGATTCGCAGCGCGTCGATGTTCAAGAACACCAGCACCGCGAGAATCGTCCATAGCACGATCAACCACGCCGTCGAACCTGCGCCGAACAATCCGTAGGCCAGCAAGCCGCCGCCGTACACCAGCGTCGTCGTCAGCAAGGAGGCGCGGTTATAGGCCAACGTCAGCACGCCGAGCACGAACAAGAGAAACCAGATCAAGCTGCTCACGACATGAACCTCTGTGAAAAGCTCTGCGAGGCACGCCAGAAGAAGGGCAACGTTTCGGTCGGAATGTCCGACAATGCGGGCGTGGCGTGTCCGTCGCGCGGTGCCGACGACAGTAGCCTGCGCCGAGCATGACAGCAAGTCGGGCGTGGCGAAAAAACAAACGGCGAGCGCATCGTAGGTGACGCGCTCGCCGTTGGCTGGTACGAATCAGTCAGAAGTTGCGTGCTTCCGACGAGACAATGAGGATCCGATCAGATCAGTTCCTTCACGCCGTCCTTCTCTTCCAGCAGTTCCTTGTGAGTCGCATCCATGCGCTGGCGGCTGAACTCGTTGACCGACAGGCCTTGCACGATCTGATAGTCGCCGTTCTTGCAGGTCACCGGATAGCCATAGATGACGCCTTCGGGAATGCCATAGCTGCCATCCGACGGCACGGCCATGCTGACCCAGTCGCCGTCCGGCGTGCCCAGCACCCAGTCGCGGACGTGATCGATCGCGGCCGAGGCGGCCGAAGCAGCCGACGACTGGCCGCGCGCCTTGATGATTGCCGCGCCGCGCTGTTGCACGACTGGAATGAACGTTTCGGCGTACCACTTCTGATCGACCAGCGACAGCGCCGGCTTGCCGTCGACCACTGCCTGATGCAGATCGGGATACTGAGTGGCCGAGTGATTGCCCCAGATGATGGCCTTCTTGATCTCCGTGCTGTGCGAGCCGGTCTTCTCGGCGAGCTGCGACAGCGCGCGGTTGTGATCGAGGCGGACCATCGCGGTGAAATTGCGGGGATTCAGGCCGGGCGCGTTGCGCTGAGCGATCAGTGCGTTGGTGTTGGCCGGATTGCCGACGACCAGCACGCGAACGTTGCGATTGGCGACGGCGTCGAGCGCCTTGCCCTGCGCCGAGAAGATCTGCGCATTCGCGAGCAGCAGGTCCTTACGCTCCATGCCGGGGCCGCGCGGCCGCGCACCGACCAGCAACGCCACGTCACAATCCTTGAATGCGACTTTGGCGTCATCGGTGGCGACGATCTTGTTGAGCGTCGGGAAGGCGCAGTCGTTGAGCTCCATCACCACGCCCTGCAGGGCGTTCAGCGCCGGCGTGATTTCCAGCAGATGCAGATTGATGGGCTGATCGGGGCCGAGCATGGCGCCGGAGGCGACACGGAAGGCGAGGGCATAGCCGATCTGGCCGGCCGCGCCGGTGATGGCAACATTGACGGGCTTTTTCATGGACCGCAGCTCCAAGGTACGACGACTGCATCAGGGGGCGCGAATTCTAGCGTTTTCGCCGCCGTTAGACGCGGCAGGCGGCTTTATCTTCCGGTGAACGCTGCCTTCGTAGTGCGCGTCGGCAGCTCCCTGTCGTTTGGGATGCAATGACAAATAATTGAATGATCTGAGGAAATTTCCGTGCTCCGGGTTGTGCTCACCGGCCGGGGCGACTATGGTGGTCCCGACACGTCGCGGGCCGGCGCGCCACGACAACGCTGGCCATGCTGAAACTTTCTTGTTCAGCGCGACGTTAGGACACGTTGTAGCCAAACCATAAGCCGCAGATTTCTGCAGGTGCCACACGAGTACATGGACTAGATGACACGACTTGTCTGCGTTTCCAACCGAATCTCCCTGCCACGCAAATCGGCTGCGCCCGGTGGGTTGGCGGTAGGTATTCTCAGCGCGCTGAAGCGCACCGGCGGCCTCTGGTTCGGGTGGGGCGGCGAGACCAGTGAGGGCGAACCGGGCGAACCCGACATCCACATTCGCGAAGGCGTGACCTACGCCACCATCGAGCTGCGCAAGAGCGAGTTCGAGCTTTATTACAACGGCTACTCGAACGACGTGCTGTGGCCGTTGTTTCATTATTTCTCCAAGGGCATGCGCTACTCGAACGAGCAGCGCGAGGCCTACGAGAACGTCAATCGCATTTTCGCACAGCGGTTGCTGCCGCTGTTGCAGCCTCGCGATCTGGTCTGGGTGCATGACTATCATTTGATTCCGCTCGGCCGGCGGTTGCGGGAGCTGGGCGTGCAACAGCCGCTCGGTTTCTTCCTGCACATTCCGTTTCCAAACATCGAAATGCTTCGCGTGCTGCCGTGCTACGCGGAGCTGCTGCGCGATCTCACCAGTTACGACGTCGTCGGGTTTCAGACGCAGAACGATCTGCGCTCGTTTCATAGCGGCATCGAGCATTTGTTCGGCGCCGAAGCGGTCCGCGCCGACGGTCGCATTCGGATCGGCGATCGTTTGATCCGCGCCGAAGTGTTTCCTATCGGCATCGATGTCTCGGCGGTCGAGGCCGAGGCCATCGACGCCAGCACCACCGAAGTCGTACGCCGCATGACCGACAGCCTGATGGGCCGCTCGTTGATGATGGGCGTGGATCGTCTCGATTACAGCAAGGGATTGGTGGAACGTTTCTCGGCGTACCAGCAGTTCCTGGAGACGCATCCGGAGAATCTCGGTCGGATTACCTATCTTCAGATCGCCCCGTTGTCGCGTACCGACGTACGCGCCTACGCGGAGATCAGGCAAGCATTGGAGCAGGCGGCTGGCCGGACCAATGGCCGCTTCGCCGATACGGATTGGACGCCGATTCGCTATTTGAATCGCAACTTCCCGCACGCCACGCTGATGGGCTTTCTGCGCGCGGCCAAAGCCGGATTAGTGACGCCGTTGCGCGATGGCATGAATCTGGTGGCGAAGGAATTCGTGGCGGCTCAGGATCCCGGGGATCCAGGCGTGCTGATCCTTTCCAATCTCGCCGGCGCCGCGCGTGAGTTGTCGGCGGCGTTACTCGTGAATCCCTATGACGTTCGCGGCGTCAGCCATGCAATGCAGGCCGCGCTGTCCATGCCACTCAACGAGCGGCGCGAGCGTCACGCCGACATGATGAAAGTGCTCCGTCGCAACGACATCGCCGCGTGGACGCGGCGATTCATGGAAGCTCTCGAGCAGGCGCAAGTCGGCGATAGCCGCGTGCGAGCCATCGGCAGCGTCAAGCAGACCGCCGTTTAGTCAGGCGTTTTTTGGCGGCGGCGCGCTCTGTTCGCCGTTGCTCACCAACGTGGAGCGCACGGGCTGCTGGTCCACGTAGTACACCCGCTGCGGCGTCGAGAACACGATGCGTTCTTTGTTGAACCACTCGACCAGTCGCAGGTTGATGTCCTGCAGGATGTCCATGTGCTTCGCGTAGTCGTTCGTGAGCACGATGTACACGGCTTCGAAATCGAACGACGACGGGCCGATCTTGGCGAAGTGCGAGCGGTCGAACCGGATGGGCTCGTGCGATTCGATCAGCTCGCGCAGCTTGGCGGCGATCAGCTGCAGCTTGTCCACCGGCGTCTGCTGATCGACGCTGATATTGATCACCACGCGACGCTGCTGCAGGCGTGAGTGATTGCGCACGCGGCTGCTCAGCAGGTTGGCGTTCGGCATGATGATCTGCTCGCCGCTCAAGCTGCGCAGGCGAGTGCTCTTCACGCCGATGTATTCCACCGTGCCGTTGAAATCGTCGACCTGCAGCGCGTCGCCGACCACGAACGGCCGGTCGAGCGTGATGGACAGCGAGGCGAACAAGTCGCCGAGGATGTTCTGAGCCGCCAGCGCCACGGCGATACCGCCGATACCCAGACCGGCCAGCAGCGGTTTGATCTGAATGCCCAGGTTATCCAGGGTCAACAGCAGGACGAACGACCAGATGGTGGCGCGCGCGAGGAAGCCGATGATGCCCAACGAGCTGGCGGCGGCTGCGTCGGTTGCGAGCGTCGCGCGTTGCTTGCGCGCCAGGGCGGCCACGACGGCCACAGTCGCCCACAGGCCGATCTGCCAGAACACCGCGATCGTGAAAATGGTCAGCAGTGCTTTGCTGGCCGCGGCTGGCAACTTGAGCCATTGCGAGCCGATGAACAGCGATGCGATCAGCAGGAACAGCACCGCTGTGCGGCTGGCGACTCGCAGCGGCAGCTCCAGGAACTCGGTTTCAGGTGTCGCCGCCATTTTCTGGTAGCGGGAGCTGACGGCGCGGCGAATCAGCAGCAGAAGGAAGAACGCGCCCACGGCGACGCCGGCGGCCACGGCCAGCTGCCACAGCGTGTTGCCCATGTAAGTGGCATCCACCAATTGCTCGACCTCGTTCATCAGCGACCCGACTGGACAGTAAGGATCGCGCAGGATATCGCGATGTGCCCCGAGCCTGAAGGCTTGCACGGGACTTGACCGGAAGACCCACCCCCTGACCCCCTCCCGTGTACTGTACAGACCGGAGACATGGGTAACAGGTGTTCGAGGACATAGGTAACACTTTTAAGCTGCGTGGCAGTTGTCCGAAAGGAGAGCTGCCATGCCTTGGGCTGAGGTGTCTACTATGTCGCTGCGACATGAGTTTGTACTGCTGAGCCTGAAGGCGGGCGCGAACGTGGCCGAGCTGTGTCGGCGCTTCGGCGTCAGTCGCAAGACCGGCTACAAGTGGCGTGAGCGGTTTTTGCACGGTGGTCCGAGCGCGCTGGAGGATCGCTCGCGTCGGCCGCGACGTTCTCCCAAACGCACACCTGCGCCGGTACGAACTGCGGTGATCGAACTGCGCCGTCGCCGTCGCTGGGGCGGCCGCAAGATTCATCATCGTCTGCACGCCCTTGGGCATCGGCACGTCCCGGCGCCCTCGACCATCAGCGGCATCCTCAAGCGGCACGGTTTGATCGATCCGAGCGAGTCGCTGAAGCATCAACCGCTACGACGCTTCGAGCGGGCGCAGCCCAATGAGCTGTGGCAGATGGATTTCAAGGGACACTTCGCGATCGGCACCGGACGCTGTCATCCACTCACGGTGTTGGATGATCACTCACGCTACTCGATGGCCTTGCGAGCGTGCGGCAATGAGCGGGGAATCACGGTACAGCAGGCGCTCACAGCGACCTTCCGCTGCTATGGCTTACCCGAGCAGATGCTCATGGACAACGGCTCTCCTTGGGGTTCGGATGCCGAGCATGTGCTGACGCCTTTGACGGTTTGGTTGATCCGCCTGGGCATCCGAGTCGCGCACATTCGGCCCTTTCACCCACAGACTCAGGGTAAGGACGAGCGCTTTCATCGCTCCTTGGAAGTCGAAGTCATTCAGCGACAGTGTTTTCGCAATCTCTCCCACTGTCAGCGACACTTCGATCGCTGGCGCGACATTTACAACCTGGAACGTCCGCACGAATCACTGCAGATGCAAGTGCCCGCGCAGCGCTATCGTCCCAGCACGCGAGCCTTCCCAGAGCATCTGCCAGCGATCGAATATGGCCTGGGGGATCAGGTGCGCCAGGTGCAAGACCATGGCGCGCTGTCTTTCAAAGGCCGGTGGTTCCGCATCAGTAAAGCCCTGCGCGGCTATCCCGTTGCATTACGACCTACCACCGAGTTGTCTCAGTGGCAGGTCTTCTTCTGTAATCAATGCGTCGCGACCATTGACCTGCGCCACCCGCGCGCTCGATCCTAGGTGTTACCCATGTCCTCGAACGTGTGTTACCTATGTCCCCGGTCCATACAACACGGGAGGGGTTAGGGGGTGGGTCTTCGGCCGCGTACTTAGCCCCTGCGGGACATCTGCTAATCTTGCGCGCGTCCAAACTGCGTAACGGTAACCGACCCGGTGCTATTCAAATCGGAACGATCTGGCGATGGCTCGACGCTGCAGCTGTGCGGCGCCTGGTGCATCGACAATCTGCCCGAGATGGAGGCCACGCTGGCGCAGCTGAGCGCGGACCGGCAGTACAGCCGGCTCGATCTCAGCGGTATCCAAACATTGGATCTGTCCGGCGCATGGCTGCTGCGCAATTGGCTGGAGAAGGGTGGGGGCCGCATGGAAGTGGTCGGCCCGCGGCCGGCGCATTTCGCCTTTCTGGACGAACTGCTGGAACAGAAAGCTGGCAAAGCGCCGGTGGACGACTCTCAAGCTTCCCTGCGCGACGCCGTCGTCTGGGTGGGCCGGGGCGCGGTTCAGCAGGCCAAGCAGACACGCGACGCCGTAGGATTCTTCGGCCGCATCACCATGACCGTCCTGCGCTCCCTGCGCAGCGCCCATAACCTGCGGCTGCCCTCGATCGCGCGACATATATATGAGACGGGCATCCAGGCCATTCCCATCGTGTCGCTGATCGCGTTCCTGATCAGCGTCATCGTGGCCTATCTCGGCGCGCAACAATTGCGACAATTTGGCGCAGAGATTTTCACTGTCGACCTGGTGGCGATCTCGGTCCTGCGCGAGATGGGCGTGCTGCTCACGTCCATCATCGTGGCCGGTCGTTCGGGCAGCGCGTTCGCCGCCGAAATCGGCGTCATGCGGCTGAATGACGAAATCGATGCGCTCGAATCCATGGGTGTGGATTTCTATGAAGTGCTGGTGGCGCCGCGCCTGATCGGCCTGCTGATCGCGTTGCCGTTGCTGACCATCGTGGCCGACGCCATGGGCCTGGCCGGTGGCGCGATACTCTCGTCGCTGCTGCTGGATATTTCGTTGTCACAATTCATCCCGCGGGTGCAAGACGCGCTGGCCCCGACCACTTTCTGGGCGGGCCTGATCAAGGCGCCCGTGTTTGCAATGCTGATCGCGCTGGTCGGCACCTATCGGGGCATGCAGGTCCGCGATTCGTCTCGTGAGCTGGGCCGCCTCACCACCGTGGCGGTGGTGCAATCGATCTTCCTGGTGATCTTCGCCGACGCCGTGTTCGCGGTGGTGTTCGTGGAGCTGGATTTCTGAGCATGAGCGCCAGCCCACAGACCCCGATCATTTCCGTGCGCAAGGTCGTGAACCGCTTCGGCCAGCAGGTCGTGCACGACGGCGTCAACCTGGATGTGATGCCCGGCGAGGTGCTCGGCATCGTTGGCGGCTCGGGCAGCGGCAAGTCGGTGCTGCTCAGAACCATGCTCGGTCTGCAGCGGCCCTCGTCGGGACAAGTGCTGATCGAAGGTCGTGATATCACGCAGATGAGCGACTCGGAACTGCTGTCGGTCAAACGGCGTTACGGCGTGACCTTTCAGCACGGCGCGCTGTTCAGCTCGCTGAGCGTGGCGGAAAACATTCAACTGCCGATCCGTGAGTACTTCGATGCGTCTCCCGCCGCGCTGGAGGCGCTGACCGAGCTGAGATTGCGCATGGTCGGGCTGCCGGTGGACGCGGGTCCGAAACTGCCCTCGCAGCTGTCCGGCGGCATGGTCAAGCGCGCGGCGCTGGCTCGGGCGCTGGCGCTGGATCCCGCCCTGTTGTTTCTAGACGAGCCGACCGCCGGTCTGGACCCCATTTCCGCGGCCGGATTCGACGAGCTGGTGGCCTATCTGCATCGCGGCCTGAGGCTGACCATCGTGATGATCACGCACGACCTGGATACTCTGCTGGCCACCTGCAACCGCGTGGCCGTGCTGGTTGACAGAAAAATCGTGGTCGATACGCTCGACGGCATCATGAAGAACCCGCATCCGTGGATTCAGGAGTACTTCCACGGCCCTCGTTCCCGAGCGGCCCAGGCCTCAAGCAATGGGGCCGCCAATGAGGCCGCCCGGTAGCCATGGAACGAGACGCTCATTACGTCGCGGTCGGCGCCTTCATCCTGCTGGTGGTGGCGATGGGCATCGGCTTCGTGCTCTGGTACACCGACGCCAACGACGGCCGCGAGTACGAGCGCTACGAGATTTATTTCACCGGCTCCGTCAGCGGTCTGGATCGCGGCAGCCCGGTGCGGTTCCTGGGTGTAGACGTGGGCCGGGTGCGCCGGCTCGCCATCGACCCGACGGATGCCACGCGCGTCCACGTGGTGGTCGAAGTCGACAAGAGCGCGCCGATCTCGGCCGCGACGCGCGCCAGCCTGGGCCTGCAAGGCGTCACCGGCTTGTTGTATGTGAATCTCAAGGAAGCATCGGACGTGGATCGCAACGCGCCGTTGCTTCAGGGCGAAAACTATCCGGTGATCGAGGCGGTCGAATCCGACTTCGACGCGTTCCTCGCCAGCCTGCCGGAGCTGATGGGCCGCGCGAACACTCTGCTCGAACGACTGTCGCGCGTAGTCTCGGACGAGAATCTCAACGGCATCGCCGACACGATCAAAGGCATGCGGGACACCATGGCCACCATGCCGCAGACGGCTAAGGACGTGCAGCAGCTGGTTGTCGAGCTGCGTGCGACGGTCGCTGAGATCCACGGCGCTTCCGAATCATTGCGAGGCATGACCGACGATGCCCGCCCCGAGGTCAAACAAGCCTTGGCGCGCATGAACGACGTTGCAAACAATCTTGCCGAAGCGTCCTCGCGCGTCGATCGCTTCACGCAACAGAGCCAGGTGCAGCTCGGCAACTTCACCGAGCAGGGCTTGTTCGAACTGGAACGGCTGATGCGCGAGACGCGCCAGGCCGCGCGCGAATTCCGCGACCTGTCGCGCAGCCTGCAGGAAAACCCGTCGCAGATTCTGTATGAGCCGCCGGAGAGCGGCGTCGAGATCAGGCAATGAGCGTAAGCATGAAAGCTGGGTTCGTCAGCGCGGTTGCTGTGTTGTCGTGCGCCGCGTGCTCCGGCTCGCTGTTCGATAGCGATGTGCCGGTGCCCAGCGCATATGTGATCGCAGCAGCGCCGGCCGGCTCGGTCACCGGTGCGCCGACCACGCAGGTGGACGTTTCCATCGGCCGTCCCGACTTCGCGCCGGGGCTCGATACCGAACGCATCGCCGTGCTCAAGGGGCGGCAGCTCGATTACTACCGTGGCGTGCGCTGGGGCGGCCGCACGGTCGAGGTCGTGCAGAGCATGCTGGTCAGCAGTCTCAACGATCAGCAGCTGTTTCGCAGCGTCACCGCCGAGCAGGCGCGCGTCGCGAACGATTACATGCTCGATATCGAAGTGCGCAACTTCGAGGCCGATTACTTGAACGGCCCGATTCCGGAGGCGCATGTAATGATCATCGGTCGGCTCATCCGCGTGGTCGACCGTAAGCTGGTGACGACTGTCAGCAGCAATGCCCGAGTGGCGGCGCGCGAAGAACGCATGGCCGAAGTCGCGGCGGCATTCGAGTCCGCCGCACAAAAAGTCGCCTTGGACCTGGCGCAACAAATGGCCGTCGCGGTTGCCGCCGACCAGCCGACGCTGCGCAAGGCGCGTGGCGAAAGCGATCAAACCAGTCCCGAGTGATGGTGCGACGATTGTCACTGGCGGGCTTGTGCCTGCTGTTGTTCACTGCTGCCCAGGCGGATGACCGTGACTTCTCGGGCACGGTCAGAAAAATATTCGACGGCGATAGCTTTATCGTGAGGCCGGCGAAGGGCAGGGATGTCGACGTTCGACTGCAGGACATCGACGCGCCCGAGAAAAATCAGCCTTACGGCAACAGCGCGCGCACGGCGCTCATCGAGCTCATCGGCGATCGACAAGTGTTCGTCGACGTGGTCGATACCGACCGCTATGGCCGCAAGGTCGTGCGGGTGTTTCGTGAGCCGGATCGGCTCGACGTTGCCAAAGCGCTGGTGCGCGATGGACACGTTTGGGTCTATCGGCGCACCGTCCACGATCGCTCGTTGATCGAGCTGGAAGAGGCGGCGCGCACCAGTCGACGCGGCCTATGGGCATTGCCCGTCAAAGATCGCACGCCGCCCTGGCAGTACCGATATCAGCAGCGTCAGAAGAACGCCAAGCGGACTTCAGTCGCGGCGGCGGACGATTTTTCGTTCGCTTTAGAAGGTGCTCAGGCCAGTAGCTTCCATCAGCCGATAACGCCAATAGCGGCCGGTATCGTCGTCGCGCCAGGCGCCGTACGCGGCGGTGAAGTTGGTGCCGGGCGGACCGTCGTTATTCCACAGCCGGTCGAAATAGCTGACCAGCTCAATGCCCAGCGATGACTTCGCGCTCAGCTCGAGCGCGACGTTGGCTTCCAGATTGTAGTTGCCGATGTTTCGGCGCGTGAGATTCGCCGAGCCCAACGATGCGATCAGCCGGTCGCCATGCGTGACCAGCGCCAGCTTGGTATGAAACTGCTCGCCGTGCGTGCGGTACCAGCGCACCTCGATTTTCTCATCGCTACGCTGAACCAGCTCGGAAGCGACCGGCCGGTTCGGTACGCCATCCTTCTGGCGTCCGAAGGCGTCGCGATTCGGGTCCAGTATCAATCGGACCTTCACGCCGCGCGACGCCGAGCGCAACAGGGCCTTCACGATTTTCCGATCCGAAAGATAAAACGTCGCGATGCTCACCGCGTCGCCGTTGCGCGTGGTGTCGATCGCGCCGAGCAGATGATCGCGAATCGATTGCTCGGTCAGGAACTGCAACTGCACGGGATCCGCGGGCTGGGTCGTCGCGGGCTGGCTGGGCGATGTCGCATAGATGTGACCTTTCCAGCCGGAGAATCTGGCCACGGCCATCTCGCTGTTGACGATGTGCTGAGCGAGCTCGCCGTTGAAACGCGCTGCCACGTTCGAATGCGAGCTGCTGCCATCGTGCGGATTCGCTGACGTGACCAGGCCATTCAGGCTGCCGTCGGCACGGTCGGCGACGATCAGCTTGCGATGATTCGCTTTGAAGTTTGCCAGCGCTAGCCAGCTGCGCAACGTGATGGGCGCGCTGCCCGGGGGAGCAAACGGGTTCATCATGGAGCCGCCGTCCGGAGCGTTGCCCCACCACTGCAGGAACATGCGCCACACCGCCGAGTACGCCGGATTCGAATCGCGCAGCTTGTCGAGATCCGTGCTCACGACGTCGATGCCACCGGCGCGTAGCTCGTTGAGCAGCTTTGACGGCATGCCGCCGTAGATATCGTTGATCGGATCGGTAATCAGCAGCACCGTCAGATCGGGACGCGCCGCTTTGCGAGCCAGCAGGCGATCGGCGAGCTCGCGACTGAGAGGTCGATGCACGCCTGATTCTGCGCCCATCATGTCGTTGAGCAGGAAGAAGTCGGCGATGATGAACGATTGCGCTCCGTCGATGATGGCGAACACCTCATCGAAGATGCGCTGCTCGCGCACGTCTGCACCCGTTGTGGGTTCGGTCGTGGTCAAGTCATACAGAAACTGGACGTTGCTCGCCTCGGTCGTGACGAGAGGTGAGCTCACATCGGCGCCGGGCGGCATGGGCTTGATGACGTTCCAACCCGCGACCAGGCCCCACCAGGCGAGGAACGCCCACCAGAGCCAACGTTTCTGAAACCGCCGGCGCGGAACCGGTTCTTCTTGGAGCTCGGGATCCATGCGCCGAATTGTAGTGGCAGCGGGCCCGCGGCGCTGCAGACCAGTGCTGGTTTCAGCAACATGAATCGCGCGTGATTACTTCTTCCAATCGCGAGCGCGCGCGGCCTGCTCCTGTTCACGATCCAACGCTTCGCCCGCCATGCTGTCTTCGACGGCCGTGAGAATCGCGGGCGGCAGCGCCGTGCCTGCCATGCGATATTCGCCACCTTGTTGATCGGCGGCGCCTTCACTTAATGCGCGCACTTTCCAGGCGTTCGCTTCTCTGCAGGCGAAGCCCGCGGCGGAGGCTGTGGCGAATGTGCGGCAATATTGCCCGCCCTTGTCCCGGAACGTCAGACCGATGTGAACGTCTGCATCCTTTGCGGCGTTTCCGAGCTGATCGGTGAGCGCGGCGGATAATTCGCCACGCGCGACGATGCCGGCCTCGGTGCTTGCAAACAAATCGGATTGCGAAGGTTGCAGGGCCGTGCGTCCCGCGAGGATGCCGATGACCAGGCTGGCTGCAATGGCGCCCCATTCCGGCCAGGACCAGCGTGATTTTGGCTGCCCGGCGCGCTGCTTGGCGGCGCGCGCCGCATTCAGATCGGTCACGGTTGCCGCCTTGGAGGCAGGCGTCGCGGCGGCGGCATCGAGCAAACGAGCGGGCATCGGCTCGTCGAGCACGCCGTTGAAGGCGGCGCCGAGATCCGCGCGCAGGCTGCGATGCTTGGCGACGCGCTCGGCGATGGAAGGGTCCAGCGCCATCGCGGCTTCGATCTGACGTCGCAGATCGGCGTCGACCTCGCCGTCGGCGTACGCCATCAGGGTTTCATCGGAGAACTGCATGGTCCACCTTCACTCCAACTGCTTCTGCAGCGCCTCGCGGCCGCGGGCGAGCCGGCTGGTCAATGTCCCTATCGGCACCTCCAGCGCTTCGGCCGCTTCCTTGTAAGAAAGGCCCTCGATCAGCACCAGCGCCACGGCCAGCCGCTGCTCGTCGGGCAGCGAAGCCATCGCCTTTTGTACGGACAACAGGCGCTGCTGGGCCTCGCTCGCGTTGTCGCCGACGTCCAGGCCCGCTTCTTCCGGAGCGAGCATTTGTCCCCGGCGGGTGCGGGCGCGAGCTTCGTCGATCCAGGCGTTGCGCATGATGCCGAACATCCAGCTATGAAAAGGCGATTCGGGCCGCCACTGCTCATGGCGCAGCAGGGCGCGTTCGATCGAGATCTGCACCAGATCGTCCGCGTCCGCCGCATTCCGTGTGATGGCGCGGCCGAAACGGCGGAGTCGAGGCAGCAGCGCCACGATGTGCTGGCGGACTTGCTGCAAAGAGGTCGTCGTGTTGGCCGGTGTCTCGCTCATGAATACGAGTCCGAGGCGGGTTTTATTCCCGGGTCGTGCAAATAATTGTGCCTCGATTTTCAGGTCGGCGCGGAAGGATTTCGGCGCGCGGGCCGTATATGCTGATGGGCGAGCGTACTTATGTTCCCGACTAAGTTCATCCATGTCTGCGCGATCCTGCTGCTTGCGGCAGCCGGCTCGGCGCGCGCGCAGGTTGGCCTGCCCGTGCAGGTGCCCAATCTGCCTGGGTTGCCGACCGATTCGTTGAACCGAACCGTCAATGGCGTGCTCGACCAGGCGGACCCGCGTCGGCTGAGCGAGCTGCGGCAGGTGCGGATTCGGAATCTGCTCCGGACCAATCGGACCGTTTTGGAATCGGACCCGCGGGGCGCGCCCATCGTTCGCAACGAAGTCGTTGCGCTGTCACCCACCCAGGCGGCGCTCGATCGGGCGCGGGCGGCAGGTTTTGGGATTGGGCGGACGCGGACGTTGGAAGGGCTCGATGTCACCATCGTCGTCCTGCAAGCGCCCTCGGGGATGTCCACTCGTCGTGCGTTGGAGCGGCTGCGTCGTGAGGATCCGGAAGGGACTTACGATTACAACCATGTGTATCTGGAGAGCGGCGAGGTCGCTGCGTCGCCTGCGGCCCCGGCCGGCGCGGCCGCGCCGGATCGCGGGGCTGCTCTTACTACACATAAGATTGGCTTGATCGACGGCGGCGTGCAGCGCTCGCACCCTGTCTTCAGCGGTGTGACTGTGCACGAGCATGGGTGCGCGGGACCTATCCCGAGTGCGCATGCCACAGCGGTGGCGTCGTTGCTGGTCGGACAGAGCGATGTGTTTCATGGCGCCGCGCCCGGCGCCGAGTTGTTTGCTGCCGATGTTTACTGCGGGCTGGCCACAGGCGGCGCTGTGGATTCAGTCGCTGAGGCGTTCGCTTGGATGTCGCGCGAGAAGGTGCCGGTGATCAATATCAGTTTGGTCGGGCCGGCGAACGTTCTTCTTGAACAGATCATTCGCGTTGTGACCACGCGGGGCCACGTCGTTGTCGCTGCCGTTGGCAACGACGGACCAAGCGCACCGCCTTTATTCCCTGCCGCCTATCCCTCTGTCGTCGCCGTGACCGGCGTCGATGCCAAACAGCGCGTACTCGTCGAAGCCTGTCGCGGCAAACACGTCGACTTCTCCGCCCCGGGCGCCAACATGTCCGCCGCCGGCATCGAGTCGCCCTTCGGCGTCGTTCGCGGCACGTCCTTCGCCGCGCCCATTGTGGCTGGGTTGTTGGCTCGGCAGCTGAGCGTCATTAGTAAAGATCAGGCCGACGCGGCCGTCTCTGCGCTCGTTGCGCAGGCCACGGACCTGGGGGCGCGCGGTTTGGATAAGGTTTATGGCAACGGCCTCGTCGGCAACGACCTTCGTCCGTCCGAACAGATAGCATCGCGATAAGCTTCTGCGGATTGGCCTCGGTGGCTGGCAGCGCCAGGGCCGGGTATGTCCTCCCCGGCACCGCTGCACCCGCCTCGCCACGCTATTCGCGTGTCGCCTGCTTGTACCTCCCTGTAGCGCTATTGGGCCAGCGTCCCTGCTGGTCCCAATTGCCGGCGAGGACATACCCGACCCTGCCGCTGCCTTTAGGTGGGGTGCGGGTTTCAGACTGCTGAACCCGTCCGGCTCCAAATTGGGGCTGTCCGTCCTGAGCGGGCCGGTTCGGGTCCGATTACGTCAAGTAAAAAATTTCGCGGGTGTTGGAAGAAATCGGCGAGTGGCTTCGTACTCCTATCAAAGGCGGCAGATTGGCTGCTGCCGATAGGAGTGACCCCATGAAGACTCGTTCCATGCTGATCGGTGTTGCGATGGCTGCCGCTTTGAATTGCGCCGCTGTGAATGCGCAGGTGCTGGGCGGTGTGGGTGGTGGCTTGGGTGGCGGACTGACCGGCGGAATGCGCGATATGAGCATGAGCTCGCAGGGCGCCTTGCACGGTTCGGTTGGCGCCGATCTCGACACGAGCACGCTGCGTCGGACGACTCGCGATACGACGGAGCGAGCAACGAATCGAATGCGCAACACCACGGACAACGTGCGTGATCGCACGACTGCGAAGGTCGATGAGACCCGCGCGAAAGTTGGCGAGACGCGTCAAGCGGCCACGGCCACCGCTTCGGCCGCCGCTGCAACGGCCGCGACCGCGATCAACGACGTGCAGATCGAAGGCGCTGCCGATGTGGCTGGATCTGCGACCTCCGGTGTGAGTCGCGACGGCGTCAACCTCGCCGGCACCGCGCAAGGCGCGGGCAGTGGTGCGCTGAGTGGTGGCGCCGTGCCCCAGACGGATCTGCCGAGCGTCGAGCCGAGCAAGCTCGCTGGCGGCGAGGCCGCGAATGTTTCTAACGCAACTCAGCAGGCTTCACAGCCCGCGAAGGATAGCGAGCCAAGCAAGGCAGGTTCGAGCGCTGGTCTGCTGGGCGCGTCGAATGGGACGACCGGCTCCAGCTTGCTGAGCGCGTCTAACGCCAGCAGCGCGACGCAGTCGAGCAGCGCGAGCTCTGGTCTGATCGGTGCGAGCAAGGCGAAGGACACCGCTGAGCCGGCGCAGACCGAGAGCACTGCTAAGCCGTCGCGTGGGTTGGATGTGGGGGGCGGTGCGAATGGATCGGCCTCGGCTTCGCGCAGTGGTGTGTCGGCTGAGGGCGGTGGTTCAGTGAGCGCTTCGCGGAAGTAACCAAAAGCCTGTTCGAAAGTGCACCAAAGGCGCCGAGGAGAAATCCTCGGCGCTTTTTTATTCAGCGGGACGAGTCAATCCGGCGGCCGACCCTCATCGCATTTCTTGCAGTCCAGTTCGAGGCCAACGGCCGCCGCGCGTCCCTCGGGCGTGACCACCCACGGCCGATTGGTCCAAGGCGGGTTGTGACGAACGTGCTGATCGTGACCGCAGTCGAGCCGCGCCACCCAGTGCTGCTCTTCATCCTGGTGAAACGAAACGATCTTGCGTTTCATCGTGGTGTCGCGAACACCTGGGTCCAGTAGATGCCCGCCTCGCTCTTGGGATCGACGACGAAGGCGATGCCCATGTCGGTGAACCCCGGGCTCATGATGTTGACGCAATGGCCAGGACTCGTGAGCCACCCTTGAACGACGGCCTCCGGCGTCTGTGCGCCGACGGCGATATTTTCGCCAACCGTGCGCCATGTGTAACCGACGCGGGTCACGCGGTCACTCACCTTGCTGCCATCCGAGCCTTTGTGCTCGAAGAAATCTTTGTTGGCCATGTCCTGGCTATGAATCAGCGCCGCCCGATTCAAGCCAGCCGACAATTTCAGCGGCGGAACAGCATCGAACGACGAGCGGCCACACTTGCGAGCCTTGGCGCGCGCGGCATTCACGAGCGTTAAAGCCTTTTGACTCACCTGTGCAGAGTCCTTCACCGCAGGCGTGACGAACGGCGCCGCGACGACGATCCACAAAGCATCGCCTCGCTGATACACACCGATATCCTTGAAGTTCGCATCGGTGATGGTGTCGCAGTAATTTTCCCGCAGCACTTTCAGAATGGCGTTGCGATCGCTCGATCCTTCGAGCCGCATCGAAGCCGACTCCGTGTGTCGATACTCGGATCGCTCCATCGCATCGCTCAGCCGCCCGCCTTTGGACCACTCGCGCGCGGCTGCATCGAGATCACGATTCGAACGCAACGGTTGCGCGACGCCCGGCCGTCCGTCGCAACCCTTGCGCCGTATCTGATTCAAATCATCACCGATGCCCGCCAACGCCGGCAGCGCAATCCATGCACAGCACAGGGCGATCGAGGCGCTCGCAGTCTTTCTCATGCGTCGATGTTACGTCACCGCATGCGAATGATTCGAGTGCCGCCGATGGTTCGCGCGGCTGCGAGCGGTTGTCTTCCGGGACCGTTTCGATGCGCCCATGGAACGATCGCCCTGGACGAACTTACGTATCGCATCTTGCAGCGGCCGCTCCGCCTCGCAGTAATCCTGCCACTCGGTGGCCTTACCTACGTAGCTCGCGGCCGTGCGCATGGTGTAGCGCGTCGGATCGAGACCGGCTTTCACCTGCGACCAGTTCACCAGCATGGACACAGTCGCGCCTTCACGCATGCGTGGCGACAGCGGCGCCACCGCAGTCGACATTCGATCGTTGCGGAGATAGTCGAGGAAGATGCGACCGCCGCGCTGCTTCTTCGACATGTTCACGACGTACAGATCGGGATTGTCCTCGGCCATGCGCACGCACACGCCTTGCGCGAAAGCCTTGGCCTCGGGCCACTTCAAGCGATTGTTCTTGAAGTCGGCGAGCGGCGTGACCACATGCAATCCCTTGCCTCCGGTGGTCTTGCAGAACGCCACCAGTCCCAACGCTTCAAGGCGTTCCTTGATCTCCTTCGCGGCGTTGATGACCGCCGTGAACGGAACATCCGGCCCTGGATCCAGATCGAACACCAGACGACCGGGCGTCTCCGGTTTGTCGGGCTGGCAATTCCACGGGTGCAACTCCATGCCCGCGGTTTGCGCGATAGCCGCGAGCGCTTCGACACGATCGATCTGCAGATAGGGTTTGTGATCGCCGAACACCTTCACCATCGTGATCAGGTTCGACGTGCCTTGCATGGCATGGCGCTGGAAGAAACGTTCCTTGCCGATGCCGTCCGGCGCTCGAATCACGGAACACGGCCGGCCTTTGATGTGCGGCATGATCCACTCGCCCATCTCTTCGTAATAACGAGCGAGGTCGAGCTTGGTCACCGGGCGGCCGTCGTTGGCGTCAGGCCACAGCGGCTTGTCCGCACTGGAAATCGGCACGCCCATGACGACGTTGGAGCCATTGCTCGCAGACTTGCTCGTTCTGGCGGAGGAATGTTTCTTTGCCGTTTTACCAGCAACGGCTTTCGGCTTCGGTTCGACGACATCGACTTCTTCAGCAGGCGCCGGCGTCTCCGCGACGATCTCACTCGCCGTCTTATCCATGCGCAAGCCTTTGAAAGCGGCCTGACGCACATTGCCGCCGCCAGTCCATCCGGCGAACTCGATCTCGGCCACCAGCTTCGGTTTGGCCCAGTGCACGTCCGCGCCTTTGCGCGGCGCCGTTTTGCCGCCGAAGGGATTCTCCTTGGTTTCCAGCTTTTTCAGCTTGGGCCACAGCGTCGCCAGCTTGTCGCCGCCGAACCCCGTGCCGACCCGGCCGACATGCACCAAATGACCGTCACGGTTCACGCCGACCAGCAGCGAGCGGAAGTGCCCGTCCGTCTGCGTCCAACCGCCAATGACAACTTCCTGCCCGGCGCGACATTTCGCCTTGGTCCAGTCGCCGACGCGGCCCGAGCGATACGCCGAATCCAGTCGCTTGGAAATGATGCCTTCCAGATTCATGCGACACGCCGACTGCAACACGGCGTCGCCCGCTGTCTCGAAATGCTCGACATAACGAATCAGCGTGGTGCTGTCTTGTTGCTGCTCCTCCAGGTACGCCTTGAGCTCGGCCTTGCGGTCGCGGAGCGGTAGCGAGCGACGATCGCCGTCGTCGCTGTACATCAAATCGAAGGCGAAAAAAATCAGGTCCTCGGTGCGTCCTTCGGACAGCGCCGCTTGCAGGGCCGCGAAGTCGGGCGAGCCGTTATCGTCCAGCGCGGCGACTTCGCCATCGATGATGGCGTTGGGAAACTCACGAGCCGCATCGGCGATGGACTGAAACTTCTCTGTCCAATCCAGACCTTTGCGTGTCTTCAAAGTCACATCGCCGTTAGCGATGCGCAGTTGCAGGCGATAGCCGTCGAACTTGACCTCATGTCCCCAGCCCGCGCCGCCGGGCGGGCGGTCGATGGGTTTGCACAGCTCGGGCTCGATGAAGTCAGGTAGTCGCGCGTGCCTGCCGGAGGCTTTCTTTGCGCGCGCGCGTGTTTTGGTCGAAGCGCTTGCCGTTTTGCGGGGAGCTCGCTTGGTTGCCACGGTGGCTCTGGTCGCCGCAGTTCGTTGGGTTGACGAGGTGTCTTCATCCGAGCCACGGTTCGAGTGCCACACCGCGTTCGCCTTGCCGGCCTTCTTGAGCATGAACGGTTTGGGCGAACGTCCCTTCCCGGCCTCGATATCGGCCATGGGCCGGGCCGAGGCCACCGAGCGATCTTCCTCCATCAGCTCTTCCATCGCTGCGGCGTCGACCGCAAACCGGTCGCGATGTTTGATCAACAACCAGTTGGTGCGCTTACCGCCGTAACGATCGTTCTTCATGCGCACGATCACGAAGCTGCCGTTCAAACGAGTCCCGGCCATCTCGAATTTGAGCTCGCCACGCTTCAACTGTTCTTCGGGCGAGCGATCGCCGATCGGTCGCCAGTAGCCGCGATCCCAAAGTTGTACTGTACCTCCGCCGTATTGGCCCTTCGGGATGGTGCCTTCAAAGTCGCCGTAATCCAGCGGGTGATCTTCGACTTCCACCGCCAGGCGCTTGTCCTGAGGATTCAACGACGGCCCGCGCGTGACCGCCCAGGATTTGAAGACGCCGCCGAGCTCGAGGCGCAAGTCGTAATGCAGGCGGGTCGCGGCGTGCTTCTGAACGACGAAACGCAGTTGCGGCGACTTGGCCACTTTCTGCCGGCCGCTCGGTTCGGCCGTCTTGGTGAAGTCGCGCATCGCGCGATAGCGGGAGAGCTTTCGAGTTGCCACATCACACCTCTGCGGTGAAAAATCGCGCCGGTGGTATGCCGGAACGCCGTGGATCCGCGCCACGTTCCTTCGTTAGAGAACCGACAGAGAAAACGATGAATATCCCGAAAACGATCGCTGTTGCGGCTCTTTTGCTGACCGCGCTGAGCGCCGCCGGGGCCGAGAAGCTCAACGTCAAGCTGGGCTTGTGGGAAATGACCTCCATCATGCGCTTCAGCGGCATTCCGCCGCTGCCGAAGGAGCTGACGGACAAGATGACGCCCGAGCAGCGCGCCAAAATGATCGCGGATCTCGAGGCTGCCGCCGCCGAAGAGCCGGAAGAGGAAGTCAGCAGCGAGTGCATCACGCAGGAGGATCTGGACAGGCCGTTCCAGTCCGCAAGCTCCGAAGACTGCAAGCAGACCGTGGTGCGCACGACACGCAACAGTCAGGAAATCCGCATGGTGTGCACGGGCAAGATCAAGGGCACCGGCCTGTTTCGCGTGACCACGCCGACGCCGGAGACCATGACGGGCGATCTGGATCTGACCACCGGCGAAGGCCCGGAGGCATTCACCTTGAAGGGCAATATCAAGGGCCGCTGGCTGGGACCGGACTGCGGCGACGAGGACGATAGCGACGACATGGATGACGACGAGGAAAGCACCGAGGAAATTTCGGAGCGGTAATCCTCTCTGCGGTAGCATGGGCCGCTAGTTTTTACGTGCGCATCCCTTATGCTTGCCTCCGGCATCGATGCTCGGAGGCAGTATGACTTTCACGAATCATCAGTTCCGTCTGGCAGCCCGACCTGTCGGCGCGGTCAAGCGCAGTGACTTCAATTACGTCGAAGAGCCGGCGCGTGCGCCCGGCGATAACGAAGTCCTGGTGAAGACGTTGTATCTGTCGCTCGATCCGGCAATGCGTGGCTGGATGAACGAGGGCAAGTCATACATTGCACCCGTGCAGCTCGGCGAAGTCATGCGCGCCGGTGGCGTCGGAAAGGTCATCGAGTCCAGGCATCCCAAGTTCAGCGCGGGCGATTTCGTGTCGGGCAGCCTCGGCGTTCAGGAATACGCCACGCTCGATGGGAAGGGACTCACCAAGGTCGATCCTAGCGTTGCGCCGCTGCCGGTATATCTCGGCACGTTCGGCATGCCGGGCATGACGGCGTATTTCGGATTGCTCGACATCGGCAAGCCGCAGCCGGGCGAGACGGTGGTTGTTTCAGGCGCTGCCGGCGCGGTCGGCACGGTAGTCGGACAGATTGCGAAGATCAAAGGGTGTCGCGTGGTGGGCATCGCCGGCGGGAAGGCGAAGTGCGATTACCTGACGCAATCGCTCGGGTTCGATGCGGCCATCGATTACAAAGCCGAAGATGTGAAAAAGGCGCTGCGCCAGCCTTGTCCCAAGGGCGTCGATGTTTATTTCGACAACGTCGGCGGCGACATTCTCGATATCGTGCTCACACAGCTGGCGCGCAAGGCGCGGATCATCATCTGCGGCGCGATCTCACAGTACAACAGCACGACCGGGGTCAAAGGCCCGGCGAACTACCTGTCGCTGCTGGTGAATCGCGCCAGCATGACGGGCATGGTGGTGTTCGATTACGCCGATCGCTACGCAGAGGCGGGTCGCGAAATGGCGGGCTGGTACAAAGCAGGCCAGCTCAAGACCCGCGAAGACATCGTCGACGGCTTGGAAACATTCCCGGAGACGCTGCTCAAGCTATTCAGCGGCGAAAACTTCGGCAAGCTAATCCTGAAAGTCGCCGACGGTTGAATTGCGGCTTCGCCGCCCGATAAGTCATCGGCCGCTACCGCGGTCGCTTCTTCAGAAATGTATGTTTAATTTCTATTTCGCCTACGGCGAGCTGTTCCTGAATGTGCAACGCACGTTCAGGCGACGTTCGAGGTGACCGCCCTTCTTCCGGCATTGTCGAGAAAGAGGGACCTTTTCGGCCAAGGGCGCCCAGGGACGGGACCCGACGACGTCGCGCGATAGCGCGACTGAGGGGGAGCACGGTGCCGGAAGGAGGGAGGTCACCTCGGACGGCGCGAGCCACCGACGCCTCTTCTTCCCAAACCCCACCGCAGGCGAAACAAAAAGTTTATCGTTCTTGAACGAAAAACCCTGCGGCGGCGTTATACACCGGCGCGCGCCAACAACACGGCTGACACGCCCTGCGCGGGCCGGTTCGCGTCCGTATTTCGATACGAATGCGGCACATTGCCCGGAAACGCCAGCACATCGCCGGCGGCGAGGTCGAAGCGGTCGCCGGCGACGAAGATGGTCACGTGCCCTGACAGACACGTAAAGAACTCGCGCGTGCCCGGCAAGTGAGGCGAGCCTCGCATCGACGCGCCGGGCGCGAAGTCCATGACGTTGAGTACCTCATCGGGCACCCGCTCCGGGATCAGCGATCGAATGGTGATCCCTCGGCCAGCGCTCTGCGTTGCCAACTCATCTCGTGACCACTTGCGCACCTTCGCTCGGGGCGAGGCGAGTAGCTCATCGAGAGGCACGTCCAACGCATTGGCAACCTTGACCAGCACGGTGAGCGACGGATTGCCGTTGCTCGACTCGAGATTGGCAATCGTCGAGCGCGGAACATCGGCGCTCTTGGCCAGAGCGCCTTGCGTGAGATTGCGCACCTGGCGAAACGCAACCAGATTGCGCGCGAGGTGTTCGGCGACGAGTTCGGGCTTGTCCATGGAGGGTCCAATTCACAGCACTAATCAACAAGCGCTCAACGACGCACAGGCTCATGATGTCCAGGGTGGAAACCGTTTGCCAATACGTTGGACACGGCGCTTGGTTGCGAAAAGAAGGTCTCTAAGATGCTGTCATCGAAGGAGACCTTATGCAAACGCAACGACAGCTCGATTCTCGACGTCATCTACATGGCGTGCGAGTCGCGATCACCGGCGGCACGTCCGGCCTCGGCCTGGCGCTGGTGAAAGAGCTCACGCGACGCGGAGCACAGGTTGCTCTGGTCGCTCGCACACATGCGCGTGTCACAGCGGTGGCGGCGGAAGAGTCCGCATACGGCATCGTCGGTGACGTGGCAAACAAACACGACATTCATCGTATCGCACTTCAAGTCACGGGCCGGCTCGGAGGGCTGGATGTGCTCGTCAACAACGCATCCGATCTCGGTCCTGTGCCGCTTGCGCTGCTCGGTGACACGCAATGCGAAGACTTCGAACGCGCGCTGGTCACGAACGTGCTCGGCCCGTTTCGATTGACCAAAGCGCTACTCGGTTCGCTCGCCGCTTCGGCACGTGAAGGCAAGGGCGCAGTGGTGCTGAACATTTCCAGCGATGCCGCTGTCAACGCGTACCCACAATGGGGCGCTTATGGAGCAAGCAAGGCGGCGCTCGCGCACATGACACGCATTTGGAACGAAGAGCTGTCGGCGCAAGGCGTGAAATTCATCGCGCTCGATCCGGGCGACATGGACACACCCATGCATGCGGCCGCGTTGCCCGATGCCGATCCAGCCACGCTCAAGCCACCGGCGCAGGCCGCGCATGAGCTGGCGGAAACGATTTGTGACTTGCTGCCGGCCCGGCCGGCATTGAGGTATGCCTCATGATTCCAGCCGATCGTCCCGTTCAACGTCCGCCGACCGCGCGCCTGTTGTATATCGATGAGCGCGGCGCCATTCGCCACGCGCCCCGCGCTCAACTGACGGAGTTTCTGCGGCCCGGCGATCTGGTCATCGCGAATGACGCGGCAACCTTGCCGGCGAGCTTGCATGGCGTACACGTTCGAACTGGACGTAGCGTCGAAGTACGACTCGCCGGAAAACCGTCGCTCGCAGCTCGCGACGCGCAGCGCTTCATCGCGGTCGTGTTCGGTGCAGGCGACTATCACACGCGCACAGAAGACCGTCCTCCGCCGCCCGCGTTTCAGCCGAATGATGAGCTGAAGCTCGGCTCGCTCACGGCGCGCATCGAACGCGTTCTCGATCATCCAAGATTGATTTCGCTGCGTTTCGAAGGCGAGGCGGATGAGTTGTGGCGAGGGCTGGCCACGCACGGACGTCCGATTCAATACGCGCACCTGAGCGAGCCGTTGGCGCTCTGGGACGTGTGGACTGCCATCGCGGGTGAGCCCGTGGCGTACGAGCCGCCGTCGGCCGGATTCGCGCTGGATTGGCAGATGCTCGCGGCGTTTGAAGCTCGTGACATCGAGTTCGCGACCCTGACTCACGCGGCCGGTATCTCTTCCACTGGCGACGAGGAGCTAGACCGCATGCTGCCCTTCGACGAGCCGTACCGAATCCCTGTGGCCACGGAGGAGGCGATCGCAGCTGCGCTTTGCGAAGACCGTCGCATCATCGCCATCGGCACGACCGTTGTGCGAGCACTGGAGCACAGCGCCGCGACGTTCGGCTCTGTGGCGGCAGGCGAGAGCGTCGCGAATATCCGGATTGGGGCGCAGACGCAACTGCGCGTCGTCGACGTGATTCTGTCGGGTACGCACGAGCCGGGCACGAGCCACTACGAGTTGCTGCAAGCGTTCACCGACAAAGCCGTGCTCGGCCGCGCAGATGACGCCCTGAACAGCGCTGGCTACCGCACCCACGAATTCGGCGATTCCGTGCTGATTGAACGCGATAGCCGCCGTTATTCACGCCCCGCCGGCCGCCCGCCCGCTGCACGAGTTTTTCCGGAAATGCAAGGACTGGTCGGGCCGGCTGCGCCACGTATACTCCGCGGTTTTCCGCCGGCGTCCGCCCATGTGGTTCAAGAATCTCATTGTCTATCGCCTGCCCGAGGATTGGTCTGTCTCCGCGACTGAGCTGGAAGACAAACTGGCCGCGCGGCAGCTCCTGCCATGCGGCAGCTTCGATATGCAGAGCAAGGGCTGGGTGTTCTCCAGCGACCTGGAGCGTTACGTCCATACGGTTAACGGCCAGCACCTGATCGCGTACGGCGTGGATCAGAAGTTACTGCCCGGCTCCGTGATCCGGCAGGTGGCCACCGAGCGCGCCAAGGAGATGGCCAAGGAGCAGGGCTATCCCGTCGGCCGTCGGCAGATGCGCGAGCTCAAGATGCGCGTCACCGAGGAACTTCGCGGCCGCGCGCTGACGCGCAAGACCGTGACACACGCGTGGATCGACCCCGTCAATCGCTTTCTGGTCGTCAATGCGTCCAGCGAAGCGAAGGCGGAAGATCTGGTCGAGACGCTGCGCAATACCCTGGGCAGCTTGCAGGTCACGCTGCTGGAGACCGAGCGCTCACCTTCGTCGGCATTGACTGCGTGGCTGATGCTCGGCGATGCGCCGACGTTCTTCACCATCGACGACGATTGCGAGTTGCAGGCTGCGGATCAGAGCAAACCGACGATTCGCTATGTCCGCCACCCGCTGGACGGCAAGGAAATCCGCGCGCAGATTTCCGGCGGCATGTACGCCACGCGCCTCGGTCTCACCTGGAAGGATCGCGTCTCGTTCGTGCTGAACGAGAAGCTGCACGTGAAAAAGATCGAGTTCCTGCTGGTCGAGAAGGACAAGCCGGCCGATGGCGAATCGAGCAACCCCGCCGAGCAGTTCGACATCGACTTCACCCTGATGACGGGCGACCTCGCGCAACTGCTCAAAGACCTGACCGAAGCGCTCGGCGCTCCCGAACAGAAACAAGCGGCGGCTGCGTAACGCAGCCGCCGGGATTTCTCCGTTACGGGTAGATCTCGATCTCGCGCAGCGAATAGTTCTTAAGCTGCGTGCCGCGCTTGTGGGCGAAGACGCGGACGTAGCGACCCAAGCCGGACAGCCTGCTGATATCGTCCACGCCGCCATTTCCAGCGGTCGTCTTGTAGATGGTGCTCCAGGTCGTACCGCTGGTCAGCGTCTGGATCGTGTATTCGGATGCATACGAGGCATCCCAAGAGAGGCGCACGCGCGAAATCGGATAGCGCTGGCCCAGGTCGACATAGATCCATTGTTTGTCATCGCCCGCTACGCTGGCCCACCGGGTCGAGGTGTTGCCGTCCGATACATAGGAGGCAGGCAAGCCGCTCTGGGTGGATTTGGCATACGCACGCTTGCCCTTGGCGACATTCTTCTGCGCCTGGACGGCCGCCATGATGCCGCCGAATTCTTTCCAGCCGGTGGCCTCGAGCGGCCGCAATCCGCTTAGGAACGTCGCGTCATCGCTGCCCGAAGGCTGCGCCCAGATTTCAACCATTCGCAGTTGCAGGCCTTGCTTTGTTGCCGCCGCGAGTCGCTGCGCGAGATAGATGGGATAAGAACCTTCGTCGATAGGTCCGCCGCCCCGCGTGGTCACGCCCGCATTTCCGGTGCCAGCTTCCGAGAAACCGAAAGGCTTGCCGTGACTGATAGCAAACGAGATCGCGGCAGGAATACCCCAGCCTCGCTTCGGGTTCCAGTAATCCGCGGCCGGATAGTCCCAGATCTTGCGGCGGTTCACGGGATTGGCGAGCCATTGCGACAACGAAACATTCCGTCCGCTGCCCCAATCGTAATAAGCCGTGCCGTCCGGCGAGCGAGTCGCGTTCCATATCGGGCTGTAAGCGGTGGGCGCGATGACGTCGACGTAACTGTCGCCGGGATAACTGTTCGCCTCCGGGATGCCGTCGTTCGTGTACGAGGCCGTCGGGCTCCACACAGTCTGGATGGTCATGCCGTGAGCAATCGCGTAGTTGTGCGCCAGCGTGGCCACATGTCGCCATGCCGCGATATACGCAGCTCTCGTCGCCTCGCTACGCACCTGCCAGCCATACCAATCGCCGTTCTGTTCCCAGCCGATGCGCAGGTAAAGCTTGCGGAAGCCCTGCTTGCGGAAGGAATCGAGAATTGCCGGCCAGACGCGATGCCGGCCTGTCGCCGGATCGTCGCGATCGTACTTGCCGTTTGCGATGTCCTGCATCATTCGCACCGCCGCCGCCTCGCTGTACTTGCCGTAGTTCGGATCGCTCGGCGACAGGTTGAGACGATAGGCGTGATGATCGTCGGTCAAGCCGACACTGATCAGCGGAGTGATGTTCGGGCGACCTTCGGCGTCCAACCGATTCAGATACTCCGCCGAGCACAACAACGCCAGCTCGCCCGCGTGCCAGGCTGCATTTCTGCTCCATTGAGCATCGTAGGCGCCCGAGCTCCAGATCGGCTCGTGATAATCGATGAAGACGTTGGTGGAGTTCGGCCGCTGCTTCACCTGTCGCACGAATGCGTCATAGCGGGGCTCCGCTTTGCTGGGCGTGGGATCGCCCATGAAAAAACCGAGGCCTTTGAACTGATCCTGGGCGTGAGCGCTAAACGCGCAGAGGAACGTTGAGAAGACAAGCAAGCATGATCTCAGTGCCACTCGGTGCTCCGTGTGAGAGTCGTTGGTTGGGATTGTTTTTCGGGTAATATTTACCCGTGACATCCGCGCCGCCGGTGTGGCGGGCGCGCGTCGAGCATATCGACTACATCGGCATGCCCGACATCGTCACGACTCCGCGAATGCAGCTGAGAGAAACTTCGCAATTGACTGAGGGCAGACGTCTGACGTCGCTGCCAGGGGACGCCAGACTTGCACCGAGATGAATCAGGGCGTGAGCGGCTGGCCTGCCCAGCGCAGAATGGCGCGAGAAACATCCTGTTCTTTTTTGAGCTGCGCCATCAGCTTCAACATCTGCTCCGAAAACTTCTCTTTCTCCACCTGAGCGGCGACCACCGCGCCCGAGGACTGATTCAAGTGACGCAAGGTCTGCACCTTCTGCGTCACCTGCAGCGCGCTGGCGGAATCCGGCACAGTCAAGCGCTGGGCGATGCCAAGCCCGATGCCCTCGGCCAGCGTCGTGTCGCTCTTCTGCAGCGCCTGAGAAATCTGTTCACAACGTGCTCGTGTCGCGGGCTCGCGCACATGCTGTTCGTCACACGCGGTGCTCAAGGCTTTGAACGCGGAAGTATCCAACGCCGACAGCCACTCGACCGTCGAATTCATCGCATTGGTCAACGGCGTGGGCAGGGGCTGGGCGACCGACGTGCCGACGGGCGTGCGGCTCAAAGGAGGAGCGAGGCGTGCGATCAGCGTCGTCCAGTAAACGTCGAACTGAGTCGCCTTGGTCATCGCATCGAGAATCTGTTCTTCAGCTCGCGCGTCGCCACGCTGCTGTGCCCGCGCGAGCGGACCCAGCCATACAACTCCATTATTCGGAGCGAGCTTGCGCATACGAGTCTCGACGGATTGCGGTTCGCATCCGGGCACTTCGATGCAGATTCGCAAGTGAAGCCACTGAATGTCGGGGCGCTCCGGCGCGGCATCGGCCGCTCGCCGGATCTGCGACAAGGCTTGCGAGCCATTGTTGGCGGCGTTCGTACCCCAAAGCGCGAGCGCCGTGGCGGCTACCTGGTCCACGTCGTTGCTGTCCGCCGCGGCAGGGGTGCTCGCGCCGCGTTCAGGCGGCGAGCTGGCGCAGGCTGAAAGCAGCAACCCGAGCAAGGGCCATGAGCGAGCCCAACTGTTCCGTGATGACCGTTTCATGGGCACGGATCTTAACAATGCCCGATGGGCGATGTGCCAGCCTTGGGGTCGCAGACAGGCGACGCCGCAAACCTTGCCTCAAAGCCGGTGCGCTTACCGGCATCGATCCGCCGTTCACCGGTAGTTGCTGGCAAGGCCGCCCGGCAGTCCTTAAGTTCGGAGCCCATGGTCGTCAATCCGTCACTGTCCCGCATCGACCTGCCGGCCGGCGACGGCTGGAGTCGCTCGATGAAAGATGAATCCGCACAGCGCCCGCGCCGCTCCCGGCTGGTGATGGGTATTTTCCTGCTGGTGCTGGGCGCGTTGATGCTGGCGGTGAACCTGGGCTTCGGCCTGCCGGTGGGATGGTGGCAGTATTTGCCATGGCTGCTGATCGCATTCGGCGTGTGGGGGCTGGCGATGCCCAGTCGCCATCTCGATCGGGTCGGCGGGGTGTGGATGCTCGCCACCGGCCTGTACTGTTTGTTCGGTTTGTTCGACTGGTGGGGGCTGGGCTGGGGAGGCGCGTGGCCGATCTTCGTGATCGCGGCCGGCCTCGGGTTCATCCTGCACCGGCATGACGATGGGCCGCCGCCGACTGCCGGCAGCGGTCCGGGTAACGGTGTCTCATGAATTCTGCTCCACCTGGCGATCCCGATCGCGATCCAGCGCGCGATCGCCATCACGATCACGGTTTCGACTGGCCCTTGCATCCGCGCTCGCCGCAGGGTCCGCGCGATATATTCTCGACCCGACTCATCGTCGGCATCGTAATCATCCTGCTTGGTGGCCTGCTGCTGGCCGACAACCTGGGCTGGTGGGACGCGCGCCACGTGATACGTCTCCTGTGGCCGCTCGTGCTCGTGGCGGTCGGCGTCGTCATGGTCCGCCATCCTGAGCACAAGCGCCCCCGCAGTTGGGGCTGGGTGTTCATCACGGTCGGCGCCTGGGTCTTCCTCGCCAGACTCGGCTGGCTGCACTTCGATCTGCGCGACGTGCTGGTGCCGGGCATTTTGTTGTTCATCGGCGGCGTGCTGGTGTTTCGTTCGCTGTCCGGTCCGCCCAAGGGCAGCAGCGACCCCACGCCACCGCCAAAGACCAACGGTCCCAGCAGTCCTGGTGGACCTGGCGGCGCTGCCAGTCACACGCCCGGTGCTACCAACTTTGGCAGCTCGACTTCCGACGATCACGCCGAGTTCGTGCGTTCGTTCGCACTGCTGTCGGCGCATGAATTGCGCCCCGTTTCACGGCCCTTCCGCGGCGCCGATCTCAATGCTCTCATGGGCGGCATCAAGCTCGACTTGACCAGCGCGCGCATGGAAGGCGATACCGCCGTGGTCGAAGTGTTTTCGTTCTGGGGCGGCGTGGAAATCTTCGTGCCGCCGGACTGGACCGTGACCAGCGAAGTCACGACGCTGCTGGCGGGCTTCATCGACAAGCGGCGCCCCACCACCGTCGTGCCGACCAAGCACCTGGTCATCAGGGGCATGATCGTGATGGCCGGCGTCGAGATCAAAAACTGATGCACCCGATCTTCCAACATCGCCGGCGGCTGATGCTGTACCTCGGCGTGTGGGTGGTGTTCGGCCTGCTGCTGACCGTCGTATTCGTATTCGGCGGCAATGCGCCAGTGGACTGGTCACTCGAATTCGCTGTGCCAGTGGCGATCGTGCTCGGACTGCAGTCGCTGTCGTTCTGGTACATCGTTCAGGCCATGCCGGCGGACGACACGCCCGTGGTGCGCATGGTCATCACCTGGGCGATCGCCGGCATCGTGTCGCTGATCGTGTGGATCGCCATCGCCTACGGGTGGGCGATGTGGCTGGTGCCCGAGGGCGAGGTCTACCCCGAATCGTCGACGAGTGTGTTGCCGCTGCTGATATTCGCCGGCGCCATTGGCATGTCGCTGGCGGTGCTGGGTCACTATCTGGCCGGCGCGTTTCAACGTTCGCGTAACGCCGAGCGGCGCGCGCTGGAATTGCAGGTGCTGGCGCGTGAGGCGGAGTTGAAGTCGCTGCGCGCGCAGCTCGATCCGCATTTCTTGTTCAACAGCTTGAACTCGGTGGCGGCGCTGATCGGCAATGACACGCAGGCAGCGCGGCAGATGTGTTTCCTGATGGCGAACTTCTTCCGCAAGAGCCTAACGCTGGCGCGGCAGCAGGCGATTCCGCTGTCCGAGGAAGTGTCGCTGGCCGAAACTTTCCTTGCCATCGAGCAGGTGCGTTTCGGCGATCGGTTGCGCGCCAGTTTCGACATCGCCGATGACGTGAAGGATGTGGCCGTGCCGCCGCTGATGTTGCAACCTTTGGTAGAGAATGCGGTTCATCACGGGGTGGCGCATCTGCTCGAGGGCGGCGAGGTGTGCGTGCAAGCGCGTCGGCGTGAAGGGTTTCTGGAGCTGGTGGTCGCCAATCCGTGCGACCCCGACCGGCCGCCCTCGCGCAGCACCGGCGTCGGCCTGGTCAACGTGCGCTCGCGTGTAGAAACATTGTGCGGTCATCGCGCCAGCGTCGACGTCGACGCCAGCGAGACCGCGTTCCGCGTCTCGATTCTGCTGCCGGCCGTCAGCAGCCAATCGGCAACCTCCTGAAGGAAGCTCCCGTGCGTGTCCTGATCGTCGACGATGAAACCCTGGCCCGCTCCATCCTCGCCGAGCATTTGTCCAAGCTGCCCGATATTGAAATCGTCGGTCAGGCGGCCAACGGCTTCGAGGCCGTGAAGCTGGCTGAGGAGCTCAACCCCGACCTGATGTTTCTCGACATCCAGATGCCGAAGCTGTCGGGCTTCGAAGTGCTGGAATTGCTCGCGGAACGCGCGCCCGCCGTGATCTTCACGACGGCGTTCGATGAGTTCGCGCTGCGCGCCTTCGAAGTGCATGCCGTGGATTATTTGCTTAAACCGGTGGAGCCGCCGCGCTTGGCCGCGGCTGTCGAACGGGCCGCGGAGCGTTTGCGGAACAAGACGCCCGCGCCGTCGGCGGAGCAGCTGTCCGCCGCCGCGCGTCCGCCGGGGCGGACGCTGGAGCGCATCTTGATTCGTCACGAAGGTCGCGTGCACGTGTTGCCGATGGATCGCATCGACTTCATCGAGGCGCAGGACGATTACCTGTCGTTCGCCGCCGCCGGCAAACGGCTGCGCAAGCAACAAACCATGAGCGACCTGGAAACTCAGCTGGATCCCACGCGTTTTGTGCGTATCCATCGCTCGTTCATCCTGAACGTGGAACGCCTGGCGCGCATCGACCTGTACGGCAAGGACAGCTGGCTGGCCATCCTGTCGGATGGCACCAAGCTGCCGATGTCGCGGACGGGACACACCAAGCTCAAGGAGTTGATCGGATGAACTCACCGTTTTCCGGAGGGAACACTGCCATGACCGAGAGCACTCGTAACGAGCCGCCGCGTTCAGAAGAATTTCAGTTCAGCGGCGATACCCTGCTGGCCAAGCTCAAGGAGATCGTCCGGGCGGGCAACGTGCGCCGGGTGATCATCAAGAACGAGGAGGGTCGCGTATTGATCGACGTTCCGTTGACGTTGGGCGTCGTGGGCACGCTGCTCGCGCCACAGCTCGCCGCCATCGGCGCGATTGCCGCGCTGGTGCTGAAGGGCTCCATCGTCATCGAGAAAGAAGTCGAGACGCCGCCCACCGTGACGCCTTCGATGTGATGTTTCGATGTGATGTGAGGAGATGAATGGCGAGGCGCATCGGCATTATGACGCTCATGGTCGTGCTGCTTGCGCCGCTGCACGCGACGGCGTCGACCGACGATGCGCTCGACCGTTACGTGCAGCACATTGCTTCGAGCCTGCCGGAAAAGACCGCGGCCGCGCTGAAGGAGATCGAGGGTACGCCAAGGCGCTTACTGGCGGCGCGGGCGTACCTTCGCGCCGGAGGCGAGTTGCGCACGCGTTGGAGCTGGTCGAGCGACGAGATCCACGCGCACACGCGATCGCCCGAATATCGCGCCTTGCTCGATGAGACCGAACGGGTGCGCAAGCGATTCGAAGCGCAGAATCCCGGTTACACCCTGTACGCCAACACCGAAGCGCGCAGCCTGGAACTGCAGATCACTCGTTTCAATACAAACAAGTCGGTCGCAAAGGTGGCTGCGTCGTTGCACAAGCAGGCGCTGGCCGAGATCGGCAAGCCTGCATATGGCTCGCCGGACGAAGCAGATTCGGTGCAACGCTTCAAACAATTTCTGACTCGTTGGCGTCCGCCGACGGCCGCGCCGCTCGCCGCGCCGGGGATTTCCCGGCACGGCCAGCTGCGAGCCATCGATTTCCAGATCATGAAGGACGGCGCTATCGTGGCGCCTACCGAGACGGCGACGGTCAAGCGCAATTGGGATGAGCCGGGCTGGACTCGAAAATTGCAAATAGCCATGGAGGGCACACGCTTCCGCGGGCCGCTGCAATCGCCGTATGAACCATGGCATTACGAATACGATCCTTGAGGCTTCCATGAGAACCGCTGTTGTATTTCCGGGCTTGATGGTGTGTGTCGCGCTGCTTGCGGGCTGCACGGCGACAGCGCCCTCGCGCGTGCGGGTGGACCAGGCGGAAGGCGGATTGCCGAACTGCAAGACGTTCGCATGGATCCCGACACCGCAGCAGCCGGCGACGCTGACGGAGCAGCGCGTGAAAACCGAGGTGCTCGCGAAGCTCAAGGAAAAGGGCTATTCCGAGGCCGAGAAGGCGGACTGCCGCGTGACTTACGTGCTCGACGTCCACGAGCGGCCGAAAAACAAACCGAGCGTCGGCGTTGGCGCGGGCGGCGGCTCCGGCGGCATCGGTGGCGGTATCGGCGTCAGCCTGCCCATCGGCAAAAGAAACGAACAGGCCGGGACCTTCACCATCGATATCGTCGATGCCGCCAAGAACGCGCAAGTGTGGAGCGGCTCGCTCGACGCCACTTTCGCCAAGGCCGAGCTGAACGAGGACGAGGCTCGTGAGATCGTGGCGAAAGTGCTGGAGAGATATCCGGACCGGGCGCCGAACTAGTCGACGCCGCCCTGTCTGTAGATGTGCGTTAGAGGCTCGGCGTGCGGGCTGACACGTGCGTCTTTTCGTACAACTCCTGACACTGCACGCAGCGTTCCGCCGTTGGCTCTGCTCGCAAGCGAGCAAACGGGATCGACTGGCCGCAATCCACGCAGTTGCCGTAAGTGCCTGCATTGATCCGCTGCAGCGCCGAGTCGATCATCCGCAACTCGTCCACGTCTCGCTCGATCTCCGAGAGATTGGTGTCGACGATCAACGTCGCGAACGAATCGTCCTCGCTGTCCCGTGCGCGCTCGGCAACATTCCCCGGCGTCTCATCGACCGACTTCGCGCGCGTACGTTGTAACTCATCGCGCAGCTGTGCCGCGCGCTCCCGCAACCGAAGCTTGAAGTCCAGCGCCTGCGTTTGATCGACCATATCCGTTCACTCTCATACTTGGACTGATAAGTAACCCGCCGCCGAGCGGCGGGTTCCTGCCTCCCGAGTGATGATGGGCGGGGCACGAGGCCGTGTCGGTAATCTTCATTCAAGCGTGTGAGCGACCAGTGTCAACGTTTGCGTTTCTCCTTGATCTTCAGCGCGGATGCCGTGATGCGGCCGAACTGCTTATCGCGGGCGCGGCGCTCGCGAGTGGACATTTCGGCTAGAGCGGCTTCGCGCTGCAGCTTCCGATAGCTCGCCAACCGACGCGGGTCGAGATTCCCAGCTGCGATAGCGGCGAGCACCGCACAGCCGGCTTCGGACTCATGGCGACAGTCGCGAAAGTGACATTGCCCGGCGAGCGACTCGACGTTGTCGAATACCGTGCGTAAGCCGCTGCCGATCGCGCCGATCTTGAGCTCGCGCATGCCGGGCGTGTCGATGATCCATGCGCCGCCTTCGAGCGGAAACATTTCTCTCGACGTGGTGGTGTGCCGTCCTTTGCTGTCGTCCTCCCGGATGCCGCTCGTTGCTTGATGCGATTGACCGATCAGTGTGTTCACCAACGTGGACTTGCCGACGCCGGAGGAACCGACGAATGCCACTGTCTGGCCGGGCTGCAGCCACGGAGCCAGAGTCGTAGCTACGGTGGTGTCCATGGTGTTCACGGCGATGGTGATTTCATTAGTGCCCAGCGTGTTGGTCTGGTCGATGTAAGCGTCGGGATCGGCGCACAAGTCGGCCTTGGTGATTACGATTACCGGTTCCACTTGTGCCTCGTACGCTAGCGCGAGATAGCGTTCCAGCCGCGACAGATTGAAATCGTCGTTGCAGGAGGTGACTACGAACAGCGTGTCCAGATTCGCTGCGATGGTCTGCACACGATGATCTGTGCCAGCGGCCTGACGTTTGATCACGGAGTACGGCGCGAGGACGCGTTGCACGCGAGGTGCAGCGTGCTCGATCAGGACCCAGTCGCCGACGGTGATCGGCAGCTCGCGAGATTCGAGCAAGCGCGGCGGGATTGTGACCGTAGTCGATCCCTGCTCGGAGATAACAATCAGCCCGCTTCGATGCACGCTGGACACGCGCGCGGGATGAGCGGTGTCGAGGTCTTGCAACGTGAGTTGCTGCGAATGAAAGGGACGCCAGCCGAGGCGGGCCAGAGAAAAGGCGGAAGATGACATGCGTGAACCCCAATGGAATGCGACACGACATCCGCTCCTGTTGCGAGGAACGGGCGTAGCAACGCCGGGGTGAACGCAAGGCCCGCCGCGTGGCGGGCGCAATCAGATCAGCGAGTACCGACCCGAGTGGTTTGCAGCAGCAACCCGGCGGAGATCGCAGTTCGCGCAGTCATAGTTCTCTGGACCTCTCTCTCTGGGTTGGTAAGAAGGGATGGGAAGCGTACTCGTCTCCGCCTTGGTGGGCAAGCCAATGCGTATGAAGAGGAAACGTCGGTGGCTCGCGAAGGCCGCCGGGGGTATGCCCTCCCGGCACCGCTGCACCCGCCTCGCCACGCTGGCGCGTGTCGCCTGCTTGTACGTCCATTCCACCATCACCAATCGCGGCGTTGACTTCCCGCCGCTTATGGCTAACCGGCATTCTCGCCTGTGAGTTCGTACGCTATTGGGCCAGCGTCCCTGCTGGTCCCAATTGCCGGGAGGACATACCCCCAGCGACCTTCGCAGAAACGTCGGCGGTGGGTTCGAGGGAGCAGAGCAGTGTTTATTGGATCGTCACCTGAAACGTTACCGTGCCAGTGGCTCCTGGCAGCAGGTCGCCGGTCAGCGTCCACTCGATGTTTCCTGTGGCCCCAGCCGTGGGTGCGGTCGTGGTTGTGCAGTTGGTGAGGCCGGCGGCCAAGGTGCCGCACGTGGCGGCGTTGAAGACTGTGTACGCCGGCGTTGAGTCGTGAATCTTGATCGTGGTCAGCGGTCCACTGCTGTGGTTCGTGTAAGTGATCGTGTAGAGCAACGCTTCGCCAGGCAGCGCGCTGGCGCGGTCAACGGTCTTGGTCAGGTGCAGGCCGGCTTCGCCGAGGTCGCCGATGACAGTGAGGTCGTTGCGCGCCAGTGCATCGATGAGCGAGCTATTGGTGAAGGCGAAGGTCGCGTTCAGCGCCAGTGGATACTGATCGTTATAAGCTGCCGTCTCGGATGCGGACACCCGCGCCAGGATGCAAACACTTTCGGTCGCGACGACAGGGATCCCACCGGATAGTGGCGCCTCGGCACCGTTTATCGTGCCATCGCAGTTCGTATCCAGGAACAGCGTGTGACTCCACCCGGCAGTGCCAGGCGCTGTGGCGCTGAACGTGATGACGCCCGCGGTGCCGGCGACATAGCGATGGAGATAAAATGCGACATTGCCCGGCAGGATGCTTTGTCGCCCATCCGTGTCGAATCGATTCGCCCGCACATCGCCGAAGTTCACACCCACGTAAACCGTCCCGACCGCATTGGTAAACGTGACGGTATCCGTCGCTCGATCGTAGCTCCCGCCCGTGTTACCAACGACTGCGCCGGTAGACACGAATGATCCCGTGTTGGCTTCCGTGATCTTTACCGCGGTGACGCCCGCGGACGCGGGAATCCACAGTGTGTACGCGCCGTCACCGACGGTGCTGGTCGAATCGTAGATCACATTGCCCGTGCCGTCGGTCGCGCGCACTGGCACACCCGGCAGAGCGATTTCACTAATCTCGCGAACGACGTTGTTAGCGATGCTGCCACTCGCACCATCATCCTGGAACACGCGCCCCGTGAGCTTGCTGCCATTGAAGAGACCGAAGTTCTGATTCGGCTCATCGCGAGTGGCGATCGTGAGCGCGCGAGTCATCGTCGGGACTTCCGTCGGAAACCAGGCTGCCGGCGTCGTCATAGCCACATCGGTCGCCGTATTGTTCGTGTCGATCAGAACAGCGTAACTATCGGTGGCTACGTTCGTGAAGCTGAAAGCGCCAGTGGACGTATTGACCGTCGCAACCTGCAACGCTCGAGTCGGATACGACGTTTGAATCAGCTTCGCGTACAAAGTCTGGCCGGTGCCGCCCTCGGACGGATCCATGAAGGCGTTATGGTTGGCGTCGCTATAAACATTGCCAGTCACGGCGCACAGCGAATACACGCCATACGCTGTCACGACCGCCTCTCCAAGCTCCATGCCGAGCAAGCTCAACAACGGATCGATCACGATGGTCGTCAAGCCGCTGAGAATGGGCGAGAGGGTGCTACTGATGGTCGGTCGAAGCACGTTGCCGATCAGCACATCCAGATTCACGATGGGCAGCGAGCTCAACGTCACGGACACCGTGAGATTTCCCAGCAACGTGCTCACCAGATTCGCCGCGAAGCCCGCGCCGGTGGAGGCCGTCTGAGTCTGAGGATAGGGCGGGCTGAAGTTCATCGTGGTCGGCGAAGGCAACTGACCGCGCGCATACGCTTTGATGGCTATGGTGCCGTTAACCGGAATCAATCCGAGCGCAGTCAGCGACAGAGTGCCGAACGAAGCGGGTGTGAAGCTCGCCTGCGTGATCGTCGCCGCACGATTGAAGAACACGTTGTCGGAGATCGAGCCGATGTACATATCCGCGACGCCCGGCGTGACTTGAGCGCTGAACGTGTTGGTGATGGCGTTGAGCGTGCCAATGGTCCCTTCGGCGCGCGCCACTTCGACATACAAATTAAGAGCCGAGCCGAGCGTCACGCTGGAGTTCGTAACGCCCGTGATGCCATTGAGGATGTTCAGCAGCGGCGCCTGCGCCGGCAATGTCAGGTTGAGCTTGATGCGAATGGCCGCGCTGTGAAAAGCGGTGCCGAACGGCCCACACACATAGAGCGGCGGCTCGATCACTTGCGCGGCGAGCGTTACGTTGTTGACCCCGGTTACGCCTGCGGCGCTCACTGCAACGGGCGCGCTGGTCGTGACGACGTTGCGGTAGTTGTACAACTGAACCAAGCCGACGACCAGGTCCAGCGCGTCGATGCTCGTCTGTCCAGCCGCACCTGTAATATTGAGCAAATCGCCGAGCGCAATATTCCCCAAAGGCACACTGAGAGGTGCGGCGACATTCGCAAGCGATGAAGAGACCGACGCGGCGTTACCACCGACAGTGGCAGCTGCCGCCGCGTTCAGGATCTGGAGCAAAGTCGTGTTCGTGGCCAGCGCCTGCGACGGACTCGATACGCTCAGCGAGGTTTGCAACACATTGAGCATCTGCACCACGTTCACGCTGCCACCCGCGAGGTTTTGCCAGTCCAACACATTCACGTTGACGCTGGACCCGGTGAGATTGCCGAGCAGCGCATTGAGCAGCGCGACTTGCGTGGAATCGATGCTCGCGAGCCGCGGCCCAGTCATCACGCAGCCTTGATCGGTGCAGCTCGCATGCGCTGCAGTGGCGCTGAACAGCGCGAGCAACACCATGCAAAGCCACAAGCTAGCGCTGCATTTCCTGATCATTGCAGCTGCCCCAGCAACGATTCGTCGAACTTGAATCGCATGCGCAGGTAGGCGCCGCGGCGCGTGTATTCGTCCCCGGCGAGATCGTCGTCACGAAAGCCAAGCACGTTGTAGCCGGCGGATAACCACAGATTACTCATCATCAAGAAGCCGAGCTCCGCCCCGACGCCACCCTGGCCTGACGAGAACGATTCGCTCATCAGCGCTCGAACGTGTGCGCCGATATCGAAGCGCGAGCCGACGTCGCGAGTGACGCGGCCGCCGACCAGATGGGCTCTGGTGTCGTAGCGACCCTCAGCTGTCCTTTCGTGGGCGAGCTTAGTGGAATATTGGCCTCGCACGAGCGTGCGACCGGCGTACTGATAGTCCATGTGGGTGGAGAAGATGTGCACGACGCGTTTTACGTCGATCTCCACGCCTTCTTCCGTTTTGAGCTCATAGCGCCACAGTCCGTTGACGCGATTGGTGTCGCTGTCGCGATAGGCGAAGCCCAGTTGCAACCGTTCCTGGGCGCGATCGTCCTGGCTATCGTTGCGCGTCAGGGCGTATGCGTTGCGGCCGAGGAAGGTCCACTCGTCGGATAGCTTGCTCGCCAAGCCGAAGGTCGACAGCAAGCCGTCACCGTTGCTTGCGTCGCGGAGTTCTAAGCGCGCGGTGCCCTTCCACAAGGAATTGCGCGTGTACTCGAGCGCGCCCGTCAGCGCTGATGTTTCGTTCTGCGAGGCGTTATCGAGCGCGTCAACGCGTTCGGCAGTCGTGTGAATGCGAACGCCCCGCGCCAGCTGCCAGCCGTTGCGCAAACCGATGGCGGCCTGAGCTTCGCGACCGCTGAGAGCGTCGGCGATACGGTACTCGCTGAAAACGTGGTTGTCGGTCAGATAACTGGTATCGACGCCGAATACGGTGGTGTTGCGCTCTTTGCTCGGATCCAGCTCGTAGGGACCTGCGAGCGAAGAAATGAACTCGTGTCGCGCGTACAGGCGGCTGCGCCCGGCGAGGCGATATTCGCCGCCGGCAGCAACGACTTTGTTGTCGGAAACGGCGATGTCTTGCTCGTACTCGCCGAAGAGTGCCGCGCGTTTGAAGAAGGGCAGCGGCGTCGTCAAGCGCGTGCTAACGCTGGTCGTGTTCGAAGTCTCGCCAGTGGCGGACTCGTCGTTCACGCGCCGCAGGCCCACTTCACCTTTGATGTTGTAGCTGAAGCTCTGCTCGATGCCGAACAACCCGCCCCTGCGCGAGGCGTCGTTGGTCACATCGGCGCTGTGTAGTGCTTCACCGAGGATGCGCAATCGCTCCGTGATCGAATAGCTGGCCTTCGCACCCGCTTCCTCGCGATTGGCGGAGAGATAGGAAGACGGATTGTCGAACTCCGCGTCAGTGTGACTGGCAAACGCGCGCAGTTGCAGGTCGGCGCCATCGTGGAGCAGCTCAAGGCGTTGCCCGTTACCGTTAGCGGCATCGCCGGGCCGCGTATGCGCAATCTCGCCGACGAGTTGCGTGTGCTTGCCCAGCGTGAAGGTCGCGTTGGTGCTGTATATGCGTCGTTCTTCCTCGGGATTCTGGTCGTCGATCACGGCCGCACCGAGCTTGACGACTTTGTTTAGCTGCACCTGTGCGTCGACGCCCGTGGTCCAGAAGTCCTCGCCGCCTTGTTCGGCTTCATAGGTGATGCGAATGGAGACTGGGTTGAGGTGCTGATCGACCGAGGGAATCGGCGCTCGGAACAAAATGCGTCCGGTGAGCGGCTCGATTTCGTAGTCAGTAAAGCGCTGCTGAGGAATCGCGCTCAGGATTACGGCGGGCTGGTCACGGTCGCGGGTGACGATCTCGACCTGCTCGCTGTTTTCCAATGCAGAGGTGTTGCTGAGGAAGAACGGGCCCGATGTGCCGTTCGCCGGAATCTCTTCCACGACCTGGCGGGCATTGTCGTGACTTGCGAATGCATCGATGGCGATGGGGCCGCGCTGGTAGCGCTCGTTGATTCCGGTCAGGCTGCGGTTGTAGGCGCCCAGCTTGCGTTCCAGGCTCAAGCTCTGCGTGGTGAAGTCGCCGGCCAGCCAATAGGAACGATCCTTGTCGATGCGCACGTATAGGCGCGAGGTGGATTGCGCGTCGTAGCCTTTGACGGAGCTGTCGCCGTACACCGGATAGAAACGATCGGGCTGAATGTCTCGGAACAGGCGTTCGCGAGAATCCTTGTCGGAGTCGTAGCCGAGAGTCAGCAAGTAGTCGCCACGTACTTTGCCCTTCAGAAACAATGCGGCGCGCGCACCGCCGGTCAGCTCGCCGTTGCGTGCGGAAAATTGGCGTAGCTCTTGCGCGAAGCCGTCTTCGCGACGCGCGGGCGTCAGGGCATTCATGTCGAACTTGCTGAGATCGAGCGTGCCCTCGATCAGGCCGGCGCTGACGAGTGGGCGCAGCGCCGGCACGAAGTTGAGATGCGTTTCCGCGGAAACGTGGCCGCTGGTGGCAAGAATGATCGCTGTGCCCGGCGTTGTGGGAGAGCGCAGAGGGAACTGAGCTTGGCCGCCTTCGACGAAAATCTGCGTGCCTGGCTCGTTCGGATCCAGATCGCCGATGTCCCACGTGCCCAGCGTGGATTCGAGTGTCACGGGCGTGCGGGCGGCGACGACAACGTCGTGCTCGTCTTTCAGGTCGATTCGAACATGCGCGACGTGTTCGCCATCGGCGGGCACCCCTGCTGTGGGAACGCTTACGTTTATGCGAGCCATTTGATCGGGCGCGATCAGGCTGATCTCGCGAATCTCGCGTGCGTTACCGAAAGGGTCACGCTGCACGAGCTGCAGAGAGTTGCGGCCGGGGTTCAGTTCGACTCCGATGAGCTCCCAAGCCTCGATCTTGCGTTGGTTGTCGACGATGCGCGTGCCAACGCGATCACTAGTAACCAAGCGATCATTGATCTTGAGATCAAAGGTCGAACCGGCCGGGCCCTTCACCACCACCGTGATCTGGCGGGTGCCCAGCCGATCGCCGTCGATCAAGCCGACGAAGTCGGCGCTGTTATCGATTCCGGCGAGCCTCGCTTGCAGGGTCGCTCCGCGCGCCGTCTCTGCCATGGCGACTACAGCAGAAGTATTCGCAAAGTATGTTGGCTTCTGTGTGGTATCGCCGATGATGCCGCTGGCCGCAACGCCGCGGGTGTCGCCAACGTTGGCTTCCCCGGCGGGCTTCAGTTCGTTCTTTAAGCCGAGATTCAACTCACGACCAAGAGTGTTGCTGTTCGATTCGGCGGTGTCTGAAGGATCATCAGCGGGCGCGAGCGCGCGCATCAGCGAGTCGCTGCACGGGCCGACAGCGAAGTCCGCGCGATGCATCTCACTGCGGTGGATGTCGATGAACTGGCTATTGCCGTCTCTCGCATGACGCTGCGAGATCGGCATCAAAGTCACATTGGCCGGCAAAGTGGTCGCATCGACCTTCAACACGTGAGTCCTCGGCGACACGCCATAAAAGCTGTACTTCCCTTCGTTGTCGCTGATGACGAAGCTGCCGTCCTCCATATACAGCCGTACGCGTGGCAGGCCAGGCTCGCCGGCATCTTGAACAGAGTTCGCGTTGCAGTCGGCGAAAATCTTGCCGAGCACGTAAGCGCGGTCGTCGAACACGCCCCCTTCAACCTTCACGGCAGCAGAAGCAGTGTTACTAACTTTGCGGGCGGGAGAAGAGCTGCGCAGGACAGCGCGATTGACGCCGTCGCCTTCGTGAGCGCCAGGGCCGACGGCCACGCGATACGTCAGTGTGCGATCCGTCGCCTCCAGAGTCTCGAGGGGGAATTCGAGAATCGGCCCTTTGCCGCCACTCGGATCCGCTATCGCGACGCCATCGAGCCTGGCGCTGTTCTTCAAGTACGAGAATCCTGGTGGCAAGCTGTCCGTGAGCGTGAGCCGCGACAGATCGAGTCCGCTGGTGTTCCGCATGACAACCGTGTACTGCAGCGTGTCCGCAATCTCGACGGCATCGCGCGATGCTTTTTTCTGCAGGAACAGCCCGTCGGCAGGGCTGTCGAGAGGGATATCCAGGAACACCGTGCCGGTATCGACATTCACTTCGAAGTCCTGGCCGTGCGATCCCGCTCGAACCAAGCGTGAAACAGCCAGCTCATCGAGTCCGGCCGTCGACGGAAAACGATAATCGCCAGGCGGCGTGACGATCAGCCGATACACGCTGGGCGCGACCAACGGAAATTGATACGTGCCGTCGTCGGATGTAACAACTTCGCTTGGCAATCGCGTCACACCGTCGAATCCAAAGACGACTGCGGCACCGCCCGGGAAGCCGCCGTTGCCCGCGCCAGTCACATCGATCAGGCGGACGGTTGCGCCACTGATTGGTTCGTTCGTCTGGCTGTCGAACAAAATGCCTGCAGGATCGATGAGCAGCGAATCCGACGCCGTGCCGGAGCCGCAGCCGTCCACCCACGCTTGCACTACGTCCTGCAGACTGCTTTCGAGGACTTCGTTGTGCTGTACGGTCGCCGTGCGGCGGCCGGCGAGGCGCACCGGGCCGACGATGCGATAGATGCCAGTGTCGGCAGCGGTCTCGACGCCGTCGTAGATTTCTTCGTCCAGCGAGACGTCGGTGCTGATGACGATCCGCACGTGATCGACGCTCTGCGAATTCACGTCGCAGCCATCGGATGTTACCTGCACGTACATCGACTGACCGTGATCAGCCACGGTCGCCTGGCGACTGAAGCCGGCGTCGTTGTACCACTGGATATGCGGCGGCTCCAACGGCACCAGCGCTTGGGTCACATTCGATGAAAGCGCGACTGAAGGTGCGCCAGGGTGCTCGAGATACGACGCATGCGCCTGATTGAGGACCAGCCAGCCGGCGGAAGCCGTCGTCGTCTGTGACCTCGCCGCAGCAGTGAAAAGCGCCGCTACCGCGAGTGTCACCAGAAGGAGCGGGCGCAGGCAGGTTGGGACCGGGCGCTGCATGCAGTGCGGTCTCTGGTTGCACTACCGGGGCCGTCACTGATCGATTCGCACGCCGAAGGTCAGCGTGGCGCTCTGGCCTGGGCTCAGCGTGCCAACGGTTGCCTGAACCGTCCCCGTTGCCCCGCCTGCCGGTGCAGAGACGGTTCCGACCGTCGACGCCGCCGGCACGGTCGCGTGATACGTCGTGTACGTGGGCGTCGCATCGCTGACGATCAGCGAGGAAACATCCATGCTGCCAGTATTCGTCGCCGTAATTTGATATCGCAAGCATGCGCCCGGAAAGGCGCCCGTGCCGAAGTTCGAGGCAGTGAACGCGTAGTCTGCTGTGCCGTCGCAGGCTTGATCGAGCGCATGGGTTTTGACGAGCGTGACCGACGACGCGATCACGCTGGTCGTGTCTGTCACAAACACCGCCGATGGAGCCGCCGCGCCGCTGATGACGCCGGTGGTTGTGGCCGTCAAGGTAGCGGTGTCGCTGAGGCCAATCGGCGAACCCGGAGCAGTAGTGACTTTGACGAACAGTCGCGCACTCTCACCCGGCGTCAAGCCAGCCGCGGTGCTGGCGCCATTCGTGCCGCCGGTCAGCGTGGCAAGGTCGGTGACGATGGGATCGGCGGGATCGAGTACGCCGTCATTGTTTCGATCCCAATGCACGACGCTGGTGAAGCCGGCCGTGCTCACAATGCTGAGAGCGACGCTGCTGCCCACTCCGTCACCTTCAGTGGCGTTGCCGGTGTTCACGAGGGTGTGTGTGTAAACGATCGCCGCGCCCGCCGTCGTCTGGCCTGTGTTGCTCGGGGTGAGGACGAGCGTGCGTGTCGTATTCACAGTGATCGCGTCATGCAGGGCGTCCGACGATCCCGTCGCCGGAGAGATTGCCCGGAAATAAATGTCGAAGTCCGCGGCGGCACTGACCGGCGCAGTCACATCGGCGTAAAACGTGCGACTCGCGGCGGCGTTCACGACGCCTGTATTGCTGACGATGTTTTCATTGGCATCACGGAACATCACTGACCAGCCGGCAGGCATCGTGATCGTGTTCAGCGAGCTATCCGTGGTCGCGCTCAGGTTATAAGTGTCGGCGGCGCCGCTACTGTTGGAAACAACGAGCGTGATGCGAGCAGTGCTCCCCGGTGCGACTGCCGTAGTCGAAACTGCCGAGAGCTCCGGACCAGCGCCGACGCCTGAGCCGCTCGCACTATTGTTGGTGAGATCGACCGAGCTGGCGCTTATGGTCGTCAACGTGTCCGTGCCGCTGTCCGACTGAGTCGGATCGATCAAGGAGCGGCCGACTAGATCGATGGTGTATGCCCCACCGCCAGCCACGCCCGTCGGCAACGTCGCCTCCACGACGACGTTTCGCGTCGTGCCCGCATTCATTGGGCCAGTGTCGGGGGCGCCGTCGCCATTGCTGTCCGTGAGCGGCGTGACGCCATCGGCGCGAAACAATTGAAACGTCGTTCCAGCGGGGAAGGCGTTATTGACCAACGTCATGTTGAACGTGTCCACGCCGTTGCCGTTGTTGATCACCGGGTTGGTGAAGCTCACCGTGCCGCCTTGAACCGACGACGCGACGGTCGAAGGGTCGACCTGCACAGCCACGGTTTGCTGGACGGTGTACTGAACGGTGTTGGTGTTCGCCGTTGCAACGGTGCTGGCGCCATCGTGGTACGTGTAAGTCGCGGTGCTTGCGGTTTCGGCATGCGCGCCCGGCGCCAGATTCGAATTCACATTGACTTGGAAGGTGAGTGTGCCACTCGCGCCGGGAGCGACCGAGGCGATGACCGCCGTGACTCGACCCGACTGCGTCGCGCCGAAGTCATAAGTGATGCCGCTCTGATTGCCGCTTGCCGCATCGGTGAGGACGGTGCTGCCGGTTGCGCTCCAGCGCCCGCTGCCGGCGACGTATGTGAAGCCGGAAGGAATCACATTGGCCAACGTCACGTTGGTAGCGACCGTGTTGCCAGTGTTCGTGTACGTGATCGACAACGTCCGCGCTGTCACTGACGGCGACGGGCCGGCCGCGGTGTCGATTGCGTGTGTCACAGTGATCACGCCCTGCGCGGTGATCGTCGTCGTGTCGATGTTGGAATCCGCGACCGAGTTGTTGAACGCGCTGGTGGCCGTCACCGTCAAGGCATTGGTGTTGCCGACAACGGCCGAACTCGGCACGGCGCCGACGGCGACGAAGTTGAAAGCACCGCCCGCGACGATTTGTCCCGTCGAGGTGATGGGCGAGTTGCTGTCGGGTATGCCGTCGCCGTTGGCGTCGGCGTAAAACTGAAGTGTCGTGAAGGAGAACGAGCCGCTTTCCCCTGAGCTCAGCGCGAACGTGTCGGGGCCATTGCCGGTATTCGCAAGCGTATGCGGATAAAACACTTGGCCGCCGGCCGTGGCTGTCTTCGCGCCGTCGGCGGAGAGGATCAAGCTCGCCACCTGCTGCACCGTCGTTACGACGGTGTTCGAAGTCACTGTGCGTGTGATTTGCGAGTCATCCGAATAGGTCGCGGATGCTTGGTTGCCGATCGTCGCCCCCGCCGGCGGCGCTGCTTGCGCAATCGTCACCGAGATCGCGGCGATGATCAGCAGCGCCGCGCTTTTCAAGGCTCGCGGCTTGCGAACGTAATGACTGATACAGCTGTACATGTGAGTGCCCGAGGTGTTGCGCGCTGAGGGTTACTTCTGACTCGTGGTCAGAGTCGGTTCGTTGGTGACGCGCACTCGGGCGCTTACCGTTTTACTAGCGCCGGCAGGCAGGTCGCCCAGCGGCCAACGCAGGAATCGATATTCGGTGGCGGGAACGAGCTGTTGCTGATGCGTGCCGTCCGGCATCTTCACCAGTCGTTTCAACGGGACGGGCGCGAACTGTGTGCCTTCGATGCTGGCTTCCACGCCAGCTGGCGTGGCGCTGTTCAACATCAGTTCCACTCCAGTGGCGGGCACCGGCAGCGTGGCCATCACGGAGTGCAAGGGCGCTTTGGAAACATTCTTGTACGTGGCCCGATACTCGATCACATCGCCCGGTTTCGCTTCCGCCGCGCTGGTGAGTTGTTCCTTACCGTTTGTGACGGCTACGACTTTGTGAGCTTCCAGGCTCGCGGTGAGTGGCTCTGCAGCAAATATTTGCTGTGGCAGCAGCGCGGACAGAGTGACGAGCAATGTGAGAAACAGTTTCATTGCAGTTCCGGTGGTGACGCTCCTGGTGGGTCTCGACAGCGAAGGTCGGAACCCTGATGAGGGGTTTCCCACTTATGGCGTCGCGCCAAATGAAAACTGCAGGTCATGTCACAACTGCACCGAGCAGGTTAAGGCCGTGCCCTAAGTGAGCTACCGAAGAGCAGAGCAGGAATAAAAGTTACGTTGCGACTACATGGACAGGAGTCGGAGGCCGCAGTGGTTCGCGTCGCCGGGAGCGTGTCCAGCCGGGTTCATCGTTTACACCAGTCCAGGTCCATCCTTTACACCGGGACATAGGTAATCTTCTTGGTGCGCAGGTCGATGCGTCCGAGTAGGTGCGCCATAAACCATACGGACCACAGGCCGTCGTCGACTTCT